>NZ_LBJZ01000162.1:0-53735 GCF_028128935.1 Bradyrhizobium sp. CCBAU 11361
TCCGCAAAACTTCCTCGGCTTCGTCCAGCTCGCTTGCCTGCTGATCCTGTTTCGACAATTTTGAGATAGGTTCTAGAACTATCGAGCGACACGTACCACTCGGCGTAGCGTGTGTTCTTCACCCATGCGCCGGTTGAGGTCTGGAGCGCCGTCGTTCCAACATAAGGTCCACGGTCGCCCAGCGCGCGCTTGGCATCGTCGACGGCTCGACGCGCGGCGGATTCCGCATTCGGATCCGACGACGGCCTCGCGTCTCGATCGCTCCGGATCTCGTTCCGCTGAATTGGCGGAGCCCGGTCCTACCCTTCCTTCAACGCCGACTTGACCTCACGCACCGGCCAGCTTTCGCCCCCGCGATCACGCGGACCTTTGCGTCTCCGCCGACCAGCATATGAGAACTCAGATCATCGTCGGCCGGCATGACGACGATTTCCGTCTCGGGCTTCGAGTTCAGCGCCAGATCGAGATCGCCGGGGAAATTCGCCAGCGCGAGCCATCCTCAAGCTCGACGAGGTGGCTCTCGGAGTGCGATCTGATCTTCATGGCGCGGCCCAGAGGTGCCCCGCGCTACTTCTGCCCCGATGGAGCCTGGGCGTTCGAATTATTCGGGTTTTGCTTATTGGCTTCGTGATGTCCGACCGCGCATCCCGCCGCAGCGCCAAGTTTGCCATGGCCCGCCATGTGGCCAGCGACGCCGCCAACGATGGCGCCCTTGATACATCCTTTGGCTTCCGCCGGTGAAGCCAGCGCGAGCACGGACAGGCAGGTGATGGCCAAGATTGTTCTCATGATCGTTCTCCGATTTGGCGACGTTCGGAGAATCAAGTCGCATGGGGGATCGTCGTTCCGCTCGGGCAGCCGATGGTCGCTGGTTGCACGGTTCGCAGCACCGGAACCTCCCATTCGTGCCTCGCTGGGGAAATTCCTGAATCCCGAGATCCGGTTTTCCTCAGGGCGGCGGACTCGGAAGTCGCCACGCGCGCGCGGCAAAAGGCCGGCACAGAGTCTGGGGCTTGGACGGTGGCGCTGCGATCCTCTCCGAGCCGAAGCGGCCCCGTGCGTGCTCCCGAGAAAAAGGGAACCTTAACCCACCGGTCGCAACGTCATCTCAACGCCGACGGGCGAACCACAGTCCCAACACGAAGGCCGTCAGCCCGGACGCTTTCGTCATCGCTGCGGTTTCGCTGGCGTCCATGCCGTCCTCCTACGTCTGACAAAGCAAGCGTCTTGGGACCCACCGGTTCCTGGTCGACTTGCGTTATCCCCGGCGCTTGGTTTCTTTACGGTCGCTTCCACTGCCTGCTTGCCCGGCCCTCGCAAGAGGAGGGGGGTGCGAGCAATCGACCGCGAATAAGAACTGTCGATTGCGGCTCTCGGACGTTGACGGAACGTGCGGCGGTCGAGGCAAGAGACTGGACCGGCCCGCTGCCGCGAGCGTCGGCTGTCATCGTTGTTGAGGAATTTTGAGCGCTCCGCGACTCCGATCGCTTAACGTGCCTAGCCTAGGCAGATAGCCGCACGACATTGGCCGCCACGATCTTGCGATAGTTGTCAATCACGTGACCCGAATGCCCGCCTTGAATGAGAATGTTGCGGGCTTCCGCCATCGCGTTGACCTTTTCGTTCACCATCAGGAACATCTCTTCAGATGTGCCTTTCCCGGCCGCGATAAGCTTCAGGCGCATGTCGATGACCTGCATGGCGTCCATCATCAGCGTCAGGGCGGGATACCAGAAAAGCATTTTAGAACTCCGGGCCCAGATGTTGAGCCGATTGGCCATATGTCCCTAACCAAGCATACGGCAAACCGGCTGTTCCTAAGTCAGGCCTGGCACTCCGGGACGGCATTCTTGGGCGCGAGCTCCGAGCGGCCATCCAGGCACGTGGCCATCATCAGGAACGACACGTGCCCGCTCTCCATTATCGGATGGAGGGAAACGTGGTGTCATCATCGAAAGCCGACCGATTCACGAGCAAGGCGGAGGAATGTCGTCACCTGGCGGCACGGGCCGGAAGCGAAGTGGACAAGAACGCCTGGCTTCGGCTCGCTGAGGAGTGGGAAAGGCTTGCCGAGCATGCGTCTGAGGGACGAGGTATCTTCGACAGGTACGAATAGCTCAGGAATGGTCTGTCAGACATGGAGCACCTTGGTCGCCTATCGTACACTGCTCGGGCTATCGACGATGGGAGGCATCATGTCGCGGCGCTCATCATGAGCGCCGTAGCCGTGCCAGGGAGTGGTGGGCGAGGTCGGGCCAAAGCAGCGCCCGCGCTGCGGATCGGTACGGCCGGGTGGAGCATCGATAAACGCTATGCCGACGGACTTCCAGCACCAGGAAGTAATCTCGAACGCTATGCGCGACGTCTAAACGCCGTCGAGATCAATTCCTCGTTCCGAAGAAGGCACAAACCAAGCACATACGAGCGCTGGGCGAGTTCGCTGCCTGAAGAGTTCAGGTTCTCTGTGAAGCTCCCGGAAGAAATCACTCACGATCGGGGCCTGGTCGGCTGCGATGAAATCCTGAAAATCTTTGCGGCTGAAACTGCGGGCTTGGGATCGAAACTCGGGACGTGGCTCATTCAGCTGCCGCCGAAGCTCGCATTCGACGCGAAGACATTCGACAGCTTCTTCGACTTGGTCAATGGATGCAGCGATGCCATGGTCGCGATCGAGCCGCGGAATGCCACTTGGTTCACTGAGGAAGTCGAAAGCAGATTGATTGAACGACGCATCGCGCGGGTGGCAGCGGATCCCGCTAGGGTGCCGGGCTCCGGAGAGCCTGGTGGTTGGCGCGGTCTGGCCTATTTCCGTTGGCATGGGTCCCCCCGCATGTACTATTCCGACTACGACCGCCAGGCCCTTTTCTCACTGGGGCGGCGTCTCGAAAGCGCTCGCCTTTGGGGAGCCGAGACGTGGTGCATCTTCGACAATACGGCGGCTGGGGCCGCATTGGGAAATGCTCTGGAGCTATCGTAGCTGTGGCGATGTTTCAGAGCCCGGGACCACGCAACCCGTTCCAGAACGACCAAAGAGCCAAATGAATCAACCGACGGGCAAGGAACAGGCTGTTTCGTAGGGACTTTCCCATGTCGGAGCTGCCGCGGCTTTCGCGAGCGCCTAGGGAGGTCGCATGAACAAGCTGGTCAGCTCCGTAGGCAGACGAGACATCGCAGATGGCGGCCTTGTTCGCGTTCGCGGAGCTCGAGAGCATAACCTCAAGGACGTCTCGGTCGAGATTCCTCGCAATGCGCTCGTGGTGTTTACCGGCGTCTCCGGATCCGGAAAGTCGTCCTTGGCTTTCGGGACGCTGTATGCAGAGGCCCAGCGTCGCTACCTCGAGTCAGTCTCCCCGTATGCCCGACGGCTTTTTCACCAGATGGCAGTGCCCGAGGTGGATTCAGTAGAGGGGTTACCACCCGCGGTGGCATTGCAGCAGCAGCGCGGCTCGCCGACCACGAGGTCGTCCGTCGGCAGTGTGACCACGTTGTCCAATCTGCTGCGTATGCTCTACTCGCGCGCCGGCGACTATCCGCGCAAGCAGCCCTTGCTTTATGCGGAGTCGTTCTCGCCGAACACGCCCGAGGGCGCCTGTCCCACCTGCCATGGCATCGGCCGGATCCATGAGGTCAGCGAACGCACGCTTGTGCCCGACGACTCCCTCACCATCCGGGAACGGGCCGTGGCGGCATGGCCGACCGCCTGGCAGGGCCAGAACCTCCGGGACATCCTGGTGACCCTTGGCTACGACGTGGACCGGCCATGGCGCGAGCTTCCGAAGCGGGATCGTGACTGGATCTTGTTCACTGATGAACAGCCGACCGTGCCGGTCTACGCCGGATACACCGCAGCCGAGACGAAGCGGGCTCTGAAGCGCAAGGAGGAGCCGAGCTACCAAGGCACCTTCACGGGAGCCCGAAAATATGTCCTGCAGACCTTCGCCACGACGCAGAGCGCAATGATGAAGCGACGGGTATCGCGGTTTCTTTCGAGCTCGGACTGCCCTGTCTGCAAGGGTAAGCGGTTGAAGCCGGAGGCTCTGTCGGTCACCTTCGCCGGGATGGACATTGCTGACATCTCGCGATTGCCGCTCAAAGGCTTTAACGAACTTCTGCGATCGCATGCGCTCAGTGGGGGCGCCGCCTCCGGCGACCATCCCGAAAAGGTTTTGGTGGTCCGGCGGATCGTCGAGGACATGCTCGCGCGCCTTGACGTATTGCTCGATCTCGGGCTCGGTTATCTGACGTCGGAACGTAGCACACCGACGCTGTCCCCGGGCGAATTGCAAAGGCTGCGCCTGGCGACGCAGGTTCGATCAAATCTGTTCGGTGTCGTGTACGTACTGGACGAGCCTTCGGCTGGTCTGCATCCGGCGGATACCGAGGCGCTGCTGCGCGCGTTGGACCGTCTCAAGGCTGCCGGCAATTCGCTGTTCGTCGTCGAACACGAGCTTGACGTTGTCAGGCGAGCGGACTGGATTGTCGACGTCGGGCCGGGCGCCGGAGAGCACGGCGGCCAGATCCTGTACAGCGGACCGCTGTCGGGCCTCGCCGACGTGAAGGCGTCGCGAACGCGATTATATTTGTTTGGTGAGGCCGAGAAGCGCATCAGAAAAACGCGTTCAGCAGCCAATTGGTTGAAATTGCGGGGAGTGGCCCGTAACAATCTTGATAGCGTCGACGTGGACATTCCCCTTGGCGTGTTCACATGCGTCACTGGAATATCAGGATCGGGAAAATCCAGTCTCATAAGCCAGTTCCTGGTGGACACGATCAGCGACGGCCTGGGCCAGCGCGTGGACGTCATCGACGATGACGACGGTCTCGAAGCCCCGATTGAGACCCTGGGTGGGGAGATCACCGAAGGGTTCGACCAGATCAAGCGTCTCGTCGTTGTCGATCAGAAGCCGATCGGGCGCACGCCCCGGTCGAACCTTGCAACCTACACAGGCCTGCTGGACCACGTCCGCAAGCTCTTTGCATCCACGAAGCAGGCGCGCCTCAGGCACTACGATGCCGGCAGGTTTTCGTTCAACGTCGCGAAAGGGCGATGCGAAACCTGCCAAGGTGAGGGCTTCGTCTGTGTCGAGTTGCTCTTCCTTCCCAGCGTTTATGCGCCTTGCCCGACCTGCAAGGGCGCTCGCTACAACGCCAAGACGCTGGAGATCAAGATTCGCGGCAATTCGATCGCCGACGTGCTTAGAATGACCGTCGACGGAGCGTTTGAGTTCTTCTCCGCCGACGAGTCGTTGCGGCGATCGCTGGGTGTCCTCAGCGAGGTCGGCTTGGGCTATATCCGGCTTGGCCAGTCTGCCACGGAGCTGTCGGGAGGGGAGGCGCAGCGTGTCAAGCTTGCCACCGAACTACAGCGGGCTCAGCGAGGGGGTACGATCTATGTTCTGGACGAGCCGACGACAGGGCTGCATCCGTCGGACGTGGCGAAGCTGATGAAGCAACTTGGCGGGCTCGTTGAGGCTGGAAACACCGTCGTCGTCGTCGAACACGACATGTCTGTCGCCGCGGCCAGTGACTGGATCATCGACATCGGCCCGGGGGCCGGCGACGAGGGCGGCAAGATTGTTGCGGTAGGTACGCCGGAGCAGGTTGCAGCCGAACCTCGAAGTCGAACGGCGCGGTATCTCGCTGATTGCATCGGCGGCTCGCTCGATCGCTCTTGAAAGGGTGTGGGTTCGGGCTTAGAGGTCTTACCTGCCTGCGGCTTCATTTGGTGGAAGAGAAAGCGTGGGCGTGTCCAGCGAACTCCCGCAAGAGCCAATGTGAGCGCGGTATATTGGGCTATCGCCGTGGACCGCGCGGCTTCGAGGTGCTGCTGGTTCACCCTGGCGGTCCATTCTGGCGCAACATGGACGAGGGCGCTTGGTCGATACCGAAAGGAGAGATCGACGGTTCGGCCGAAGAGAGGGCCCATCGCGAATTTGCCGAAGAGCTCGGCCCCGCAACCACGATCGGCTCGCTAGAAGGTCTGGGAGGGGTCCAGCAGCGCGGGGCAAGCGCGTAATCGCCTTTTACGGTGAGGTAGACTTCGATGCGACAACGCTATCGAGCAACACCTCGAGATCGAGTGGCCGCTCAGGAGCGGTCGGCGCCAGTCCTTTCCGGAGATGGACCGCGCTGAATGGCCCGATCTGGAAACTGCGAGGTCGAGGATTCTGTCCGGCCAGGCTGAACTCATTGATAGGCTCGCCGCAGCGTCATGGCGCTCTACTAACTATAGTGTCCGTTGCAGTCCGTTCGACTGGCGACGCCGAGGGCTTCAAGACCATCGCGACCATCCTGGCGCACGCGGCGCGGGTTGGGCCAAGCGCGGCGGCGCTCATCCTAATCTCGGCCACCGGCAGGAAGCTCAAGGATTCTTCTCAACAGCGTCGGATTCTCAAGGACCGCGCGCATTTCCAGCTTGTCGAACCAAGCGAGGACATCGTCCAAACTTTCACATCGCGCGACCTTGGCGGTTGCGGTTGCAAGGGGCACGTCGACGGGCCCAAACCGGCGAGAGCTTGCAGGTGATTGCGAGCCCAAATGCTCGGCCAGCAATTCCGGATCCCGGCTAAGCTGGCGTAGAGCCCCGGCCATTTCGGTGGGCTCAGCTGCGGCGAGCTCGTTCGCGCGGAGCACAACGGCAGGCGGCTCGTTGATCTCCGGCGTGGCAAATACTCCTGGCGCGCTCAATTGCAATGAAGTCATAATGCCCAAAGGGATCGAAAGCAGGAGCCCCAGCACGACCGGCGACATCCAGAGAAGCAGAGGCAAAGAGACGGAATAAGCGCAGACCGATAGGACGAGACCGCAGAGTGTCGGCCCGGCGAGCTTTCGATAGACTTCGCCGCGGGCGAGCTGTCCATCGCCTCGGCGCTGCACTTGCCAACCTGCGTCTCGGCCAGCGAGAATTTCCATGACGGCCTTGGTCTGGAGGATCATCATGCAGGGAGCAAGCAATGCCGCTACGAACGTCTCGCACACGACTCCCGCCAGGGCGCGAAAGCTTCCTGCAAATCCGCGCCGCTCGTCACGATTGCTGATCAGAACCAGATAGGCCAGCAGCTTCGGCAGGATCAGAAGCCCCATGGTCGCGGCAAAGACCCAGGCCGCGAGCACCGGGTCCTGTTGCGGCCAGGTGGGAAACAGACTGAAGCCCTTCGGAAAGTATTCCGGCCGGATGAAGTGTGCCTGCAGTGAAATGAGCAGACCGAGCAACAGGAACAGAAGCCAGAGCGGCGCGGTCACGTAGGAGCCGATGCCGGTGAGCAGATGCAGCCTCGAGACCCAGTGCAGCCCGCGCGCGGGCAGCACCGCGAGATGTTGAAGGTTACCCTGACACCAGCGGCGGTCTCTCCCCGCAAAGTCGAGCAGCGACGGCGGGACTTCTTCGAAGCTGCCGCGAACGGCCGGGGCCATATAGATCGCCCAGCCGGCGCGACGCATCAACGCGGCCTCGACAAAATCATGGCTGAGGATGTGTCCTCCGAAAGGTTTGCGACCGCGGAGTTCGGGCAGTCCGGCCTCCGCGGCGAAGGCCTTGAGCCGGATGATGGCGTTGTGGCCCCAATAGTTGCCGTCGCCATCGTGCCACCAGGCATTGCCCGCCGTGATGAGGGGGCCATACACACGCCCAGCAAATTGCTGCAGCCTGCTGAACAGGGTACGCGCGTTGACGATGACGGGCTGCGTCTGGATCAGCGCGCAAGAGGGGGTGCGTTCCATTGCGTGCACGAGGCGAACGATCGTATCACCCTCCATCAGGCTGTCCGCATCGAGGACGATCATGTGATCATAGGCCGCGCCAAACCTGGTGACCCAGTCGGCGATGTTGCCGGACTTCCGCGCGGTATTGTCGGAGCGGTGCCGGTAGTACAGCTGATCTCCACCGCAGGCGCGGCGTAGCTCGATGAAGGCCATCTCTTCGCTGATCCAGATGTCCGGGTCGGTCGTATCGCTCAGCAAGAACCAGTCGAATTGTTCGCCATATCCGGTCGCGTCGATGGATTCGTACATCGCGCGCAGCCGCGCCATGACATGATGCGGATCCTCGTTATAGGTCGGCAACAGCATCGCGGTGCGCGAGGTGACGTGAGGCAGCGGGCCTGTCGTGTCGATCGGCAGATTGGGCTGCCGGCGCGTCAGCAGCACGAAAAATCCGGCGAGGGCGGACATGAACGAGAATGCGACCCAGGCGAGCAGCACGAGGAACAGACCAAGCAGCAGCGCCTCGAGAAATGTCACACCGCCGACTTTCACCACGTCGTACATGCCGTAGCCGCCCGCAAGCGTCAGCAAGGCCGTCCCGACGAAGATGAAGAGACGGCGAACGATCAAAGTGGCCCCGCGATGGACCGACGATTGCCTGACTTCAGCCGCGCGGCCCAGCCGACACGGCAGCATCGAGAGCTGGCTTTCTTGCGGCAAGAACGGGCGGGTGGGGGCGCTTCGCAGCGGCGCCTGCGACTGCTTCAGGGCGTCCATCGATAGATCCATACTTCCGAGACCGGCGCATCATTCTGCGCCAGGAAGGCACGTAGCTCGATGGACGCCTGCCCCTTGACCGAACATTGGAAGCTCAGACGCCATCCGCCGGTCACGGGATTTGGTTGCGTGACGATGTTGCTGATGTCGGCTTTTTCAGCGGTCACCACCCCTTTGATGGCTTTGGGATCAACGCCTTTGAGGTGGTCGCCCATCAGTTCCAGGACGAACAGCTTGCTGTCGTCTCCCCGGCTGCCGATTCCCGTTCTGGTAAATCGTGCGAGCGCGTCGGCTTTCGGCGCGTCCGTGCCCCAGTGCAATCGATAGGTAAAGATGTGTTCGCTCTTTGCCGTCAGGGGCTGCTTCGGCTGCCAGAGTGCGGCGATATTGTCGTGGACTTCCTCCTTGGTCGGAATCTCGAACAGCTTGACCGCCCCTTCGCCCCAATCGCCGATCGGTTCGAACCAGAGGCTCGGGCGCGTTTCGAAACTGGATTCCAGATCCTGATAAGCGAGATAATTCCTTTCCCGCTGCATGAGGCCGAAGCCGCCCGGATTGACGTCGGCAAAGCTGCTGACCTGCAGATCGTGCGGATTGTTGAGCGGTCGCCAGAGTTGTTCACCTCTGCCGTTGAAGATCGAAAGTCCATCCGAATCGTGGACGGCGGGGCGGAAATCGTCGAAATCCTTTCGATCGTTCGGACCGAAGAAGAACATGCTGGTCATCGGCGCGAGCCCGGCGTGCTCGAGGTCGACCCGCGGATAGAGCGCCATCTCGACGTCGAAAACCGTGGTTTGGCCAGGCCGAATGGTGAAACGGTAGCTTGCGGCCGCGCTCTTGCTGTCGAGCAGCGCGTGGACCACCATCGAGGAGGCATTCGGCGCCGGCTTCTCCAGCCAGAAGGCCTTGAACACCGGGAACTCTTCGCCTTTGCTTTCGCCGGTATCGATCGCGAGCCCCCGCGCCGACAGACCATAGGTCTGTCCTTTCGCAACGGCCCGGAAGTAGCTTGCGCCGAGGAATACGCAAAGTTCGTCGTAATAATCCGGTTTGTTGATCGGGGCGTGCACGCGGAAGCCGGCGAATCCAAGGTCCTTATCCGGCCATTGTCCGAGGCCCTCGCCGAAGGAAAAGTCATCGCGCCGGTACGAGACCGGTGTGACGCTCCTGTCCACCACCTGAAAGATGTCGACCCTGTTCTTGTAAAAGAAGCCGCGGTGGAAAAATTGAACTTCGAATGGCAGCTTTTCTGCGCGCCACAGCGCCTTTTCGGGCGCGAAGCGAATAGACCGGTATTGGTCGTAGTCGAGATTTTTCAGTGCATCCGGCAGCTTCTCGTCCGGAGCCGCGAATGGCTTGGTCGCAAGCGCACGAGCAAGCTCGCGCACATAGGACGGGCTGAACGTGAGGGCGGTTCCGGACTGAGCGTCCGCTGCCCGCGGCAGTACAGCTGCAGCTGAAACAGCTACTGATCCACGAAGAAGTTGTCGGCGATTCACGTTTGCTCCTCCGGTTTCGAAGCGAGGGAGCAACTGCCGCTGTTCCCTGGAGTTCCGTGCGGAAGACCACGATTTGGCCGGCAGAATGGCTGAAATGGGGAATGCTGCGCAATTGCCGTCCTTATCAGCCGAAGAGCGCGCGCAGCCCCGACACGACAGCTGCGGAGGCCGCAAACACACAGCAAGCAACGTCCAACCCGAACGTGCGGTCTCGTTGGCTATCTGACGCACAAGCGTGTGTATCCGCCTCAGCATTCCTCGCCTGCAAGTCGCACGAAATAGGCTATGCCAACGCCCCGTCAACTCCTCGGCCCGGGCATCGAAACATCGTTCGACGCCAACTCGGATTGATCACGAAAGTTTCTACTTTTCCCGATTGACCGAAACGCCTGACGGCGACAGCTGCGACGTTTTGAAGACGCATCCAAAAATGTCTTCGGCGAGCCATTGGCCGGTCTAGGTTCGCCGCCCCGCCCCGGCTGAGCGCGATCCTGATGCAGTTTGCGGTCGTCCCGGTTCGACTTCGGGATGCGGGGCCGGGCATGCCTGCATGATCGAGCTTTGCTTCGGACTACCATCCGCCGAATAATTCGTGACGATCCATCGCCACCCTTGGTTCAGCCGGCTTTCGGAACGCACGATGCAGACGGGAAGCGCGGCGCTCGGCGACGCGACCCATTGGGGTCGTCGCAGGTTTCACGGCCTGACTATCTCGCGGCATCATCGCGAGTGCGTGCCGCGGATCTTCACGCTGCTCGACCTCGGCCGGACCGGAAGCCGTCGCCACGAGCGCGCTCGCCGTGTCGAAGACGATCTTTTCAGGGAGGTTTCGCGCTGAGCGGATCCGGATGATGCTTCGGTCTACGTCGATCGCGGACGAGCGCCCGGCGGGCGCGGGCAGATATCGGTCGGCTGCCAAGAGCAGACCGAAAAGCACGCTGCCGACGAAAACGAAATATCTGACGACCGGCATGACCCCCCGCTGATCGAGCCCGACTTCGAACTCCACGTCACAACGGGAAATTTCGGCAATCGTTCCTTCCATGCGGTGCCCTCGCGGGCAAAGTCCGTTTGACAATCCGGGAAACAGTGGCAATTTTCGCTCAGACCAGTAGCGATGCCGATGCTCGCCGAAGCAGCGCCGCGACAGCCCGTGCGCGGGAAGCCTATACGATGATCAACCCGGCGGCGAAGGATGACGATGTGCGCCACGCGGCACTAACGCGGTCCGGCTAAGAGCGATCGGCCGGGACGGCCGGAGCGCTGAGGCTTTGGCGGTGGAAGGTGTGAAGTTACTAAGCGCCTCGATGTAGGATAAAACGAGAGGAGCCGCCCGAGCGGCAGCCCCTCCGTCGAGGTCTCGTTTATTACCAGCCGCGGGTGCCGAAGCTGAAGCCGATGCTCGGCCCGCTGGAGTAGCCGTAGCCGCGGTCGTAGTAGCCCGGTCCACCGTAGTAGCCGTAGCTGCGGCGCGCGACGTAGGCGTCGTCGTCGTAGTAGCGCTGGACGTAGCGGGGACCGCGCGTCCGGAAGCAACGGCCGTATTCGTCGCAGACCAGGCGGACCTGTTCTACGTTTGCCTTCTCCACGGTGGCCAGCCCGCCGGGGTTGAGCGGCGCGGCCGAAGCAGCAGTCGCGAGCGATGCCACGGCGGCGGCTGCGAACAGAATGGTCTTCATCGTTCTCTCCTCCTATCGGTTGTCGTTAGTCGATTTCTTCGATGACGCGCCGCTCCTGCGGCTCGACGATATAGGTGCGGTTATCGCGGTGGATGTAGCGGTACTCGCGCAGCGTCGGGGCATCGCGATAGACCTCTTCCGGGAAGGCTTCGATCTCGACGCTGTCGGGCACGCGTTCGCCTCTGCGGATCTCAGTCCGCACCGTGCTTCCCGTCGTCGTCGTCCGCCGTTCGGCCGGCGCCGCCCGCACGTGCTTGCGTACGGTCTCACGATCGCGGTCGCTGAAGGTCACCTTGCGCTGCTCGCGTGGTGCCGGCGCGGCCGCCGTCGATCGTCCCGAGTAGGGCATGGTGGCGACGATCTGATAGCTCGAGGGATCGACGATCACGATCTCGTCGCGGACCAGGACGAAGTTGTAGCCCCTGTACTGCGGAACGATTTCGATGACGTCGGCGGGAAGTGGCTGAAGGCGCACGTCGCGCGGAATGGCCGTACCCACCGACACCGAGAAATTGACGTTGGTGAGAGGCTGCACGTTCAGGTGCGACACGGATTCGCTGACGCGGGTCCGCTGCGTGTCGTTGAGTTGGATCGAAACATTGGTCCGATCCGACCCGGTTCGCCCGGCCGCATTCTGCTGGGTGTCCTGCCGCTGCGCGGAGGGGTTCGACGAATTGCCCGGGGCCGGCGTCTGTTGGGCCTGGTTTGTGCCTGTGGACGGCGCCGGATTGGTCGACTGCTGCTGGTTGGCCGTCGGCTGGCCGGACTGGGTCTGGCTGGCCGTAGCCGGCTGCTGAGCGCCCGTCGACGTGTTGGTGCTGACGCCGTTCGTGCCCGTCGAGTTCTGATTGGTGCGGCTGCTGTCGGTGGCGGTGTTTTGCTGCGCCTGAGTAGTCGTCGACGCGGACGGGGTCTGGGTCGAGGCGGACGGAGGCGAGGCCTGCGACTGCGTCGACGTCGTGGTCGAGGGATTGGATGTCGGTGGTGTCGACGTGGATTTTTCGGTCTGCTGCGCCGAGGGGCTCGCGCTCGGGACGTCCTTCGAATTGTTCTGCGCGAAAGCTGCGGTCGAAATCAGAATGGCTGCGGTCGTGGTCATCAACTGGCGTTTGATCATGGTGTGTCTCCAACAAAAAAAGCGCACACCAACCGCACGTCCGGACAATCGTTCCTGAGATCGGGAAAAAGTGGCATTTATCAGGAGGGAACCCTTGGAGCTGTCGGCCGCGGTTGCGGGCGACGTCCCTACTGAGGCGGGATCTCGCCATTCCGGCTCGCTTCCTGCTGCTGAGAAGCCTTGCGATGATGTCGCCTCTCCCGCCCCTCCGCGCGGCGCTCCACTCGCAGTTTCCGGCGCTCCTCGCGCAACTCCCGCCTTGTCTTCGGACGTTCCTCCGTCTGCGCTTCCGATTGAGCCTGCGGCGGAAGCTGCGTCTGCTGCGCCTTCTCCTGAGAGAGGTCGACCGCGAGGACCGGCGTTGGAGCGACGGGCTCGGATGTTGCGGGAAGAGCGACGCGCACTGCGGGCGTGGGCGCGGTCGCCTGATGTTCGATGCGGGCCGGTCGTACCTGCTTCGATGCCGAACTTGCGAACAGCGCGCCGCCTCCGAAACCAACGGCGATGATGGCGATGGCCGTTGCCGCGCCGGCAAGAAAGAATCGCAGCTTGGCTGACATGGGCCCCTCCAGGTTTCGTCCAAGCGAACGCGCAAAGTCGAACAAGGTTGCGGCCCGGATCGGCTGGAAACGGGGCGAGATTGATCGGCTTATTGCGCCGAAGACGTTCGCTTCGCGGCCGCTGCGCGGCGCAACCTCGATGTGTAGCACTGCTTTGACGGTTGCTGACCTCGGGACGTTCTCGACGTGATTTGCCGACACGACTTCACTGTAGGTCGCAAGGGGGGCGGGTAGACCGCGGTGGTCGCCAGCGGCGACGAGCTCGCGAGACGGTCCGCGACCGAGCAGCGACTGTCTCTTCTTGTCCGGGAACTCGAGCATCGGATCAAGAACAGCCTCGCTACCGTTCAGGCGCTGGCGCAAGACCCGCACGGAAGCCGAAGCCGGGATGAAGACCATCAAGGTCTGCTCCTCCAACTAACCACAGCAATTGAAGGAGACGAACATGCCCGTCCTCATTCTGTGGGCCGTGCCGGCCGTCCTTTTCGTCGGCGGCGGCATCTACCTCATCGGTCACATGCACTGATCGCAGCCGTGACGGTGGAGAGGCTCGCCGAAATCGGCGACCTCTCCTCCGTAGCCTGCGTCCTAGACGTCTCGGCAGCTACGCTGCCCTGGAGCCAAGGCCGCCAAGGGGCATGCAGCGCGTCCTGCTGATCCGTCCGACATCGTCGAACCAGAATTTTGTCCGCACGCTGGTGCCGTCGTAATTCCCGTAGTCCAGGATGACGCAATCACCCTCGGGAAGCACCTCGTGGAGCTCGAAGGCCGAGGGCGTCGCGGCCTGCAGCTTGCCGGGCCAATAGCGAAGCAGGCCGCTTCGGCCAACGAAACGTCCGCCGTCGCAGCAATCGAGCGTCGCCCGATCGGCGTAGAGTTCCAAAAGATCCGCCAGGCGTCGCTGGCGGCATGGCATCAAGCCAATCGATTACGATCCCGATGGAATCGAACTCACCCGAACCAGACATGTTCCACCTCGCGCACTTGTCCCCGGTGGCGCGGTTTGCTTAGGCCGGGCGCGTTGAACGCTGCATGAACCGCCGGTTCTGCTCCCCTTTAGGATCTTTCGATCTGCTGGCTCGAGACGGAAGATAGCAACGCTCGTTCGTGCGTCCGTTATCGCGCGAAAGCTCGACTCCGCCACGACGGTCGCTCCCGGAAGGAAGAAATTCGGAGCTTGCAAGACGGTGTCGCTTCGATCTGGCGCCGTCCTTTTATCGGTCGATTTCGAACCATGTACGCCCACGCGACGTTCCTGTCGTACAAATCGAGGAAACTCAGGTGAAGAGTAAGGAAAATCGATCATGCGGGTGCTGATCGTCGACGACCATCCTGTGGTCGTATCGGGGTGCCGCGCCCTGTTCGCATCCGACCCCTCCGTCGAGATCGACGAGGCCTCGGATGCGAAGGCGGGCCATCGCGCTTACCTTCACAAGCACCCCGACGTGACCGTTGTGGACGTCAGGCTCCCCGACCTGACGGGTTTCGAACTGACGCGCCGGATCCGCAAGGACGACCCGGCCGCACGGATTGTTATGCTTAGCGTGAGCGACGATCCGGCCTTCGTGGCGCGCGCCGTCGAAATGGGCATCCAAGGATACGTGTCAAAGAGCGATGATCCCAGGATCCTGGCAAAGGCGATCCGGAAGGTCGCGGCGGGTGAGCGCTTCGTCTCGCCACGCCTCGCCGAAGCGACGACCTTCGCGGGCGCGGCGATCAAGGCCAGCCCCTTGACCCAGATGAGCGCACGCGAGCTCGAAATATTGCGGCTGTTGGGGCGGGGCGACCGGATATCGGAAGTCGCAGCCGAACTCGGGATCTCCTACAAGACGGTCGCAAACATCACCTCGGCGCTCAAGACCAAGCTGGGCGCCAAGAGCCACTCGGACCTCGTCCGGATTGCGGTCGAGATCGACCTGAGCTGACGAAGCCGCGACTCAACTCGTCCCTTCACGAAGCCGTCGGAACGACGAGGCGATCCATGCGCGCACAGCGAGGACCGTCGCCCAAAGCGTCGCGAACCACGGAATGGTCAGCAGCTTCGGCTTGACTATGACGAAGAGCCGTTCGACCAGAACGAGGCTGAGCAGATAGCACGCCGCGATCATGACCGTGCCCGCGATCCAGTGACTTTCGCCGGCAACCGCGACTGCGACCAGTTTCAATGGCTCTACCCGTCGCCGTCGGCACCGCCAACAAAAGCAGCGATTGGTAGGGTCCGAGATTTTCGATCCGTTGTCTGAGGCTCATCAGCAGCTCCCGGCCTACTTCAACGGCGCAACGAACGGCGACGTTCCATCGTCGGAACATTTGCCACTTTATCCCGTTGGATCGGATCATTATGGATCGAGGAGTTCGGGTATGAAGAAAGGTCTCGCAATCGGATGTCTGCTGGCTGCAACGATGGCAACCAGTGCAGTCGCCGCGACCGCTGTGCTGACCGCGGCGCCGACCGAAAGTTGGACGGTGACGAACTACTACAAGCAGGCCGTTTACGACCCTAAGGAGAGCAAAATCGGCGATATCGACGACGTCCTGGTCGACAAGGCGGGCAAGATCACCGGACTGGTGATTGGGGTTGGCGGATTTCTCGGCGCCGGCGAGAAGGATGTCATCGTGCCGTTCACCGCGGTCAAGACCGCCAAAAAGAACGACAAGTGGTGGCTGACCCTCGACGAAACCAAGGACGGCCTGAAGGGCGCCCCTGGTTTCAAGTACGATCGAGCCAGCACGACCTGGGTGCCGGAAAAGAAATAGTCAGTTGGTTCGTCACAGAGAGCGAGCCGGACTTTGAGGCTCGCTCTCCGATCTGGAGGGGTGCCTCGACGCATTGGCGCACTCTGCAACCCTCCGCTTCCACGCCATCTACCGACCCAGGTAATCCGATTCCGGCGAGGCGCTTTCCGCTTCTCGGCGCAACCAGTGATGTAGGGAAACGTGGGACGAGCAAATCCGAGCGTGAGTCGAAAGAAGCCGGACGAATCCGGATCGGTGGATTCCAAGGAGAAGGCCCGGGCGAAACCGGGGCATAAGCCGTTGCCGCTTGGATCGGACGCACGCAAGAATGCGCGCGTCGTGTTCGCTCTGGCGATCGTCGCACTCTCCCTTTGGACCCGGCGGGCTTCCTCTCCGCGTTGATATGGGCAACCATACTGGCCATTGCTCTGTGGCCCCTGTACGTAGCATTCGCAAATCGCGTGATGTCGGGCCCGTCCGGCTGGAGCGCGTTCGCATTCACCTGCTTCGTTGCCGTCATCCTGTTCACGCCGATGGCTCTTGCGATCTATCAGGTCGCACAGCAGAGCGGGGAGATCGCGGCTTGGCTAAAGAAGGCCCGCGAGAGCGGCATCGAGGTGCCGGATTGGATCGCCCGCCTGCCGATTGCGGCGGAGATCGCGCAGCAGTGGTGGCGCGCCAACCTTTCGGATCCGCAGGCGGCGACCGGCTGGTTGAAAGCGATCAGCGCCGATAACGCGTCGGATCTCTTCAATAGTTTGGGAGGCCAGTTGCTGCATCGCATGTTCATGCTGCTCTTTTCCCTGGTCGCGCTCTTCGTCCTGCTCAGCAACGGCCGATCCGTCGCGAGCCGATTCCTGGAAACGAGCGAAAGAATCCTTGGCCATCCCGGCGAAGGCGTGGTCGAGAAAATTGTCGATTCCATCCGCGGCACGGTGAACGGCACCGTCGTGGTCGCGGTCGGCGAAGGGCTGTTGATTGGCGTCGTTATCTCGTTGCGGGCGTGCCGAACGCCGTCATGTTCACCATATTCACCACCGCTTTCGCGATGCTCCCTTTCGGTGCCTGGGCGGCATTTTCTGCGGCGGCGCTGACCTTGATATCGAACGGAAACGAGGCCGCGGCGGCGGGCGTCTTCTGCTGGGGAGCGGTGATCATGCTCGCCGGTGATCATTTTGTATGGCCCGTGCTGGTAGGTGGTTCGGCTCGCTTGCCCTTTCTGTTCGCTTTCGTCGGCATCTTCGGCGGCCTGGCAGCCTTCGGACTCATCGGCCTATTCCTCGGGCCGGTCGTCATGGCGGCCCTGTTGACGGTGTGGCGTGAATGGGTCTTCCGACCCGTCGCGGCGACACAGTTCGACTAGTCGGAGCAGCGGTATCTCTGCGTGGCGACGGCATACGGCCGCGGCCCACGTCCGGCGCCAGCTTGGTAAGATTGCTTATGGGTTCTGAAGGCGAGGGGAATCGCTGCCGGGCAAAAGCCTATTCTCGGGCCGCCGACAGTCTAGCGGCCCTCGTCCTCCCCTCTTGACGTGCTCATCGCCGAAGGCCGGCTCGCCATCGGCGCGCGAAGAGGGATTCTTTCGCAGTCGAATCCCGGCCCTTCGTGACCTCGTTGTCGCGCGTACGGAACATTCCGGTCGGACGCTGGTTCGCCCAAGTTCCCAGCGGCGAACCTGGAGCTCCCAAGCAGCGTTTTGTTCGCGTAGGTTCTGCTGATGTCACCGTCCGATTACTCAGTCAGGAATGCTCACGATCGACGCCAACGAAGGCTATTGATCGTTCTGGCTTTGGGATTTGTTGTTTTCGGTGCCGCAGCGGCCGCCCTCTTCTACGTCTTGCAGCCCGAGACCCTCCGGATCGCCGTCGGACCCTCAGGCAGCGACGATCATCAGGTGGTCCAAGCGATGGCCGAGGCTTTCGAAGAGGAAAGCAGGATGGTCAAGCTTTCGCCCATCACGACGGAAGGAGCGGCCGAATCCTTGGCTTTGCTGGGCGTCGGCAAAGCCGACCTGGCAATCGGTCGCGGCGACCTTGGCATGCCTGCCGACGCGCAGACACTGGCCGTCCTGCGGAAGAACTACGTCGTACTTTGGTCGCCCTCCGGGAGACCGGGCAAAAACTCCAAAAAGGCCACCGGCAGAATCGGAGAAATCGCCGATCTGGCGGGTCGCAAAGTCGGCATTATAGGACGGACCGGAGCTAACCTTGCACTCCTGCGGACGATTCTGGTGGGCTCCGGAGTCGAGCCGGACAAGGTAGCGACGGTCCAATTCGGGACCGAAGATATCGAAAAACTTGCGCAAGACGCCACCCTCGACGCCTATCTCGCCGTCGGCCCGCTCGACAGCAAGATCACTGCCGCCGCGATCGCGGCGACTTCGCGATCGCGCGGAGCTCCGAAGTTCCTTCCGGTCGAAGCATCCGAGGCGATCGCTCTGAAGAACGCCCGCTACGAAGCCGAGGAAATTCCGGGCAGTGTCTTCAACGCGAAACCGGCCTGGCCCGAGGACAAGGTCGACACCATCAGCGTCAACCATCTCATCCTTGCCAGAAAAGAACTTTCAGAAGCAAAGGCGGCGGCCTTCTACCGGCAACTTTTCGCTGTTCGCGACTCGATCGCGCAACGTGCCGCCGGCGCCGCGCACATCACGAAGCCCGAGACGGAGAAGGAGGCGGAGCCCTCCGTGCATCGGGGCGCCGCGGCGGTCAAACGGGACCGAGCGGACCTTTCTGGACAAGTACAGCGACTACTTCTGGTTTGCCTTGCTTCTTCTTTCCGGGATCGGTTCGGCCGCCGCCTGGCTGCGTCGCTATCTGAATCGGGACGACCGGGACGACACCACCAGCCATCGCAACCGGATTCTCGCCGTGGTCTCGGAGCTTCGCAATGCCGGGTCGGAACAGGACATTCTAACATCGCAACAGGAAGTCGACGCGATTATCGGTGAAACCCTGAAGTGCTACGATGATGGAGCGATCGAACAAGATGACCTGACCGCATTCGGACTGGTTCTTGAACTGTTCGATCATGCCGTCGCCGAACGGCGAACGACGCTGCAGAGCGACCCCGCCGATCAGGCAAAATCTCCGGGTCCAACCCTTGCCTCTCGCCGGTAGGCGCCCCCGGCAGGACTCCTCGCGGAACGTCTTGGCTTCGTGCGCCTTGCCTTCTCAGGTCGGAGGATCAAATGGCGCGCTTCTGGACTATACCAATCTTCGGTATCGCTACCGTCTATTTCACCGTCGATGCGCTGTTCTCGGCCGTCACGGGACCGATCGCCGCTTGGCTCAGCAAAAAGAGGCTGCTGGAACGGGTTCGGCGTTGGGTAACGTCGTTGGGGCCCTATCAGTCCTTCGCCCTATTTGCGGTGCCCGTCGTCATATTGGAGCCAGCCAAGCCCCTCAGTGCCTATCTGCTCGGTACGGGCCATTTTCTCCCGGGAGCGATCGTCTTCATTGCCGCGGAAGTCCTGAAGTTGACCGTCGTCGAAAGACTTTTTCATCTGAACAAGAAGAAACTACTGTCGATCCCTCTCTTCGCTTGGGGGTACGGATATTGGCGACGAATGATGGATTATCTGGAGTCCTCCGCGGCATGGCGGACGTCTCGCCGAATGCTCTCTGAAGCTCTGGAGCTGATCGGGAATCTGAAGTCGAGACTGCAATCCCAATTCCGTTCTGCCGGGGCGAGGCGGCTCAAGTAGGCGGCGCCTCACCGCGACGAGCGGGGCTCGGTCGTCGGTTTGGGAGCAGTCGCTCAAGAAGCACCGGGCGGCCTTCCGCGAGCGTCGTCGTATGATCGGCTGCCCACTGGTTGATGAGCCGCCGGTCGCGCGGCGAGGAGGAAGGATCACCCATCCCGATCCTCCGCCCTCCACCTTGTTTCCGAGATGCCGCTGATCGAGTTCGGATCGAACGGCAACGGCCTGCTTTCGTAAAGAAACAGGCGGCTCCTTCGGTCGATCTTTGGCTTAACCCTTCGTGCTGGCAGTCTTGTCGAGGGCCGCGCGCAGACCCTCGGCAAGCTTCACGGCGTCGTCGTTCGCCCAGAAATGCATGAAGAACAACCTCGGCTGCTCATCGAGCATGTGACTGTGCAGCGCGGTCACCTCGATGCCGTGCGCCCGCAGCGCCAAAATGACCGGGTTGACCTCGTCGCCGGTCAACACGAAGTCGCCCGTGATGGCGGCCCTCCCGCCGCCGGTGGGCTGGAAATTGATGCCGATCGCCACACCCATAGGACCGACGGGAGTCAATGGCATGCCCTCTTGCGTGATCGGGTCCCGCCGCTTCACGTTGAACTGGTAGACGCCGCCGTTTGCCTGGCCTTTGACGCCGATGATCTGGTCGAGCTTCGCCGTGTCGAGATCGACGGCCGGCGGCGGGCTCGCCGGCGCCCCGACGGTCAACGGCGTCTTGCTCTCGGCCAACGCATCGTGGATCGCCGAGGACAGCTTGACGGGGTCGCCGTGGCCGGCGACGTGCATGTAGAACGTCGCCGGACTCGCCCGCAGCAGATGGTTGTGCACGGCGGTAATCTCGAGGCCGTTCGCGATCATCTTCGCCATCACCGGATTGATCTCGGTCTCGAGCAGAACAAGGTCGCCCATGACCATCGCGCCGCCGTGTCCGGGCTTAAACGCGACCCAGCCGCCCAGTGCCAGCGACGGCTTGATCGTCACGCCGTCCAAGCTCACCGATAGGTCGCTGCGCGGGAAGCCGTAGCGATGTACGTCGTCGGAGACCGCTGCCTTCCTGCCGAGGGTCTCGTCGACCTTTTGCCAATCGATAGCTTGCGCGCGTGCCATGTAGACGAAGGGCAGGTAGGCGAGAGCGATGCCGATCACGGCCAGGGGCCAGACTGTGCGTTTCATCGTGCTCCTCCACGTCAGTAACGTTCTTTGATCTGGCCGCTGCTGTCGATGATGAGCGTCACCGGCTTGCCGTCCTTCACTGCCTTGGCGGTGGTTCCTTCGGCCGTGGACTTGACGTCTTTCACCTGCGAGTAGCCGGCAGCCTGGATCTTGGCGACCAGCTCTTCTTGGGTCAACGGCGCCAGGGCGTGGGCGGGGGAGAGCCCTGCCGCAAGCGCAACGAAGAGCGCTGCCCGATGAATCGTCGATTTTCGCATGTCTCATCTCCCGGTTGTCCCCGCCCCAGAAGTCGTCCTGCCTCCGGCCTCACCTGACCTTGTTGATCGGCCAGTTGTGAGCCTCCTTGGTCCCGTCGCGGCACCATCGGTAGAACGCGTCGTAGAGCAGGAAACCGACGTTCAACTGCTCGAGGTCGTCGTCGAACATTCGCACCTTCGAGGATCTCGGCAGCGACCTTGCCGCACCGCAGCCAGGCCGGGGCGCCTTCGCTGAGCTTCTTGCCCTTGTGGCAGACCACGACGACGGACTTGGCCCATTAGGCGGGACGCCCAATCCTAGACGTCGAGATGCGAGCGCCGCACGGTGCCAGGAATCAGGCGCGGGTCGGCCGAAAAGCCCTCGTCGATGCGCACATCGACCGCCGTGCCTATCAATCGACAGTTTGTCGGGTGAAATGGAGGTGTACGATGCTGACATGCTGCGCCCTTGGTAGATCAGGACGCGATTCTTGGGCATGGCGCCTCTCGGGGAGATCGCACATCCCCGTAGCGCGAATAGAAGCCCGGATGGAGCGGCTGTCAACCTGGGTATGGCGAAGGATTCCAAGAAATCATCAGACGGACGTCACGGAGATTTCATCCGAAGTTAGGAACTAAGCCGACGCTTTGGCGCCACGTTGAGCTTCAATGGAACCGCCGACTGAGCTTCTTGATGATTTTCCGGAGATCGCTCGCATACTCTTCGATGATCTTGACGGCTTCCTCCAGACGCGAAGGCTTAGGCTCCGGAACTTCCCTGCCTCGTTATGGTCGGTCGGTATCTTTCAAAGCCCCCACGTTCGACGGGGGCGACAAGCGTTGTTGAGCCAGTCAAGGTTCCTCATTGGAATGGCTTCGAGTCCCGATGGACCGGGGGCCTGGTATGAGGTTGGTAGCTCTATTGCTACGATCTTGAAACGTCCGAAGGAGTTCACGTAGACTGCCCCGGGCGGGATCAAGCAGACTCCCGGCGAGACTTCGGTCCAAGTTCTGCGCAGCACGCAACACGTGGAGCTTGCGCATGGATACCGAACGACAACCCTCTCCTCGACGTACAGTCGCCATCCTTTCGCGAGGAGACGCCGTCGCACGTCGAGATGCCACCTCGAAAAACGGCCGCTTCGTCGACGTCTTCGAAGCACTTGCCGCCGTCGGCGTCGAAGGGCGCCCCGCGATCTACGACGAAAGCCTCGCTGACGCCGTCCGCGAACAACTTCTCGCAGTGGACGGCGTGCTCGTCTGGGTCAACCCGGTTCAAGACGGCCGAAATCGCGCCGGTCTCGATGCGCTGCTGCGCGACGTCGCCGCGCAGGGCGTGTGGGTGAGCGCTCATCCAGACGTCATTCTCAAGATGGGCACCAAGGAGGTTCTTTATCGCACCCGCTCGATGGGTTGGGGATCAGACACGGCGCTGTATCAAGCCGTTGCGGCGATGCGCGCCGAGCTGCCGATCCGGCTCGCTGCCGGTCCGCGCGTGATCAAACGCAACCGGGGCAACGGCGGCCAAGGCGTCTGGAAGGTCGAGAAGCTGCCGACATCCTCTATGATCAAGGTCCTGGACGCGACTAAGGACACGCCCGAGGAACTGACGCTGGATGACTTTCTCCGTCGCTGCGTGGAGTATTTCGAGAACGGCAGCGTGACCGACCAGGCGTTCCAGCCTCGCCTGAACGAGGGCGTGGTCCGCTGCTACATGGCCGGCGATCGCTGCGCGGGCTTCGGCCACCACAAAGTCAAAGCTTTGGTCGACTCGCCGGCCGCGCGTTCCGAGGCTGGCCCACGGCTCTATTCGTCCAACGCGGACCCGCGCTTCCAGCGGCTGCGTCGGTTGATGGAGGACGAGTGGACGCCCCAGCTAATCTCGTTGCTGGATATTGGGCGAGACGACCTGCCCATGATCTGGGACGCAGATTTTATGCTTGGCCCCGTCCAGGCTGATGGGAGCGACAGCTACGTGCTCGGTGAGATCAACGTTAGCTCGGTGCATCCTTACCCAAGCGAGGCGCCGGCGGAGATCGCGAGGCGAGTTGCCGACCGGTTGCGGCGCAAGCTTTGACGCCATGCTGACGGTCAACGGGCTCAAGCGCCTGCACATCTCCGTGTCATTCGACTTGCAGGACGGCGAATGCGTCGCCCTGCAAGGGCCTTCCGGGGTCGGGAAGACCTTGTTGCTTCGCTCCATCGCGGATCTCGATCCCAACGAGGGAACGGTCAAGCTGGACGGAACGCTGAGGGAAGCGATGCCCGCCCCCGCCTGGCGAAAGCGAGTGACCTACCTCGCCGCCGAGCCCGGCTGGTGGTCCGACATCGTGCAGGAACACTTCGCGGTCTGGGACGATGCTCTACCTCTGGTCACACGCTTGGGGCTACCGGACAACTGCGGACCTTGGCCGATTCAAAGACTTTCGACCGGCGAGAGACAGCGATTGGGGCTTGTGCGGGCGCTCATGCTGCGATCGCGCGTGCTTCTGCTGGACGAGCCAACCTCGGCGCTCGACTCCGCATCCGCCACGGCCGTGGAATCCTTGATAGCCGAACGCATTGCGGATGGAACGAGCGTCGTTTGGAGCACCCACGACAACGCTCAAGCCCGCCGCATCGGGTCAAGGATTTTTGCGATGAGGCCCGACGGCGGCATCGAGGAAAGCCAGCCGTGACCTACATCCAGCTTTCGTATGGCGATCTGGTCCTACCCGCGCTCCTTGTCGTCATGGACGGCGTCTTCTCGCTTGTTCTCCGCCTCAAGCTTGAGAAGCAACTGGCCATTGCGACCGTGCGCATGGTGGTCCAGCTCGTCCTCGTCGGATACGTGCTGACCTTCCTGTTTGCCGCAGTGTCGCCGCTCTGGACCGCTCTCGCCGCCCTGATCATGGTCCTCTTCGCCTCGCGGGAGATCGTCGCGCGGCAGAAGCGGCGCCTTCCGGGCGTTTGGAAGTACGGTCTGGGCACCGGATGCACGCTGCTCGCCGCCGGTACCGTCACAATGTTCGCGCTCCTGACGGAGCTACGCCCCGATCCCTGGTATCATCCGCGCTATGCGCTACCTTTGCTGGGCATGATGCTGGGCAACACCATGACCGGAATAAGCCTGGGCCTAGACGTGCTCACGAACAGCCTGGTGCGCGAACGAGCCGCGGTAGAAGCTTGTCTTGCGCTGGGCGGTACTCGACACCAAGCCCTGCTGCCTGTAGTACGGGACGCGTTGAGAAGCGGATTCATGCCGATCATGAACAGCATGGCGGCGATCGGCGTTGTTTCTTTGCCAGGGATGATGACCGGTCAAATCCTCGCGGGCGTCGAACCAGTAGACGCTGTTAAATATCAGCTCTTAATCATGTTCTTGATCGCCGGTGGAACAGGATTGGGAACCCTGGCTGCAGTGATGGGGGGCGCTCGCCTGCTCACCGATCACCGACATCGATTACGCCTCGATCGAATTCCCGCTGAAAAGTCCGCTTAAAAGCGCCGGTCATTCTCCCTGCCTATTGCGCTTCGCCGTAGGTGATTTGATCGAACAGCGTCACGCTATCGGCTTTAGTCCACAGTCCGATCCTGCCGGCACCGGCGAAGGTTGAATCCTCGACCTCGAACAGTTGTTTGCCATTGAAGGAGACGCGGAAGCGCGAGCCGCTGAAGTCGATACGCAGGCTGTGCCAGGTGTCGGCCGGAACCTTGACATTGGTTCCGTATCCTCCCTTGCGGCCGACGATGTCGAGCGGGCTTCGGACGCCGTTGACGGTCTTGTAGAGAACGACGTTGTCCTCGAGGGCATTGGCCCGGGTCACGTAGTAGTTGTTCGCGTCCTTTGCCCGCCAGACGATACCGGCGGCGCGGTCCTGCGATCCCGCGACGGCCTTGAATTTGATCTCGACAAAGCCGTCCTTGATGCTGCTGTCGTTCTTCAGCAGCAGCGGGTACGTCGCCCGGCCGGATTGCTTGAGCACCTTCGATCTAGACGGCGCCGTCTCGTCGCTTTCGACCGTCCATTTTGGGTCGCCCGATCCCGTGAGGGTCGAGGTCCAGCCCTCGGGGGCGGCGCCAGTCTGCGTGCTCTCGAAGCCGATCACATGATTCGACATTCACTCACTCCAACGAAGAAAAGCATGGTTGCGATGATGGCGCTGCAGCGTTGAAGGTGAGGCATTGGGCTGGTCCCCGCGCTATCGGGCCGACCGGGTCACTCGAAGAGTTTCACGGGGCCCTTGATTGCCTTCCAAGCGTAATGTCCGCCCGCCATATAGCGGGCATCAAATCCCGCCTTGCGTAGTGCCGAAGCCGTCTGACACCCGATGTGGAAGCCGTAGACGCAGAACGTGACGACGGGTTCGGTCTTCGACAGGGTACCAATCCAGTCGTCGAGCCGTTCGGGATCGCGCCATACGGCTCCGTCCATGATGTCCTGGGCTTTCGCGGTGTAGTGCTTCGGGCGCGTATCGATGATCTGAACCGGCGTCCCCGACTTCATCATCTCCCGGACTTCCTCAACGGAGATCGCTGGCACGTCGCCAAACTCCTTTTGCTCGAGCGGGCGCGGAGGCGCGACCTTGATGGCATCCTCATAACGCTGCTTCACGGCGGACCAATCGATGTTGCGCATGAAGGCCGCGATGTAGGCGCCGGCGTTCGCGCCGAATTCCAGGTGGAAAGCGTGCTCGTACATATCGAGGGCGAGGATCGGGACGCCGCCAGCGATGCTTTGACTGCGTTCCGACGCGATCTGATTGATGAGCCGTCCGTCGCGCGGAACGTAGGTCAGCAGCACCCAGCCCGAGCCGCCGGCCAGTGCGGACGCGATGCCGACGAACTCCTGGCGCCAGCGATCCACCGATCCGAAATCCTTTGCGATGGCGCTTGCGAGGTCGTCCGGCACCACGCGTCCGTCGCCGCCGAGGCTCGCAAAATACAATTCGTGCAGAAGCGTCGAGTTGAGCGCGACAATCTCGTCGCGCTTCAGCCGGGCGAGGGTCGGGTTGGGGGCGTCGCCGAGATCGAGGAGCTCGATCTCCTCAGAAATGATGTTCAAGCGATTGAGGGCCCCGCCGTAGTTGTTTTCGTAGTGGCTTTCAATGAGGCGAGCGGAGATCCCGTTCAACGTCCAGGGACGACAGTGAAGCGGTGCCAGTTGGTAGCGCATCGTAAACTCCTTTGGTCGTCTGGGTTTCCAGCTAATGGAGGGATGAGACTTGGAGGCTTTCGAACAGGGTCGTGCTGTCGGCCTGGGTCCAAAGGCCGACCTTGCCGGGGTGGGCCCGGAAACCTTCTGTCGGTCGCGACAAAAAGCTCCTTGCCGTCGAAAAATACCGTGAAGCGGTCCTCGCTCGCCGCGATACCAAGTGTATGCCGCGCCTCGCCCGACACCCCGATGTCCATGCTTCCGAGCACCTCGCGCCGTCCGGCGGCGATGCGGTACAGGGTGACGCTATTCTCGATCGCGTCAGCGCGTACGGCGTAGTGGTCGTCAGGCGATCTGAACCGAACGACCAGACCGGCCGCGGGGTCGTTCTTGCCGTTGGTCAGGAAGCGCGTCGACACGTAGACGTCACGTCCGGAGAAGTGCCGGTAAAAGGCGAACGCTAGGCGGCTTTCGCTTGGCTCGGATGCGGTCCGCGCCAATCCTCGACCGGCGTCGTCATCAATGATCGACCATTTCGGCGGACCCCCGTCGCCTGAGGCGCCAAAATCAAAATCGGCAAGCCGTTCTGACGTATCGAATGTGACCGTATCGGCCGAAGGATGCGATGCCGTCGGTCCACACGCAAACAAGAGCATGCAGATCGGGAGCAGGCAGGGGAAATAGCGCGTCCTCACGGCTTTGCGCTCCCTACGGGAAGCGTTACCGGTTCGGAATGTTGTTCGAAATCGGCAAGCTCCATTGCGCGCAGCGCGATCAGGAACCCGTCGCGTACTTCTGTCTTATTGCGGTAGTAGGCGGCTGAGCACTCGGCAGATTTCGTCAACGCCGTTTGCGGCGGATCGTCATCTGCAGACGTCCGCTCAGAAGCAGACGGCAGAAGAAAGTCATTGGTAGGAATGGGAGGCCAGTTTTCGTCCATGTGTGCAATTCCTCGACAAGTCGAGCGATGCACAGTTCTTGGACCGGAGCCTCAAGGGGAGACTGCATTTCCCCTAGGCACTTCATAATTCAGCGAGGTGAGAAATGCAATATGCGGCGATCGGCTCCGTGATCGCCTGCGGTCGGCTCGGGGATGAGCGCGAACCTCTTGAATATCCTTTCGCGGATTCGTCATGGGAAACCGTTATTCGGCGGCGGCCCAGCCGCGCCAACGCCGGCCTCGCCGGAGGCGCTCTCAGCGGCCCATCAGGGGCTGCCATCACGATAGTGACTGGCAGCGGCAGTCTGAAGCCTTCGACGGTAACGGAGACTGTCGTCATCCACGCCTGACGGGAGCTATCGCGGGCGGGATCATCGCGTTGGCCGTCGGCTTCCTTGCAGAAGCGTTCTCGAAGGCCCTCCGAGGGGTTGAGTGTGACCACGTAACCTCTAAAAAGTGTTCTAAGACGGCGACTTCGAACGCCTCGAAATCGACCGAGATTGAAGGCCGAATCGGCCGACCAGGTGGTACACAGCGGTGGTCACAAAACTCGGCCGGGCGTTATAGAAATCCTTATTTTTCGGCGGTTTTCGCGAATTCGGGGCATCGGGGAAGAGAGTCCCACTTTCTCCGCCAAGGTCCTCTCCCTGATGGCAACTATTTGCTTTGAACGCATGACCCGGGACGGCAGCGTGCGGAATGTTATACGGCTCCGAGCTCAAGCGCGGACGAGTGCGCTCAGTCCTCAAGTGGGTTTGAGTTTGTCGGTCAATGATGATCCACAGATCAGACCCGCTCGTTTACGCGGCGATCAGCCTCGGCAATGGCTGCATCGACATCTTTGATCCGAAACCGGATGCCTGGCGTCAAATGGATCCTGATCGGGTGGCCGGTGCGCGTGTAACCTCCTCCCGGGAAGACCTCGTAGGTGTTTCCGTAGACTCCGAGCCCGTGACTGTCAATCGGCGTTCAAATTTGGCTCTGACGCAATCTTGGTGCAGCTCCTTTCATTCTGCGCCGACTAACCGGGCTTGGAGCAGATCGATCTTCCCGCGGCCATACATTTGGCGCCTGACGAGCTTGAGGCGCGTAATCTGTCCTTCGGTTTGTCCGTTCGACCAGGGCGACGTGATTGCGGCTCGGACTGCCGCTTGGTCTCTCCCGACGCCGCTCGCGAACGAGGCGACGAGACTGGCGCGGGCACGCTCGATCCAAGGAGCGAGGCCCGCCTCGGTCTTACGCCGGATCATCAGGTGGAATTCGGCGATGATCTCGCGTGCCTCGACCAGAGTTGGCACGCCAGCTTCGATCGCCGCGACCGTGACGGTCTCCGCTTTGGTGAGCAGGTCCCGTCCGATTGTCATGAGGCGAGCGATCGTTCTGGCCGACGGAATCCTCTGAAGGTTTTGTGTGTCGGTCCTTTCCGCTCGTCGTCTGCGGGTTGCCCACTCGCTGATGACACGGAGCGAGCCTCGGAAGCCACGCCCTTTCAAACGGCGCCAAAGTTCAGCCCCGTTGCGGCAGCCAGACGCCCACTGCTCGTCCAGCCATGGCAAGTGCACATCCAACGAACTTTGCCGGGTTCGGAACACGTCGTGACGTTCGCCGCGGACCACCTGTCGCACCAGCTTCCTGCTGTGGCCGGTCTGACGCACGATCTGCTTGATAGGTATGCCATTCTTCGACAGAGCCAGGATGGCCGCGTTGGTCTCCTCGCGGCGCAGATAGCCCTCATACTGGAGGCGCTCAGCGGCGGTGAGTAGCTTGGGATCGATCGTGGTCGCACCGATGACGGTGCGTATCTGGCGCATCGATTTGCGGACCGCATCGAGGAAGGCCCGACTGGCGTTCTCCATCAGATGCCAACGGTCGGCGACCTGTACTGCGTGCGGCAGGGCCTTGGCCGCGGCTTCGCCATATCCGCCGCCGCGGTCACGGGCGACGATTGCGATCGTGGGATGAGCAGCGAGCCAGGCTTGGGCCGTCGCCGGCTCACGATCCGGCAACAAAGTGACGACCCTGCGCCTTTCCAGGTTGCAGACGATGCTGGCGTATCGGTGATTGCGCCGCCAGGCCCAGTCATCAATGCCGATGACCCTGAGCGGGTCAGCTGGGGGACGGCTACGGTGCCGAACCACCCGAAGAAGGGTATCTTTGCTCACCGGCAGCATCAGCCGCTTTGCGAAGACTGCTGCCGGTCTACCCCCAAGCGCCAAGCCAAGGTGGTGAACGATGGACTCCAGCCTCGCGGTGCGGCGCGCCGAAGGCGCCAGTACGCCTTCGCCGAAGCGCTCAGTGAAGATCCGACGCCCGCACAGAACCGCGTCGCAGCGAAAACGGCGGGCGATTACCAGGAGCTGGACGATCCGACCCGAGAGCGGCAGATCGGTCACGCGGCGCCGGTAGCGGCTATGGACACGCCGCGAAACCGTTCCGCACGATGGACACAGGCCGACGCTGCCGGACGCCCGAACCACAACGATCGCCTTATTACCCTCGTAGTAAGCACTCTCTACAACAAACCCACGCGGCACCAAACTGGAGCGGTGGAGTGCCTGCTGCATGGCGCTGATTCTCCTCCAATCAAAGCGCCAGACATCCTCCAAACTGCATCAAAAGTGAGTCAGAGCCAATTTTGGACGCCGATCCCCCGGCTTAGGGGGTCAATATTGCAGGCCGAATGACAAACAGGCTTGCTTGTCGGCGCTGCAGGCGATCGAAGACCAATCGCAGGAGCAGGAGGTTTGTCTGCGTCTCGCCGAATCCGTGACTAGCTTCCTCGAGCGCCTCCGCTCGTCCGTCGGCGCGCTCGATATAATCGAACGCCAACGCGTGCTGCGCCTTCTCGTGAAGGAAGTCCTCGTTGGCGACGACAAGATCGTCATCCGCCACTCCATCCCCCTCCCACCCACCCCTCCCGGTGGAAAGGCGCCGGGCGCCGCCAATAGCTCCGTGACCGCTCCCCCACCGCAAAGTTATCTTTTGCGTTCAGGGAGCCATCAGCCCGCTCCTTGCCAACATCTTCCTGCACTACATCCTTGATCTCTGGACCCATCAGTGGCGTCGTCGCCGCGCACGCGGTCGCATCGTGATCGTGCGCTATGCGGACGACTTCGTTATGGGCTTCGAGAGCAAGGCAGATGCGCAGGAAATGCTCTTGGCCCTCAAGGCGCGGTTGACCAGCTTCGGCCTGATGCTCCATGAGGACAAGACGCGGTTGATCGAGTTTGGCCGGTTCGCGGCCCTCTCGCGTCAGCGGCGGGGCGAGCGACGGCCCGAGACCTTCGCCTTCCTCGGCTTCACCCACTACTGCGGGCGGACCCGAGATGGCCGGTTCATCGTGAAGCACAAGACGGAAGGGAAACGCCTGACGCGCAAGCTGACGGCGTTGCGCCAGGAGGCCTGGCGGCTCATGCACGTGCCACTGGCCGCGCAGCACGAGCGGTTCGCCGCTGTGTTGCGTGGACACTATGGCTACTATGGCAGGCCGCACAATTATCCAGCGCTCAACGGCTTCTACCGCGAAGTGCGTCGGACCTGGCCGCGTTGTCTGAGACGGCGGAGCCAGAAAAGTCGGCGCATGGGCTGGCCGGAGTTCGAGACCCTGACGGCACGCTTCCGCCTGCCGACTCCACGCATCACTCGCACATGGGCGCAGGCGCGGATATGACGCGGGTTACCCTCGGGAAGAGCCGGGTGCGGGAAATCCGCCCGCCCGGATCTGTGAGGGCGAAAGCCAAATGGCTGAGCTACTCGACCACTGCTCCGGGATTGCATCTGTAGGAGCCGGCCCCGAGCAAGACGTTGTTGCCAAGCGCGCGCAAGCTGGAAAATGCAGCGATCACCCGGCTGGTCTTCGAAAGAGAGGCCTGTCCGTGGGCTGCGCCCATCGATCGCCAACGATCAACTCGGAACCTGGGCCTGAGCCATTACCCCGGTCGATCGAGAACCTCTTGCTTCTCATTCTGCTAGCCAACCTGTCCCTGGGCCCGACCAACTTCGCGGCTATAAAGGCCGCCTCCGTCCGATTACGGGCACAAAGCGCGCGCAGAAGCGCCGCTGTATGGATCTTGCTGGTTCCTTCCGCGATGCTTAGCTCCCGCGCAATCTCTTTGTTCGACATTCCTTGGGCCAGCAGCGGAAGAATTTCGTTCTGCCGGCGTGTCAATCGCAGAGCCTCCAAATTGAAGTTGACCGTCTGAGGGGGCTCTGGTCGGCCTACATCATCATCGGCCAACCACCGCGGAACATAGATGCGTCCAGACAGCAAATCGCCGACCGCGGACAGCAATTCCTCATCCGACTGAAGCTTGGGCAAGAATCCATGAAAGCCAGCCGAAAGACATTTCAGCACGTCGGCGCGGCTGCTCGAAGCCGACATCACTGCAATACGAGTAGCGGGCCTCAAGTCGACGACGTCCGAGAGAACCGCGAGCGAACGTTGATGGAGACAACCTAGATCGATCAGGATCAAATCGATGCCTGTCTCCAGCTCAAAATTCTCGAGCTGTGACGTGTCTATGACGCGGGACTTCTTAAACCTGGCCTCAACTACTTCTCGGAGACCACTACGATAAACACTGTGCTGATCAACTATTAAAATAACTGGCACTGCTCAATCTCCGAGCAATCCCGTACTCTTACCGGGACTCTCACATCGCTGGCAGCTTGAACTGATGAAACGACAAAACAACCTCACCCATTGAGACTTCTGCTCTCGGTGTCCCCTCCCTCTGGCTACACGCTGCCACCCTAATCAGGGTTGCTGCATTGCAAAAATATTATGATTAGTTGTGGGAAAGTCAACTGGTTATAGCAATGCGTTTCCCAACGCTGCCGCGCCGGCAGGCCTCGACTTGGCTCCATCGGCGTCGGCAGACAGCTTTACGCCAGTAGACGCACTAGCTTCGCCGGAACTGGAACAACGTCTAAGCGATCCGATTGAAGTTTGTTACGGCTTCGCTGGGATATGCGCGCGCTTCGTCGAACTCTGCCGTGAGATGGGTCTCCTCACGACGGCGAGCGTCGCCATCGATGGCAGCAAGTTCAAAGCCGTGAACAACCGGGACAGGAACTTCACACGGGCGAAGGTGGAGCGGCGGCGCGCCCAGCTGGAGGAGAGCGTCGCGCGCTATCTGAGCCAACTTGACGCGGCCGACCGGCAGGAGCCGGCGGAGGTGCTGGCAGCCAAGGTGACGAGGTTGACCGAGAAGCTGACGAAGCTGAAGGAAGAAATGGGCAAGCTTGCTGCCTACGAGAAGCAGATGCTTGCTTCGCCCGATCAGCAAATCTCCCTGACTGATCCCGACAGCCGTTCGATGGCCACGAGCGGCCGCGGCTCCGGGGTCGTCGGCTACAACGTGCAGGTCGCCGTCGACACCGAACATCATTTGATCGTGACGCACGAGGTGACGAACAGCGGTTCCGATCGGGCACAACTCGCCAATATGGCCAAGCAGGCGAAGGCTGTTCTAAAGACCGAAACGCTCGAAGCTGTCGCCGATCGCGGCTACTTCAACAGCCCGGAGATCCTCGCGTGCCACGAGGCCGGCATCACGGTAACGCTGCCTAAGCCGCAGACGTCGGGCGCCAAATCCGAGGGGCGCTTCGGTAAGCAGGACTTTGCGTATTTGCCAGGGGAGGACCTCTATCGCTGTCCGGCTGGGGAGCGATTGCCGTATCGCTACACAAACGAAGAAGACGGCAAGATGCTGCGGCGTTACTGGACCACAGCCTGTCAAAATTGTTCACTCAAATCGCAATGCACGACCGGGCCAGAGCGGCGGATTACGCGATGGGAGCATGAGCATCTGCTCGAGGCTGTGCAGCAGCGCCTTGATGCAAACCCACAGGCAATGCGCCAGCGTCGTGAGACCGTCGAGCATCCGTTCGGCACCATCAAGGCCCGCATGGGAGCGACACACTTCCTCACCAAAACCCTCCCAAAAGTAGCCGCCGAGATGGCTCTCTCGGTCCTGGCCTATAATCTGACGCGGGTCATGAACATCGTCGGGAGCAAGCAATTGATGGCTGCGATCGGCGCCTGAGACAGGGCGCGGTCCCTAGCTCCGGACCGACGCCCATTGGAGCCGTTTTTACACGGCCAAGACCCAAGGCAAACATGGCCGCGGCTCATCTCAGGGCTATCGCAGAGGCCTTTGTCGGCCTTCTGAAAGTTACGCGTAGAGGCTCGAGCTCTCACAGAGATACCCCGATTCCTTAACCACCGGTGAGCGCATCAGCATGTCTTTAATGAGCACGGCACTGTCCGATCTCGGCGCACCGGCGATTAGTTTCACCAACAGTCAAGCCGGAGGGATGACCGACGACTCGCACTCTTCCGCGCGCATTTTGGATGTACGGCCAATTCGCGTGCGCGAGGAGCTCGATCGCGGACGCATCGTGGTGTTTGCCGGCTTTCAGGACGTGAAAACGCGCATGACTTCCGATTCGGAGTCGCTCGACACGTTGCTGCGCACGCTGGAGAAGAGCAAAGACGCCAACAGCGTGACGCCTTGAGTTCGGTGAGCCTCACTTGCTTTGGCGGCGCTTCTTCAGACTTGCCATTTAAGGCGATTCAGGTTCTGCAACATCACGGGATTGTCGCCGACAGATGCGTTTTGTCACCACATTCTGTGAATTTGATCATTCCTGCGGAGAACCGCGAGGCCGCGATCAAGCCTTTGCATTCGCTGATCTAGTTGACCGTTTTGCCCTAAAATATAACGGCACTCCGCGTGAGAAACTCGGCGTGAGGCTGTCGCCCGAGCGGTCACATCGGCGCGGAGCGGAGGGCTCGATCTTCGTACAAGTCACATCTTGACAGCGTTCGCTCCATAGTGTTGGCAATACAGACTGGTCGCCACGCGTTCTACACCGGCCGGCTCTCGTCCATTCGCGAAGGCGACCCCCGACCGGTTTCGCCACAACATCAGAATGTCCCGCTGTTCCGGGCCGAAGAAACGACGAAAGTCCAATAGTTCGCAATCGGCACGATAGGGCGCGTCATCGCCACGAGTCATATAGGCGTCGAACAGCTGAACCCGCACGCCGTCGTAGTCGCTGGAATGAGTTCGTTCGATGTATCCGCGCAGATCTCCGGTAACACGCTCATCCGGATCGAAGCAAAACGTCCAGTCGAACTGCAGATGTTCGCGCGCCGTCTGCAGCAAAAGTCCGCGATGTCGACGCTCGGCAATCCGGCGCGCGTCGATGTCCGCTTCCCACGACCGATTTGTCACAATCAGAGCGACTTTTGGGTGCCCGCCAAGAATCTCCAGCGTTCGATCCGTACTCGCGTCATCATAGGCGACTATCGCATCCACGTGCTTGCCGACGTAGTCCAGTGCATCTCGGAGAATAAGTGCCTCATTGCGAACGCGGGTGATTCCGATCAAAAAGTGCCGATGACAGACGAGGCCTCTGTTGCAAACAATGATTTGCTCACGGTCCCGGAGCTGCCAACTGCTCGTGCCCGACATGGTCACCACCTGACTGCGACATAGAATTGGCACCAATGATGGTGGACGGGCGCAGTAACTGCAAGGGTCAAGAATTGTAGGGCTGATGTTGCCAGCGGTACGCCGCTAACGCGATATTGGGGACAACCAATCCTGCGGCCCGTTTGGGAGGCGCCCGAAATGGAACGTCGTCTGTTGGCCGATGCTGTTGAAAAGTAGCATCGCTGAGTATCCATTCTTCACTCGCGAGAGACATTGGTGCTGCTTTGGATGAATCTACAAGCATCGCGGCGAAACGGAATCAACCTCACACCGGAGAGGCCTGGGAGAGCAGACTAAGCCTGTCCAGTTCCAGAATTAACCCGCAGCACGGACATCAATGTTAATGTGAGGCTTTGATTGCGGCGGCGCATTGGAGCGTTAGGTTTGCGGACCGGACATTGCCCGTCCGGGTCCACCCCGGCGAGCCTTCGCGCCATCATACTCGGCGCGTCGGTTTCGTTCGCTGGCTACGCGCGAGTATCATTTTGAAGAGGCCGTCGAAACACGAGACTCTCGATCTCGGCGAGATGCGGCGGCAGATCACGGCCCTGCGATCCCGGCACTCGGAAAATCTACGCATCACCTATCTGTTGAACAGGCTGCTGATCAAGATTGCATATCTCAGTGAACCGGAGAGCGCAGCTCACGCGGAGGAGCTGCGCGAAGCGTTCGCCAGAACGATGGCGGATATCGAGAAACGCGTCACGAACAACGTCCGCAAGCCGTCCGGTAAGACTAACAAGTAGATCACATTGCGCAAGACGATCGCCGGGTTGAGGCTTACCTGTAGCCGCGGAGATGCCCATGTATCGCGCAAAGGCCGCCTTCGCGGCTACGGGCTGCCGCCGTCGCAAGCGGCGGCCCCGCCCATGAGAGGCCTAGTAAGCGCACCGCACTACTCGTGACAGGGATGGCGGTCTCGGAGAAAACTGGTGGGCAGCCTTGCATCTTCGATGTCGTTCTTCTTGATATCTTCAACATCTGGGCGGCGTTCTGCTGTCCTGAGAAGCCAGTCGTTAGTTCCGCGAAATCATTCTCAAACATACGCTTGCTGTTGTGGTGAGCGTCAGGCGCCGAAGGCCTATGCGAACGTCCGATTGACCGGCCCGCGTACTCGTTTGGAACGGCGACGCGGCGAGAAAGCTCGGGCAAGACTCTCAAAATCCCCCGGGGGTAAGGGACGTCCGAACAAATAGCCCTGGTAGTTGAGCTGTCCATGTTGCGCCAGGAAAGCATATTGCTCTTCCGTTTCGACGCCCTCGGCGATGACTGAAAGGCCAAGGCTCTTGCTAAGGGCAATGATCATCTGGGCTATGGCAGCGTCATTAGGGTCGACTAAGATGTCCTTGACGAAGCTGCGATCGATCTTGAGCTGATCAAGTGGCAAACGCTTGAGATATGAGAGCGACGAATACCCGGTTCCGAAGTCATCGAGGCTGAATCCGATGCCAATTGTCTTCAATTTGTCCATCTTGGCGATCAGATCATCGACGTTGCTGACCAATGTGCTTTCGGTGAGTTCGATTTTGAGACGATGGGGATTAGCGCCGGTTTGCTCGACGATCGCGCGGACCTCTTCGACAAAAGTCTTTTGACGCATCTGCAGGGCGCTGACATTGATGGCGATGGTTAGGCGTTCGGTCGCTGGATCGGTCGACCAGCGAGCCAGCTGATGGCAGGCGGTTTTCAGCATCAAGGCGCCGAGCGGGAGGATGAGACCGGTGCTTTCCGCCACCGGGATGAATTCGCTAGGAGAAATCATGCCTTTCTGCGCATGCGGCCAGCGCGCCAGCGCTTCTGCGCCCAGCAGCCTTCCTTGATGATCTACTTGCGGCTGGTAATGCAGTAAAAGCCTTCCTTTCTTAAGATCTTCTCGTAGGTCGCTCTCGAGCGCCGCGCGGGCTGTAATCATGGTCTGCATCGCCGGGTCAAAGAACCGGAGGCCATTTCGGCCCGCGGTTTTTGCATCGTACATCGCGAGATCGGCCCTTTTCAGCAATTCGTCAACATTGCGGTCCTCAGGCGAAAACAAGGTCACGCCAACGCTGGGTGTACAGGGATATTCATACGTATCGAGTTGAAAGGCATCGGTGAAGGCTGCGAGAATCTGTTCGCCTATGGCTTCGGCCTGCAAGGCAGCGGCCTTTGCTTTCTGTGTCCCGAGATTGGCGAGGAGAACCACAAATTCATCGCCGCCAAAGCGGGCAACGGTATCATCAGCCCTGACACAATGGGATATGCGCTGAGCCGCACTTTTCAGCAGCATATCGCCCATGTGGTGGCCTAGTGAGTCGTTCAGCGTCTTGAAATTGTCGAGATCGATGAAGAGCAGAGCGCCGTAGCACTTGCTGCGAATATTGGCGTTGAGAGCCTGACGCACGCGGTCGATCAGCAGGACACGGTTCGGCAGCCCTGTCAGCTGGTCAAAATAAGCAAGTTCCTGGATCTTTTCCTCGGCGTGCTTGAGTTTAGAAATATCATAATACGAACCGATGTAATTGGTGACTTCGCCCGTCTCGTCTTTCACCGCGGATATGGTCAGCCAGCGCGCGCAATTTTCTCCGCTCTTGGTCCTCAGACTCATATCCCCTTGCCAGCCGCCAGTAAGTTGTACGGAATTCCACATACCGCGGTAGAATTCGGTATCACGCCTTTGGGACCGGAACAGCCTCGCTGTTTGTCCCACCAATTCTTCCACCGCATAGCCGGTCAAGCTAACGAAGGCGCGGTTGGCACTGAGGATTACGCCTTTGGCGTCGGTGACGATCATGCCTTCCTGAGCATTGAAGGCGGCGGCGGCTATGCGCAGTTCAGAATTCGACTTGTCCAGCGCCTCGCTCTGCCGGTGCAGATCGGCCTCGATGGCTTCGCGACGTCTGATCTCTTGCGAGAGAGCCAGATTATTTTCGGCCAGCTCCGCTCGGTGGCGATTGGACTCGACGAACTTGATTTGTAGCCGCGCCGCATTTTGACGCATTCGCTCGAAGCCGATCGCCAGCATGAATAATACGATAGCGAAGAGCCCGAGGTAAAAAACGGAGGCGGATGAAAGCGTGCGGCCGTAAAGTTCATCCTCGCCGGCCAGCCGTAGGAGGGAAAGTCGCGTGCCGGCTACTGGCGAGCGAAGTGCGAGATATCCCTTCAGTTCGGGAGCGCTGAGATTTGACAGAGCGTGTATGCGGCCGGACGGAAGCGCGGCCAGCGAGGGGCCTTGGGTGGCAACGGTCGAGTGCTCCCGCTCGATCGGGAGCAGCACCTCGCCGTCGTCTCCCAGGAGGAATTCGCGCGGCTGTCCGAGGTCGTTGGTAGCCACTAGTGAGGAAAGTAGATTGAGGCTGCTTACGGTCTCGACCTTTCCCCTTATCTTGCCCTTTTGAAGTACCGGTGCGCTGGCCACAATCAGCCGGCGCTTGTCATCGATCTGAATGCTTGGTTCGGCCAGGTTATTACGCGCCGGAGAAGATGCCGCCGCGCTGGACGAGCCGACATCAACCTGCGCGACGCCGTTGCGATCAAAGAAACCCAATCGCAAATAAGTGGCTTGGCCCTGATATTTCTCCTGATCCAGTGTCGCCTGAAAGCGGCCCTCGATTGCGGCTAAATTGGCGAAGAGGCCATATTTGACGGACATTCCGAGATCGAGATTGCTGAAATAATTAGATATGTCCTCGCTGCCGGCGAGCCGCGCGGCGGCTTGCCGGCGCTCAGTCAAAAAATCGTTGATCTCGGTGGCGCGGGCTTCGCCGATCGACACCAGACGCGCATCCGCGTTTTGCCGCAATTCCACTTGGGACGTATAGAGATTGCCAATCAGAAAAAACATCGACAGCAGAAAGGCCGCTGCTGCTATCAAGAGCCAACGCGGAGCCAACGATCGACTGAAGCTGATCAGCGAAGATACCATCAATGCGTTTTCGCGAAATATTCCGGGAAGAATCGACGGATGCCGGGATAATATTTGTCCACCAGCCGGTCATAGAAGCCGGAGGCCTTGATCTCGCTCAAATATGCGTTGAATTCATTGCGCAACGCTGGCGCGTCCTTCGGAAAGGCGGTTGCCAGCATCTGCCTGTCGGAGATCGGCCCCAGAATCTTAATTTTGCCCGCCCATTTGCGCAAATCGAGAATGGCGTCCGGTACGTCAAGCAGCGTCAGTTCGGCTTCCTTGTTGAGCATAGCCGGAACCATCTCATTGAGGTTGGCGCTCTTGTTGTAAGTCTTCAAGTCAATCCCGACGTTGACCAAACCATAATTGGACGGATCCAGGCAGGTGCGCTCCATCACGAGCACGCTCTTGGATCCGATGGCCTTCCGGGTATTGAGGATATCGGCCGCGAGATCGGCGCCGTCCTCGATCGGCTGAAGATCAGAGTCGGCTGGTGCCACCAACAGAACCTGGGACGGAAGAGTCGGCTCGGAATATAGCAGGATCGCCTCACGCCACGGTAGAACAGTGAAGCCGCTCGATATCACGTCGCCTTTAATCGGATAGTCACCTGCCAGGGTAACTTCGCCGTTTTTGCGAACCACGTCCTTGCCGAGCAAGTCGCGGATCACCGAATAAAAATCCGAGTAGACAAGCTTGTAGGATACGCCAATTCGTTTGGCGAAACCCTGCATCAGCTCGACGTCTAGACCATCACCTGCGCCGGTCACAAAATTGGCGTAGCGGATGCCGATATGGCGAATTTCGCCACGCTGCTTGATCTCTGCAAGATCAGCTGCCCAGCTTGAGGTCATGAAAAGGAAGGCCATGGCGCCGCTCAGCGACCCAAGGACGAAGCGTTTCGGGAACATGGAAGGCGCACTTTATTTGTAGGTCCGTAGAAGCGCCTGCAATCTACACGTGCGAACTTAAGAAAGGATGGCGGAATACAATAATGTCGAATTCAATTTTCGGAAAAATCCAGTTTATGAGTAAAGGATTGATTACAGACCAGGTGCTGAGTGCAGCGAAAGATTATTTGATCCGGGCGAGCCTTTCAATTTCTTGAGGTCGTTCAGTATCGAGCGCCAGGGACCTATCGCACTCAACAGCGTGCTTAGGCTTAATAAGATCAAGTATCCGGAAAACTGCTGCCACTGCAGCGTTTCGCCGGACAATAGGTGGTGCCCTTGCTGTCCAATTTGCGCATAAAACAGGACCAGCGGCGCGCCGCCCAACAGGCTGGTCGTCAAGTACTGAAGAGGTGAGACGTCAAAGATCGCGGCAATAAAATTCACCAGTGGTGCGGGCGCGAGCGGCGAGAGGCGCAGTCCGAGCAAGGTCAACCAAACCCTGACAGCCGATTGTTGATTTGAAGGAGCTCTCGGACGTTGAATTTGCTTCCGGTAAAATAGAAACGCGCTCAAACCACCAAAGGCGCTGCCGAGCAGCACCGTGGCGCCTCCGACCAATCCATCCATGTAAAAGCCGCCCGCCAGGCAAATCATTGGCATGGAGGGAAAGGCCAAAAATGCAAGAACGGTGGATGTAACCAAGAACAAGAACGCGGTGGCGAGTGGATGCGCGTGGGCCATAGTTTCGAGTCCCGGAAACACCAGCCAAACGGCCTCTCTCGACATAGGTGATGCAAAATATCCCAGCGTCAGAAACATGACGGCTGCCATATAGATGATCAATGGTTGGTGACCACGCATCGGCTATCCCAAACTGGATAGAAGAGACGGCATGTAGTCAAAGCTGTTATAGGTATTCCAGAAAAGAACCTTCTTATTCTTCAGCGCCCCCGCTTTAGACATGGTGAGCAACGATCGCCAAGCTTTCAAAGTAAAAACTGGATCAAGGCTGAGTCCCGCTTCCTTCAACTTGTTCGCCCACGCCACGTCGGTGCCGTCGACCAAGCCGTAGCCTGGCTGCCAGCTGGCGGAATCCGGCACGAATATCTCGTCTTGCATCACGCGAAGAACATCGGGAGAGATGCCTGGAAAGCGGATTTTTTGGAGCCACTCGACCGTGCTGCGAGCGAGTTTGGCAACATTCCCCTCCACAAACGGCAAGGAGGGTTGCCGGTTGACAAGCCAACGCGTCAGATAGGATTTGTCCTGATCGGCCACTCCCACGACCTTGGTCTTCCATCCCATTAAATGGACGCCGAGGAGAAGGCCCAAAACCGTCGAGCCGCTGCCCATGGGGACGAACATCACATCAGGCGGTGCGCTCCAGGCCTGCGCGGCGTCAAGGAACTGCGCCAACTCGGCAACCGCGTTCATATGTCCCAACACGCTCACTTCGTTCGAGCCGCCTGGCGGAACGAGAATGTCCGTATCCGGATGCAGCCAGCTTCTCGCATATTCCTGGGAAGCCGCGCCCGCCAGTTCGACGTCGTTCTTGGCTATCGCAACGTGTTCAACGAGCCCCTGCAAAATCGTCAGTCGCGCCATGTCCGTGGCAGATCCTGGGACCTCGAAAAGCACCAAGTCCAGGGCACAATTCAACGGCTGACCGTCGCCCGTCAAATCGACGACACGATTGGCCAGGGCAAACTGCAGGGCATGATTGCTGGAGATCGCGCCAATTGTCCCTAAGCGCTTGGCGCCGGACCACTTCAGATTCGGAAGCAGGAACTCGTATTTGCGCGCCTTGTTGCCAAAGACCGGATAACGTGCACTGCTCTCATTCATCACCAAAAGATCAGAGCAGTCTATGTGTCGCGTCACAGACGACGGCAGCTGCAACAGGTGATTAGTTTCCCGTATAAATACGGGCGTCCAAGGAATGATGGCGCGGGCGTCAGGCCGTCTCAGGAAAACCGAGTTGCCGGGTTCGCCCTGACGAATGTGGCCGGCAAAAGAAGCGCTGGAAAGCGTCTTGGCGATGAAAGGACCCCCTTTGGCATCGGGGTCCAGCAAGACAGGAAAGAGTCTGCCAAGCGCCAAGGATTGCGATTTCAAGGCAGTGGAGGAAGGAGCCAAGCCAGCAAGGTCGGCGGCCGGCGCAAGCGTCAGCATCGAGGGGCGGCGTTGATACGTGCCGACGGCGCTTAGCGCGGCACCTCCGCTTAACGCGATACCTCCCAGGAGGGCCGCTTGCATGAAGTTCCGGCGAGAGAGGTCCATTGCAACGATCTGAAAGACACTGGATGCTTAAATCGGTAACTTCAGGTTAATCCTTTTTTAACCGTATTCCAATCCGCACGGGCGCTCGGGGGAGAAATAACTCTAAGGTTGATTAATGGAGACGCATTGAAGGCGTGCTCAGGATTAGTTCTAGCCCAACCGAACTAGGGTGCGATCGAGGTCGTCATATTGCTGTTTTGGCACAACGACTTCGCGGTTCTGTGCGATCGGTCGCAGGACCTGCAAGCGGGCTCCACAGCAAACGCGGCCCTCCGTCTTCGAATCGGGCGCAACTTCAGACTATCGGACGGCCCGTCTGGCGCAATTTTGAAAAGGTGATGCACGCGGTCGCCCGAAAACTGTCTAGAGAGCCAGGCGATCTTGGTCTAGTTGCCCGTATTCTACGTCGGCGTAGAAGGGCCCCGAAGAGTTCTCAGGAACGGTGCCCAGCCGCGCGGCTAACGAGCTGCAGCGCCAGCTCGTAGCCCGGCGAATGTCGGCTGTCCGATCCGGTGGTGCGGTGCCATCGATGGATTTGGCGGCCCCACAAGCGAGGGTCCTCGGGGCGAGCGAGCCATAGACATGGGACTCCGGCCAGTTACCGGTGACGTTTAGGACATCCTCACTCATCCAGGGCTTTCGCGCAGGCGGCAGGTAGGGCTGAGGGCAGGCGATATGAACGTAAATAGTTTACGGGCTACTTTGATTTTCATGGTTTGTGTTCGCCAACCACAAAGTGCTGGGAAACACGCGCCATGATGCGCGAGGTACGTCGCCTTAGGGAGAGGTGGGAAATTGCCAAATTGGCAAAGATTTGGACAGCGTCATACCCGATGGCTCCGGGCCGTTGCGAGCCCACAGCAGGCCGAAGCATGGGGACGAGGGGACATGGGAATGTCCCCCCTCGGGTCGAGGCTGTCAGTGTTAGTGGGTAGTTATTTGGTTGTGATAGGTGCGGGCGTCGGGTAAGGGCTGCGCGAGGCAGTCCCCACACCCCATGTGCCGTTATATCTCCGGCGGTGGGCTACCGATCGTGCTCACCCCATACCGTGTGCACAACAGCTCGATCTTGTATCTGTCGACTGTGGGGACAACGTAGACCCCGCGGCTCTTGTACGTCCCTATATTGAGGCGCTTTCGGAGCCATCGGTTCGTGATCGACCTCTCATACTCGAATCCGTAGCCTTCGATAAATACTGAGACGATCTCTGACACAGGCACTACTGACCGTTGGTCATGAGTTCGGCGAGGATCTCCAAGACCTGGGCTTCAACAGCAATCCTCGATCCGCGATGAGGCTGAGTTGGGTCTCTAGCCATGGACCGCAATTCGGTCCGCAGATGATCATCCGAGACCACGCTAGCCCGATCTATTCACGAGAGCACGGTCGTTCTTGACGTCTGACGGGGGCTGGCGGCTGGCGTGGGTGACCGTCCGGCCTTTTCTCACCGGCTTCTACATCAAGCTGTTCGATGGAGGAGTGGGGCGGGTGAGCGGGCGCGGCCCGGTCGGTTACGGACCGAGCGGGAGCAGCGCGCCGGGCAAGCAGCGGATCAGGTCGGCTTCGGGACATGCCGCGGCGAACGCAAGGCGAATGCGGCTCGTGGTCTCGACCACACGGGCGGCGATTTTCAAGAGCCGAAGAAGCAGCGTCGCGAGCTCGGCAGCGGCCAATTCCCGGGCTTTGGGAATCGCCTCGCGCACGGTCAGCATCAGCCAATAAGCGGCCGTATGGAGCACGAGACGGACCTGGTTGGCGAGCGCCGAACGGCAGCTGGTGCGGTCGGAGGCGAGCTGCGTCTTATGCAGCTTGCTCAGATTCTCGGCTTGGCCGCGCGCGCAATACAGGCTGTCGTAGATCCACTCGGATGAACCGATATCGAGGCTGGTGACGACGAAGCGGATGTCGAGGCCGAGCATCGTCGCCTCGATACGGGCGACCGTGCGCCGTTCGCGATCCCAGGACTTTGCCTTGTGGCGCGTCTCGGTATAGCCACGCAGAACCGGCAGGTTCTCGATGGCGCGTCGCGTGCGGATGTCCGCATTGGTCACACGATGGTGTTGCCGAAGATGCTCAAGCCAGGACGCGACCATGAAGGTCTCGAGGAAGCGTCCTTTGTCGGCGGCATCCTCGAAGACGTCCCAAGCATACGCGCCATCCCGCCGGCGCTGTTGGCCCAAATGCCTGACGGCCACGAGGAACGCGTCACGCTTCTCGGCGGCGACACGATACTCGACCGTTACCAATACCGGACCGCGATCGCCAAGACCGGCGCCGGCCAATGCATAGAAGGCGCGAGGTCCACTCCGGCATCTGACAGAAGCTTCTAGTGCCAAGTCACCGCGATTCCGACTAGAGCGCCGGCCGCGGCGATGAAGTGCGCCGCCGGCAAACCGAGCGCCGAGGCAAGCTGCCCCCAAAGTGCGCTGCCGGCCGTCATCGCGCCGAAGAACACGGTGACGAACATGGCCAGGCCGCGGCCACGCACCCAATCCGGCAGGGACATCTGAACCGAGACGTTGAGGCTGGCGAGCACTGCGATCCATGAAATGCCCGCGACCGCGCAAGCCGCAATGCCGATCGGTGAATGACGGGCGATGCCCAGCAGGACCAGACTGAGCACCGTGCCGAGCGTGCCGGCCGCAACAAGCCGACGGATCCGAGAGCCGCCTTCATCGAGGGCAGCGTGAAGGCGCCGACGACGGCGCCGATGCCGATCGCTCCCAGCAAAATGCCGTAGAGTTCGGGGCCGCCCGCGATCTGATTGCGTGCGACCAGCGGGAGCAGCGCCCAGTAAGCGCTTGCGAAGAAGAAGAACGCTACCGCTCTCACGAGCGTTGCGCGCAAATTCGCATTGTATCGCGCATGCCGGAAACCGATGACCAGGGCGCCGGTCAGGCGCTCCGGCGGAAGCCCGCTCCCTTGCGACGATGGCGGCCGCCACCACAGCAGGGCCCCGATCACGGCGAAATTGCTCAACGCGTTGATCCAGAACGGCGCCGCGATGCCCAAACCGCCGATGACCAAGCCGCCCAGCGCAGGTCCGATCGCCCTGCTGATGTTGACACCGACGCCGTTGCTCGCCACCGCCGCGGCCAAGTCGTGCTTCGGGACAAGCTGAGGCACTAAGGACTGCCATGCCGGGGCGGTGGATGCTGCGCCGGCGCCGAGCAGGAACGTGAACAGCAACAGCAAGGGCGGGTGACGAGGTCGAGCCAGACCAGCATCGCGCTTGCTGCCGCGACGACGGTGAGGACGATCTTCGCTCCGATCAAGAAGCGGCGCTTGTCGACGGTATCCGCCAGAGCCCCGGCGGGGAGCGCGAACAGGAACATCGGAAGACTGCCAGCAACCTGGACCAAAGAGACCGTCAGCGGATCGGGATTGAGGCTCGTCATCAGCTATCCGTAATCCCATAACCATCTGCAACTAAAGAAGTTTTTAACATCAGTTGTGACCGATGCCAACAAAAATACCAACAAACTGACAAGCGCTGTTGGTCGCCAAAATAAATCGAGAGGCTCCTCGGCGGCGGACTCCACAATCGCCGCGCGACCGGAATCGAACCCAGCATTGCTTCGAATTCTCGACGGGATCGACCTAACATGATTATCGCGAAGTCAATGGCGGGTCTTTGTCACGTGCACGCGAAGCCGACGCCGAGAGCGCTGATCCTCGACGCGCTGCACGTCCAATGCCGATGGCGGCAATGTCCGACAACACCTGAACAAGACGCTGCGGATCGTGGACTGCAGGACTGCCCCCGGCGGTGATCACTGCGCGCGCGGCTCCAGTTCGACCGCCTCGACCCAGCTCAAGCGATGAGGGCGCGTTCGACGACGATGTAGTGGAAGCCTAACTGGCCCACGACACGGAGCACAAAAGCGCCGCAGCGCAAGGTGTTGGTGCGGGGCCACCCCGGCAAGGGCGACAACAAGAACATCCCCGTCATCTATAACCGTGCTGCCTATTGGGTCGAGCGCGTGCGTTTAATGCAGTATTAGTCTGATCGCCTCGATAAGCCTGCGCGACAGTGCGCCCGCCGTCTCGCTGAACAGATCGGCGGCCTAGCCCGCTCTCGTTTCGACCCTCCGCAGCGAAGCGTGATATTCATCCACGCTGTCGAGGTCGATCATGGTCTTGCCTCCCATTTTGTAGGCCCTGATCCTCTCGAGGGCGATCAGCTCATAAGCCTTAGTCTTTCCGAATTTGCCATACCGGCAACCGTCCTTGAATTCGACGATTCGGCGCCGGTTGCTGTTATCATTGTCAACCATGAGTCCCTGCATGTGCTTCGATGATCTCCCCATAATCGGCTCAAGCCTTGCTGAGTGAGATGAGCATTTTCCTAGTGCGACTCTTTTGCCGATGCGGGCTTACAGAAAGGCGCCGCTTTGCGGTAGTTGACGAGTTCCCGCTGACTTTGTTCAACGCCTTCTGCGCGTAACCCTTTTGCCCAGGATGCGTGATCTATATCGCCTTCGGTGCCAAACAAAAGGCTTCTGATGCCGCGGCTAACTCCTGCGCGCGGTAGCGTACAAATCGGACGGATCGGAAGCGTCGTTGGCAAGCTGGTAGCCTGCCGTCCCGTGCTCGCTTGGCCCTGTTCGGCAACCTCAGAAGCGCCGGTGGAAGCGAAACTTCAAATCCTTAGAGACAGACGTTCCAATTAGTTCCTGTGCGACATTGCAACAGCTACAGCGAAATTTGCCGTCGTCCTCTTAAGGCTGAAGCAGGAGTTCGATCCCGCTAGGGAGCGTCCAAAATTTTAGTGACATAGATCTGTTTCGGCGAAGCCGTCGAATAGCCGGATATCCGTTCTCGCCATTGCGGCGAGCTTACCGAACATCGTTGGCGACAACTGTCGCGTCGAAGAACGCTATTGCCAAAGTGCTCTTTTCACTGAGGCAAAACTCCGCGGGACACATCATGTCGGCAAACAAATCATCTTTATTTGAGGATGGATATTGACTGGAAGGTCACGATGATGGCTCGATCACGGGCTTTCATGGAGTTTTCATGCACGCCCCATCGCCACGCAAGAGCACAGCAGACAGCGAGCCGTCGCCACGCTCCAGCCCCTCAAATGAACGTCCTTGGACCGCAGTAGAAAAGCATAAGCTGCGAGGCATGGTCGATCGAGGACTGCCGACGAGCAAGATTGCCCGCAATCTCAAACGACCACATGCCTCCGTTGTGGCGATGGCAACGAGCTTGAGGCTGCCGTCCGAAAACTGAGTCCATCCCGGCACATTGCCCAACCCGCCGGGGCCGAACGGATTGGCTCCGTCTGCCCATAGGGCACCGAAGAATATCTTTCTCACAAAGCGGACTGCGCAAACTATCCGAGATGCGGCACCAGGAGTTTTCGAGTCGCGTCCGCGAATTCGGCGACGACATGGCGATAGGCTGACGCTTCCTGAGTGGTCGCGGCGCGCGGCGGATAGCTCGCGCCTGCCGTCTGCAGCCGTTGCAGGCAGAATCGGTCCAACACCTGCACAAACCAGACCCAGCGATGGTCGCCGCCTGGGTCTTACCCTTCGCTTCGAATGCAAGGCTTCTGACGCCTACCGGGACGACATAGACTGTATGCGCCGTTTTGCGGCAGACAGACAATGACCCACTCGATGGGATCGAGGGGATAGCCATGCTTCACTTCCCGAGATGATTAGCGGAACAATCAAAGCTCGCTCTGACATCAAACCTGGATGGGCACGAAGTGGTTGATCGCCAATACGTTCCCAGGACCCGAAACTACGTCGACGGCGCGTACCCCATTCTTCAGAAGCGCGAGCTGTTCTGGACGGAATACACCGGCTCGCTGCTCCGCGACCACTTTGTTTAGTCGCTACGCGAAACAGGCGCCGGAAGTCGCGTCGACCCAGCCGCCGCAGAGATCTAGCCAAGGGACCGGGCCAGCCGCTCGGCGGCCCCGGTGGGTTGCTTCGCCCGCACGCGCGGGATCACCTCGAGCGCAAATCGGCGCATCTCGGCCTCGAACGGCTGGAATTGCAGCATGAAGAGCTCAATGCCGGCTGCATGGAAGGCCTCGATGCGCGCTGCTACCTCGTCATAGCTCCCGACCAGTCCCGCTGCCGTGCCGCCATTGCTGCCGACGCGCGGCGTCTTCTGCATCGTCTGCATCATCACGACCTTGGGGTCGGTATTCTGCTTCTGGATGGCCCTCATCGGTGCATCCTTTGCAGCCAGGCTAAGCAGCCGCTCATAGGCCGCCTGCGCCTGCTCCCGGGTTTCGCGCGCGACGACGAAGGCCGACAGACCGAAACGAAGCGGCGCCGCACCCCGCGGACGCGCGGCGACATTGGCGATCAGGCCGGCCACATCCTCCAGGGGCTGACCATTGATGAACCAGACGTCACCATGGCCAGCGACCAGGTCGCGCGCTGGCTCGGATTCTCCGCCGACATAGATGGCAGGGCGCTTGCGGTACAGGCTGGTCGGGCGCAGCGCATAGTTGGAGACGTTGAAGTGATCGCCTCTGTAGTTGAGGCGTTCACCCTCCATCAGGCGCGAGACTACCGAGATCCATTCCGTGCCATAAGCATACCGAGCGTCATGATCTGGAAAGCCAATCCCCGCCTTCTCCAATTCCGGGCGGTTCCAGGCATTGACGAGGTTGATCGCAAAGCGGCCGCGGCTGATGTTCTCGATGCCGAGTGCGAGCTTCGCCAGCACGACGGGATGATAGAGATAGGGCTTGATCGCGGCGATGATCTCGATTCGAGTGGTCAGCGCCGCAATTGCCGCCGCGGCGCTCCAGGCCTCAAGTTGATCGAGATCTTCCTGATGTGGATTGATCGTATGTTGCGCGATCAGCGTAGAGTCATAACCGAGCTCTTCGGCTGCGAGCACCAGATCCCGATTACGCTCCCATGACGCATCATAGGGCTCTTCCGGGTCATGGTGCGTAGCTCGCGGCCCATGCACCAGCGCCCAGATGCCGAAACGAATGGGTGCAATCGCCATCATGCTCTCCCGCAACTTTCTCTCGCTATGCCATCGCATCGGTACGCGTTCTCGCCGCGGGCTGACGAAAGATCAAGCACATCCACCTCAAAAGATTTTCTTTGTCGCGCACCGGTGCCGTGACGGCAGCAGATCACTCCTGAGCGAACGACAATTGAAATAGTGCTCTATTTCTGTCGAGCCCATTTCGTGGGACATTTTCCGCGGATGGCAAGTTGTTGGAATCGCACCTCCTGCATCAGATGCAGTGCGTGGAACGGGGTCTCACGTCTTGAGCAATATCGAACTGAGCCAAATCGACCACACGGTGATCGGTGCGGATGACGCGCCGTCATCGCAGGGCAGCGTTCAATCGCCGGCGCGAGGAAGCAAGCTTGGTGCTCGCGGCCTTCAGCTCCTGTCCTGGATCGCGCCCGTGCTACTCGTCATTGTCTGGGAGGCGCTTGCACAGGCGGGATGGCTTTCGCCACAGGTTCTGCCCGCGCCGAGCAAGGTCATCCGAACAGCATTCAGGCTTGCGACCACCGGGAGCCTGTTGAACGACCTCGGCGTCAGCCTGCTGCGTGCCGCAGCCGGCTTTGCGGTCGGTGCTGCGGTTGGCGCCACGCTGGGCGTTCTTGTCGGCTTCTCGCGAATCGCGGAGGCCGCGATCGACCGCAGCGTGCAGATGATCAGGGCCGTCCCTTTCCTCGCCGCGCTCCCCCTCGTCATCGTCTGGCTGGGCGTCGGCGAAGCGGAAAAGATCTTCCTTGTCGCGCTCGGCGTCACGTTCCCGATCTACATCAACACCGTGCTCGGCATCCGCCAGGTCGATCCCAAGTTGCTCGAACTTGGTCGGGTCCAGGGCCTGAGCTCGATCCAGCTGATCAGACGCATCATCCTTCCCGGCGCGTTGCCCTCGATCCTGACCGGCGTCCGCTATGCCCTGGCCACGGCCTGGCTCGCGCTGGTGGTGGCTGAAACCATCGGTGCCCAATCGGGGATCGGCTTCCTCGCGATGGATGCGCGCGAATTTCTGCGCACAGATGTGATCGTCCTGACGATCGTGATCTACGCGCTGATCGGCGTCGCGGCCGACGCCATTGCCCGCTTTCTCGAACGTCGCCTCCTCGCCTGGCATCCGAACTACGGAGCGGAGCGATGAACGTGCACGTCGCTCCGCAGTCTTCTACGCCATTCGAATCCGGACCGGCTGTCGTTGTCAGCAACCTCGTCCGCAGCTACGGCAGCCGCGTCGTGATCGAGAAATTGAACCTGCGCATCGATCGTGGGGAGTTCGTCGCCCTGCTCGGCGAGAGCGGGTGCGGCAAGACAACGCTGTTACGGGCGCTGGCTGGGCTCGATCCCATCCAGCGTGGTCGTATCGTGGCACCCCGCCGGCCGGCCGTGGTGTTTCAGGAGCATCGGCTCCTGCCGTGGGACAATCTTTGGCACAACGTGGCGCTTGGCTTGCAGGTTCCGGATCCTCGCGAGCGCGCCGCCGAAGCGCTTACCGAGGTCGGCCTCGGTGACAGGCTCGAAGACTGGCCCCGCCATCTCTCCGGCGGGCAAGCCCAGCGCGTCGCCCTCGCCCGCGCGCTGGTGCAGCAGCCCGAGCTTCTGCTGCTTGACGAGCCGTTTGCCGCGCTCGATGCGCTGACCCGTATCCGCATGCACCAGTTGGTCCGCGAACTGGTGGCCAATCATCAGCCGGGCGTCCTGCTCGTCACCCACGATGTCGACGAAGCGATCACCCTCGCCGATCGGATCCTCGTGATGCGCAACGGCGCGATCGCTTTCGAGCATCGCGCCGTGCGTGACGGCTCGACACCTATCTCGCGCGCCGATCTCCTCGGCGAGCTTGGCGTGGTCCCCCATTCTCACAGCTAGTCATCCGGAAGGCCGACATGTCCGACTTTTCATCCGCCAAACCATCCCGGCGCAGCTTCCTCGGCTCCGCAGCTTTTGGCATTGGCGCGCTCGCTGGCATGAATATCAGCGAATTCGCCCAAGCCGCACCTGGCCGGACCACCGACACAGTTCGCCTGACCTGGGGCTTGAGCGGCCTCAACCTGATCGCCAAGGAGCGTGGCGAGTTCGAGAAAGTGCTGGCCAAGGACGGCATCAAGGTCGAATGGCTCGGCCCCTTCCCGAACCATGCGCCGACCCTGCAGGCGGTCACGGGCGGAAGCGCCGACTTCAGCTTCGGCGGCAGCACGACCCCGGCGCTCGCCGCGATCATTGCAGGCTCGCCGCTGGTGTTCACACAGTTCGTGGTCTACGAGCCCCGCACCACGGCGATCATTGCCAAGGACGGCTCCGGCATCGACAAGGTCGAAGACCTCGTCGGCAAGTCAGTTGCGGTCAACCGCTCCGGCCTTGGAGAATTCCTGCTGGTCGCCGCGCTGGAGAAGCACAAGGTTGACCGTTCCGCGGTGAAGTTCGTCTATCTCAATCCGCCTGATGCCGCGCCGGCACTTGCCTCCGGCAAGGTCGACGCCTGGTCGATGTGGAGCCCCGGCGTCGATATCGCGCGGCTTGAATACAAGGCGCACGACATCTTCCTGGAAGGCCGCGATCTCGAATTCCAGATCGACTACACGTCCTACCTGACCACTCGCAAATTCGCGACGGACAATCCCGCGCTGGTGCGGGCCGTGAACGATGCGTTCCGCGCCGAAGGGAAATGGGCCTCGGAGAACGCCAAGGACGCCGAGTACATCGCGCAGAAGACCGGCAAGTACAGCGATGAGCTCCGCGACCAGTTCATCGCGCTGAAGCGCCAGTATCGCTATTTCGCGGTCAATGACGAGCAGTTCGTCAGCGAGCTGCAAAAGGCCGCCGACTGGCTCGTCGCCCGCAAGGTTCTGCCCGAGCCGGTCAGGGTGGCCAATCATCTCGCCCAGCTTTGAGAGCCCTCCAGCCGGTCAAGGCAATGAACAAGACCTATCGACGCTCTCCCTGACGCCGTCGGAGCCGCTCAAGGCCGGCTCTCCGGAACTCAAGGCTCTACTCAACCAGATCGCCAAGGGGGCCAGTGACCGCGTGGCGCGGGCAGAGTTGTTCTTGGACTTCCTTACTTCTGAGCAGCGCGGATCGCCCGCCGCTCGTTCAAAATCAACTGGAGTGTTTGGGCAATCGGCTTGCGTTGCCGATAACATTCTCGGAAAATGAAGACGCCGCTCAACCCGATAAGGGGAGCGGCGCTTAGCTTAGTACGCGTGACAGGCGAAATGCTCCCTTCGGATCGCGTGTTTGTAGTGAGACTTTCACGCTTAATGATTTTCGGTCCATCGACCCAACGCGCAATGGCCACCGGAAATAGTAGAGGCCGTGGCGCGACACGGCCAGATAGGAGCAAATGCCTCACCAAAGTGTCCCACCCGCGGACATCCCGGAGCCAAGGCTTTGATCTTCTTCTCTTCTTCTTCTTTCGAGAAATGGTGGGCCCGGCAGGACTCGAACCTGCAACCAGACCGTTATGAGCGGCCGGCTCTAACCATTGAGCTACAGGCCCCGCTGCGGGCGACCGCTGAAAGGTGGTCGGCAACGGTGCGCGGCTCGTCTACAGGATGGCCGGCAATCCGGCAATGCCAAATTGGTCCGATTGAGCCGCGCCTTCGGGAGCCCTTCCGAGCCGCCGATCGACGGGGCACCAATCTATCAGGAGCGCCCGGATACAAGGACTCTGTGCGACGAAGACGGTCACGTCAGCTTGGGTGAGACGTTGCAGCAGCAAGTAGTACGAACCTGGCTCGATCATCCATCGATCGCAATTAGCGCATTTGCCGTCTTGGCTATGCAATCTCCTCGATCCAGGGCTGGTGCAGCTCTACGAACGCCGAACCCAGATTTTTGACGACGAAGATCGAATGAAAGTGACGATGGAATTTCTTGAGAAAGAGAATCGCTCGCGGAAAGACCTTGTGGTCCAACTTTCCCATCATTTTCCTCGACCAAGCACTCCTTCGAATGGTGGATTTGCTCGGTTAGGCTGCGATGCTCGGCTTGGCAAGAACGGTGATGATCCAGCGTGTGGGGTTGCTGGGGGACTTAACTTCCATGACCGACCGGACCAACCCTGTGACGAGCGAGCCCCCTATCCTCAAGGTTGTTTTTTGCCCGCGATGTTGGTCATAGCGGCAGCGCCTTGCCACCTTTGGATTAGTCGTCTCGACTGTTTGCATGCGGGTATCACCTCATAGTCACTCAACAGAACTCGACGCCGATCAGGAGACCTTTTTGCCATGAAACCTTGCAACGCCTACCCTGGTCCGCGCGAAAGAGTTTAAGTTGAAACACGGGCCTGACGAACGTTAGATCCTCGACCCTGATTGTCGCGCCGCCTTTGGAGATGTCCAACACCGAACATCTCCTCGTCGCGAAAGCCCCGTCGATTGCCATCCACGCTTCTTGATTGGTCCTTCTGCGGGGAGAACGTGGTTTTCTTCCGAATATTGTCATTAGCCCAAACTCCATGCTTGGGAACGGGCAAGGGAAGGGATAGTTGCAGGTCCAAACAATTCGACCTTGTTGGTCGAGGCTGCCGAAACTGCGCGTTCTAAAATTCGCATCCCATGCTACAGCGCATAAAATGCCAGAGAGCGTATCGGAACCTGTCGTGCTCCCGGAACGATTGCCATTACTCGGGGTTCACGCAGCGCCGCATTCAGGGGCAAGGAGATATTCCTGAAGAAGCTGCTGCTGCCCGGCTGCCGCGCTGATCTCGACGGGCGCAATGGCCCAGTCCACGGTCGCCACGACCACGGGCGCCGGCGATGCCGCCGTGCAGATCGAGCCGGAATACCGCACCAAGACCCGTACTTACGTGACCGAGCACAAGATCCGCCCGGTCGAGATGCGCGAGAAGATCGTCGTCGGCCAGCCAGTGCCGCGCAACGTCGCACTCGAGGCGGTCCCTGCCGACTGGAGTCCCTCGCTCACGAAATATC
>NZ_LBJZ01000163.1:0-55050 GCF_028128935.1 Bradyrhizobium sp. CCBAU 11361
GGAGGTGAAGTGCTTGGCGCTCGGCCATGCCCTCAGATCCGTGCCGCACTCGCCGATGAGCTTCAGCGAGAGGGACGGACCTAACCCATGGATCTCAGTCAAATCGACGCCGAGCATTCCGTACAGCGCGGCCCTGACATCGAAGGTAGGTGTGTTGACCTGCTTGGTCTTAACGCGTGGCTTTGATAACTTTGCGCCCGCTTTGCCCCTTTGTTGCTCAATACGGCGATCAAGGCTTCGAGCTTGCGGTCGCAGTCCAGCATCTTCGCCTGGTAAACGTCGTATAGTTCCAGCGATTGACGGAGGGCGAAGACATGTTCTTCCCGGTCGTTGCCCACCAGTGCCGCGCGGATTGTCTCGGTCGAAGAATGACAACGCACGTCCCGATAGGTTGCCAACACGTCGGGATTGCGCTCGCCTGCAACAACGGCTCGGATAATCCGCATGCCGGTCGCGCCGGTGATATCCGCAACCACGTGATGGAGCTGCAGGTTCATCTCCATCAGGGCCTTCTGCATGTGCTGGATATGCGCGGCGGCATATTCGACCAACCGCTCCCGCTGGCGCAGATAGGCGCGCAGAGTCGCAATCTCGGCATCGGGACGGAAGCTACCGCGTAACAGGCCATAGGAATGAAGCTGGCGTAACCACGCGGCATCGCTGACATCGGTCTTGCGTCCGGGCACATTCTTAGCGTACCGCGCGTTGACTAGGATCACCTCAAACCCGCGCTGTTCCAGGATCTCATAGGCCGGGATCCAATAGACCCCAGTGGATTCCATCGCGACACTGGTCGCGCCGCACGCTTTGAACCAGTCCGCCAGATCATGTAGGTCCTGTGTAAATGTGCCGAACATGCGCACCGGCATGTCAGTGCAGGCTGGGTTCACCGCAGCCATGTGCATCTTTGATCCGATGTCGATGGCGGCCGCGCCGAAATTTACCGGCTTCAACTCCGGGCGGTCACTGGTCGTCGCCTTGGGCATAAACAGGTCCTCCATTCATTGATGAGCAGGAGGGTTTGGGTTATGCCAAATCGTCATCTTCCTAATCGGGATCGCCACCGGAGCGACGTCACCACTCTCAAGTCCGCATGCACCCATGGACCACGTTTTTTAACGGGGACAGTGCCTCCAATAAGCTGACGGCCGCTACCCTCCAAGCGACAAAGGTAGCACAAGGTGTTTCTACCCCGCACAGGCGCGCCACGCCGCTGGACGGTTTTTTAGGATATCCCGCTCGGCCTTCAGCTTGGCGACCACGCGGCGCAGCCGCTCGATCTCCTGCTGCTCCGGCTTCATCTGCCCGTGGCCGGGAAAGGCCTGGCACCGGGTCAGAGCCGAACTCCTTCACCCATTTGCGCAGTACGTTCTCATGAACCCCCAGGTCGCGGCCGGCTTGCGCCACGGACACCCCGCGTTCCCTGACAAGCTTGACCGCTTCGATCTTGAACTCTCGGCTGAACTTCCGTCTCTGCATGACCAACCTCCGGCTTGATAAAACACCCAATCTCGGTGTCCATCAAACCGGCAGCAGCTCATCGTGAGCGCCAGATACGAAGAAGGAAGCGCAAACCCGCTTTGATGTGTCAGTCCCTCAGTGGCTGGTTCGCACCGCTCTCGCTCTCATGGAGCTCGTCTCTTCAATTCAACCGCAATGAGCTTGCGCTGATTGGTTAAACCTGGGCGATCGAAGCTGCGCAAATCGTTTCCCGACGGCGCGGGAAGCCGACACCATTCCTAAACTATGGGCTCTGTGTCGTTGCCACGCACCGGCCCAGTTCGATCCGCGTTTGGTGCTACGACAGAGCGCCTGACGATTACGCGGCCGATCTTCGGTTTGAGTTCGAGCAAGTCGATAAACGCATCGGCCTGACGGCGCAATTCGTGGGCGATCATGGCCGGCTGAGTAGCCGCAGTCGCGACCACGGTTACGTGCACACCTAGCCGCTGGACAGCCATCACCAGCCGGAGGAAATTGCCGTCGCCTGAAAACAGCACGATCCGATCCACATGGCCGGCAAGCTCCATGACATCGACCGCGAGATGGACATCCATACTGCATTTGACTTTGCGCCGGCCGCACGCGTCCGTGAACTCCCTAGTCGGTTTAGTGACGACGGTGAAGCCGTTGTAGTCGAGCCAATCGATCAAGGGGCGTATAGTGGAAGGTTCCGGGCTCTCGGTCGTCCTTGTGTAATAGAAGGCCCGCAGCAGACGCCCGTGACTTTCGAACTGCTTTAGCAGGCGTTTGTGATCGACCTCGAAGCCGAGCGCCCTGGACGTGGCGTACAGATTTAGCCCATCGATGAATAGAGCGATCCTGCTGACCGGATGATCTGCCATAAGTATCCCTCCACTGAGCGAATTCGTGGCTTCGCTCTAAGCTGCCGAGCGGGGTGATCGCTCGGTCAAAGACGACGACCATCGCAAGCTGGTATTCTCGACGACTGAAGGTGGGGTAAGGTCTGCACACGGCGTACCAAGATTATGATGACGCGCTCGTCAGCGTTACGGAATAGCTGGGCGGTCGGACTTAAACCTGCCTCCGGGCCTGCGCTTGCAGAAAGTCAGCATAAGCTTTGGCGATACCCTCTTTGAGGCCGGTCTTGGCGAGCCAACCCAATTCGATCATTCGATCAACATTGAGTAGCTTGCGGGGTGTCCCATCGGGCTTCGTCGGATCGAAGACGATCGATCCTTTGAACCCGATCACCTCGTTGACTGTATGGGCGAGTTCGCCGATCGTGCTATCCTCTCCGGTGCCAATATTGAATATTCCATCGCGGATGTCAGTTCGCTCCATGAGGAATACGCATGCGTCGGCCATGTCGTCGACGTACAGAAATTCGCGTCGCGGCCGTCCCGATCCCCAGACAGGGTAAGTCGCATCCCCCCTCTCCTTCGCCTCGTGGGCCTTACGGATGAGAGCTGGCAGGACGTGGCTATTGTTCAAGTCGTAAGTATCGTTGGGGCCGTACAGGTTCGTGGGCATCACGGAAACGTACTGCGTTCCGTATTGCCGATTGTAACTCTCGCACAGCTTGATCCCCGCAATTTTGGCGATTGCGTAGGGTTCGTTCGTCGGCTCCAATAGCCCGCTGAGCAAGTACTCTTCCTTGATCGGCTGAGCGCAGCCTCGCGGGTAAATGCAACTTGATCCGAGAAACAGGATACGTGTCACGCCGGCCAGCCAGGCCGCATGAATGATGTTCGCCTCGATCATGAGATTCTGATAGATGAATTCCGCGCGATAGTTGTCGTTCGCGTGTATGCCACCGACCTTGGCCGCCGCCAAAAAGATGTACTCGGGCTTCTCTCCCGCAAGAAACTGCGCAACAGCTGCCTGATTGGTCAGATCCAGACGGGACCGCGCGCAGGTTAGCAAGTTTTCATATCCGGATCTTTGGAGCCGCCGGACGATGGCGGAGCCGACCATGCCACGATGTCCGGCGATAAAGATCTTGCTGTATTTGTTCATCGCACTACTCGTGATAATTGAATGCGCTAAATCCGTGCCGCTTGATCAGCTCATCGCGCTGCGCCGCTTTCAGGTCCTCGCCCATCATTTCCTTCACGAGCTCCTTGAAGGAGATCTTTGGCTGCCAACCAAGCTTGGTTCTCGCCTTGGAGGCATCGCCTAGCAAGGTTTGCACTTCAGTCGGCCGGAAATAACGTGGATCGACCGCGACGATGCAGTTGCCGGCGGCATCGTAACCTTTCTCGTTTACGCCCGACCCTTTCCAGTTGATCCGCAAATCGATTTCGTGGGCGGCGGTTTCGACAAACTGGCGCACGCTGTATTGGATACCGGTAGCAATAACGAAATCCTCCGGCTTGTCCTGCTGCAGCATCATCCACTGCATTTCGACATAATCCTTTGCATGGCCCCAATCGCGCTTGGCGTCGAGGTTACCAAGGTACAAGCAATCCTGAAGGCCCAGGTTGATGCGAGCCAGGCCGCGCGTAATCTTGCGCGTCACGAATGTCTCGCCGCGCAGCGGGCTCTCGTGGTTGAACAGAACGCCGTTGCAGGCGTACATGTCGTAAGCCTCACGGTAGTTCACCGTTATCCAGTAGGCGTAGAGCTTCGCCACGGCATAAGGGCTGCGCGGATAGAACGGCGTTGTTTCCTTCTGCGGGATCTCCTGAACGAGACCATAAAGTTCGGACGTGCTGGCCTGATAAAAGCGTGTCTTCCTTTCCAGACCGAGGATGCGAATGGCCTCAAGCACGCGCAGGGTTCCCAGCGCGTCGGAATTGGCGGTGTATTCCGGCTCTTCGAAACTCACGGCGACGTGGCTTTGCGCGGCCAGATTGTAGATCTCATCGGGCTGCACTTGCTGAACGATACGCACCAGAGAGGACGAGTCGGTCATGTCACCATGGTGAAGAATGAAGTGGCGGTTTTTCTCGTGGGGATCCTGGTAGAGATGGTCGATCCGGTCGGTGTTGAAGAGCGAGGTCCGGCGCTTGATGCCATGCACTTCATAGCCCTTGGAGAGGAGTAGCTCCGCCAGGTACGCGCCATCCTGGCCGGTAACGCCCGTGATCAGTGCCTTTTTCATTTTTGAGTAGTCCTTGTTTGCGTAATCTTCGAATATTGCTTGCTGTCTGCTCGGCTTTCAGCGATAGGATGCGGCCCGCCTGGAAGCGCGAATTCGGTTCACGTCAAGCGTGAGCACCACTCGCGCCCGATATGGCGAAGCACGTAGGGAAATACGGCAAGTCTCAGCTCGGCTGCTGACGGGACATAGCCCAGGCAACGCGCGCGAATTCTGTTCATCTCGACGAGGCCAAGGTCCTTTTGAGCTGTCGTCTTCTGGTCGGGATGCACACGGAAAGCGCCAATAAACCGTGGCAGGTGGCAGAAACGCGCCCCGAATTCCCGGAACCGCACCAGCAATTCCCAGTCCATCGCAAACTCAAAGGAGTCGTCGAGATGCGATCCAACGCGCTCCCAGAGACGTCGCCGCCAGAAGATCGTCTCTTGGGGAATGTAATCGACCCATGAGAGTATCCGGTCTGAATGACTCGGAAGCATCCAGCGGCCGATCTCTCGGCTGTCGCGGTCCACTACAATCCGGTCGCCATAGACCACGTCCACATCGGGGTGCAGGGCGAAGAAACGAGCGACGAATTGGAGCGCACCCGGAAGCAGAAAATCGTCGCCATTGAGCCAGCCGAGAATGTCGCCCGATGCGAGGGCAAAGCCCTTATTGAGCGCATCTGATTGCCCATTATCCTTTTTGCTCTCGTAATGGCTCAAATACTTGCGGTAGACCGCGATAGTTTCAGTCGTACCATCTGTCGACCCCCCATCGATGATGATGTATTCCATAGGCGCGACGTTTTGGCTGAGCACGCTCTCGATGGCCTGGGCAACAAACGGGACCTGGTTCAGGACGGGTGTGACTATGGAAATGGAGAGCGGGCTTATGTAGTCCACTCCGGTCGCTGGCGGTCGAATCGGCCGTGGCGGATAGGCCTGGAGCTGGCCAAGCCGAAAGCCGCTTACTTGACGAAGGATCGTCTTCCACTCTGGTACGATAGGCATTTAATGCGCGCCCGAGGACTCGTGCGACAGATCAAGAATCCCAACCAGCTGATCCGTCTCGCGACGATCGGAAAAGCGGTAGCCGAGCGACACGTACAATCTTTGGGCTGAGATGTTGTCCGGATAGACTTTGAGGCGGATCTGCTTGGCGCCCGATAGCCGAGCGGTCAGATGGAGGTGCTCCATCAGAAGCCGTGCCGCGCCGCTCCCCCGGAGTTCGGGTACGACATAGATGCCAAGGCTTGGAACGGCGAAGCCCTCATCCCAACCTCGCAGCAATCCATAGGCCAAAAGCCGATCGTCCGCCCGAAGCGCCAGATATCTATCGTTTCCGCGGTAGCTGCAGATGCGCGCGGCTTCGGCTTGCGTGAATGGATGCGGGTGAAAACGACTGCTGCGCTGATCGGCAGCGATCACGGCAAAGAGCTCGGCCAGCAACGTGGCATGACCTGGTCGCAGATGAACGATTTCAAGGCTGACCGTCATGCCGCGACCTTTGTCCCGCCGATCGCCTTGCGCAGACCGCGCCAGCAATCACCGATTGTCAGCCTGTCGCCAACGAGAGGGCCCGATTTTGCGATCGTCTCACGAAACAGTCCGCGCAGGCAATAAGACGGCCGGCGTATGTTCAGCCATAGCCAAACGGCTTTGAAATAGAGCAGGCGATAGACCATGTGGTGCGTGTCGCCATAGTGATCGCCGTGCAGCGTTTGGTAGAGATTGTCACTGATGGCCTGCACGAAGTACGGTGAGACCCGCCCAAAATGCTTGACCTGCACTGCCGCGACTTCAGCCAGGAGTTCGAGCGTCTGCCCCGCCGACTTGGTCGTCGCATACCAGCGGTTACCCGAGATGTCGACGTCGCATGCGGCAAACCGACAACCCGCAAGCGCAAGGCGTGTCCATAGGTCGTAGTCCATGCAAAACTTCAGCGCGCGGTTTATTCCGCCCGCCTTCGTGTAAGCAGACTTGCGGAAGAATATCGAAGGCTGCGCAACATAGCCTTTCTCGAACATTTGGCCGGCTACGTCGATTGTCGGACCGACAGGAATTGTTGGGTAAGGCCTAGGATTATTGCCATCCTCATCCATGTAATGGCCGTTGCCGACGACGACCTCCACCTCAGGGTTACGCGCGACGACCTCGTTAACCGCCCAAAGCGCGCGATTGCACTGAACGTCATCTGAGTTCAGCCAGGTGATCCACCCCTCGCGCGCCCGTGCGAATCCCTTGGCAATCGCGTCCGATTGGCCAAAATCCCGCTCGCTGATCCAGGTGATGCGGTCACCGTAGCGCTTCAGGCGTTCGACAGTGTCATCCGTCGAGCCTCCGTCCATCACCAGGATATCGAGTGCCGGATAGTCCTGCTCCAGCAGACTGGTTATTGTGTCATCGATAAAGCGGCCCTGATTGTACGATGGGACAACGACCGTAATCGGAATCTCTGTCTTCTCCATCAGCACGTCTCCTTAGGCAGCTATGCGGCGAACCTGGGCCGCCCACGTCCTGACACTCCGCATGGATCGTGACGCGAGCCGTGGCGACCAACGTAGATTCATGACCATCCAGTGCCACCGCGCCATGAGCTGTACCTTTCGGCTTGCTGAGGGCGCTGCGCCGCGCGCCCACGCCGCACCGTGCTCGATCGTGTATGCGTATTTGAAGGCCCAGCTAAAGGGCACGACGCCGTAATATTGATGCACGGTCTCGCAGATCCCGCGCAGCAACTTTCGATTCGCATTGGCGGTGATTGCGTCGTCATGCAGTCGCGACAATGAAAAATAGTCATCGCAAAAGTAGAACGGCACATTCTCCTGCCAACGCATCCAGAGCTCATAGTCGAGGATCTTGGAACCGAGCGCGCCACATAGCGTTACGGCGATGCGTTTGAAAAACAGCGACGGCTGCGGCACGAGACAGAAATGCATCATGCGTCGGCGCTGCTCGGACAGCAGCGGACTCCAATCGACCGGGTAATCAATGACGGGGTTCAGATCCCGGTCTGCGTACCGGTTGCGGCCGTACACGACCATTGCCATTTGATTGTAGTGAAAGAAGGTTGCGACCTTCCAGAACGTGTCGGTTAGATAGACATCGTCCGAATTGATCCAGGCGATTATTTCAGCCGTCGTATTGGCAATGCCCTTGTTGACACCGTGATGATGTCCTCCATCCGGCCGGCTGTCGTAGCGAACAAGGCCGGGATGAACTCGGGCGTATTCTTCCAGAATAGTGACGGATCCATCGGACGATCCGCCGTCGGCGACGAAGATTTCCAGCTTGGGGTAGCCCTGTGCGAGAACGGACTCTAGCGTCTCCCGCAGGAACTTCGCCTGATTGAACGAGGGAACAACTACCGCGAAGCCTGGCAGCTCTGCGCGCGGCAGACTGCGGACATGCGCGATCTGCTCTGGTTTCGGGTTGAATGCGAGGCTGCGCTCGAGGTCATTCATCATCGAATTCCGGTATCGGGTTTCTGTCTCACGCGCGGACTATGCTGAGCGACGCACCAGGTCGGTGATTGCCGCGCAGATCTCGTCGATTTCCTCATCCCGAAGACCCGTGTAGGTCGGAAAATTGATCCCATGCGCCGAGAGGAATTCCGTATTGGGAAGCTTCTCGCCGGACGCGTACATCGGCAGGTGATGCATGGGCACAAAGAATGGCCGCGTCTCAATGCCGTAATCTCGGGCGAGGTGACGCATGATGGTCTCCCGGCGCTTTTCCCCGCCGGCTGTCAGGACCGCCGAGAATAGCCAGTAGGTCCCCTCATAACCTGCGATCTGCGCCGGCAGCTGCAGGAGGCCCTCCACTTCGAGCGGGTGAAGCCGCTCCGCATACCGCTTGGCGATCCGCCGGCGTTCGCCGAGATGAAAATCGAGCATCTCGATCTGACCAAGACCGATTGCTCCCGCAATGTTGGTCATTCGGTAGTTGTAGCCCAAGATGGGATGCCAGTACCTGCGCTCGAGATCCATTCCTTGACCACGCAGCATCTTGGCGTGACGGCGACGCGCAGGATCACGGACGTGGACTGCGCCACCCTCTCCCGTCGAAATGGTTTTATTCCCATAGAAACTAAACGTCGCCGCGTCGCCGAAACTACCCGCTGGTCTGCCGAACACCTTCGCGCCGAGGCTTTCAGCACAATCCTCAAGCAGCCACGCGCCACGATCCCGGCACAGTTCTGCAATTTGCGCGACGTCCGTTGGCAGTCCGTATAAATGAACCGCCAAGACGCCGGCGGTGCGCGGTGTCCAGGCCCGCTCGATGAATTCGGCGGTGGCGTTCCAGGTTTTCAGATCGCAATCAACGAACACCGGAGTTGCGCCGCAGTAGCGAACGGCATTGGCCGAAGCGACATAGGTCAGCGAAGGAACAATGACCTCCTCGCCGGCACGCAATCCAAGCGCAAGACACGCCAGGTGAAGCGCGGTCGTTCCGTTACTCGCGGAAAGACACTCGTCAACCTGTAACGTCTTCGCGATCGCGTGCTCGAACTTCTGGAGATACGCGCCGTTGCTGGAGATCCAGCCGGAATCGATCGCGTCGATGACGTAACGCCGTTCGTTACCGCACAAAACCGGCTTGGAGACCTGGAATCGAATGTTCATTCAATTTACTTCTTAAAGTCGCTGCTGAATCATCAAACCGAAAACACGCACCGCATCCCGAAAGAGCGGTCACCCAGGCTGTGCCGCCGCCACACACGCGTTGAATCGTTCACTTCTCTCCCCGCGTGCATAGTCGTAAGCGCCAGCCAGACCCGCGATGTACTTCTCGATGTCATGATCCCGGCCTGCCTTCGCGTGCGCGCGCTCGGCGTGCGTCTGGCGATCGTCGGGATCACCGAGCCATCGCAGCATCTTGGCCGCGATGTCCTCGACATCGAACGGGTCGAAGAGCAGGCCAGCGCCGCCGCGCGTCAGTTCAGGTAACGACGTGACGTTCGAGCACATCGCAGGCACACCGAGCACTTGAGCCTCGATGACAGGATAGCTTGAGGCTTCGAACGTCGAGGGCATCACGCAATAGAGAGAGCCCTTATAAATTGCCGCGAGATGATCGACCGGAACGTGGTCAAGGCAAATGACATCCGCGCCGAGGCCCAGCTGTTCGATGGTTGCTTGCACGGCCGGCCAGCCGGAATGCCCGCGGTAACCGGTAAAGACCAGCTTCAGATCGACATTGGGACACTTGTCGCGCACAATCCGCAGCGCTTGAACAAGCCTCGCATGATTTTTGTGCGGCCAGAACTGCGCCGGATATATCGCGTAAGTCGATGGTAGCTTGTACAGCGAGATCGCATCCTGGACGCTGAAGCCATCAAGGCCCGCGATCACTCTCGGATCCCAGGTGACCGGCACCGTAAAGACCTTGGCGGCCGGCACCCTCATCTGGTTGATGAGATCGTTCCGGACGAAGTCGGAGGACACGACGATCGCATCCGCAAGGGACGCCGAGAGGCCGTACAGCCTGTTGCGGGCTTCGATATCCGACGGGGAGAAGTTCTCGGGAAAATGAAGGTGCTGCAGGTCGTGCAGGTTCAGGACGGAAGGAACACGGAAGTCAAGGACAGAGAAGATCTGAACAGGACTGTGGAGAATATCCACGCCGATATCTTCGCGCAGCCGCGAGAACGTCGCCATCGAAGTCGTTGCGCTCAATCGTCGGGTGCGGCTGAGGAGCCGGTTCGACACATCGATCGCCAACCCGATCGCGGCACTCCTGCGCATCACGAAGTAGCCGACCCTGGCACCAAACACCTTGCGCAGTGGCGCAACCTGGTCTGGCAGGCAAATGAGCGTAACGCGCCGCCCCCCCTCCAGCAGCGCACTGGTCAGCATCTTCATATAGGTCTCGACGCCGCCAGAGACGCCAAAGACGATCTCGAGCGTGTCAATCGCCACGTGCAAGCCGTTTCCGGTCGCTTCGGCGGGAACGTAATCGCCGTAGGCCGGCACCGTATGCCGGCGCCGCGCGCGCAGATCGGCAAGCCCGCGCAGCACCGCCTTTCCGTTGAGGTTGCGGATCGCCGCCAGCTCGATAACCTGGTCCTTGGCAAGCAGCTTATGGGACTGAATCGTGTTCTCGAGCGAGGCACGCTCAAGATCCACGTTCAGGCGTTCGATGACCTGCGACTTTTCTGCGCGGTCGGCTTCGACAGCCCTAAGCTCGGTCTCCAGGCGCTGCGTTGCCTGAAGAACCTTGTCGCGGGCTTCCAAAATAGCCAGCCGGTCGGTCTTGAGTTCGGCGACTTCTCGGTCAAGGCGCTCGATAGTGGCTTCCTTTTCGGTCCGGTCGGCGCCGATGGTACGCAGTTCACTCCGCAAACGCGTATTGGTCTCCAGCAACTTCTCGCGTGCCTCGGTCGAGGCCTGGCACTCACCCGCCAACTCGGTCACTTGCTGAGCGAGCCTCGCGATCACGTCCGCCTTGTTGGCTTGATCCGCCTCAACCGACCGTAGCTGGCTTTCCACGCTTTGGTTGACACTTAGAATCGTCTCGCGCTCATCGAGCAGCTGCTGGCGGCTTGTTCTAAGCTCGGACAGTTCCGCAGCGAGCCCCTCAAGATTGACAGCCTTTGCAGCACGATCTTCATCAACGGCTCGCAATTCCTCCGCGAGCCGCTCATTCGCCTCCAGAACGTCTTCACGCTCTTTCGCCAGCGCCATTTGGCTGCTCTGCAGGTTCGCGAGCTCTCGTTCGACACGTTCAAGGACGCTGGCCTTTTCGGTCCGGTCGCCTTCGACCGCACGCAGCTCACCCACGAGACGCCGATTGGTGTTTAGGACGTCTTCTCGCTCCTGCAGCAACACCTGATGGGCACGCTTGAGCTCATGAACTTCCGCAAGCTCAACTCCATCATGAACACATGGCGGGAGGGAAAGGCGCTTTCGCAGACCTGCATCCTCCCTCCGCAGATAGAAGCGGCTGAGACCGTCGTACCAGGCAAGCTCATAGTCAGCCGCAAGTATGGCTGGCTCCCAGTCATCCCAGTTGCGGATCCTGTCGATCTGATCCCAGTCCTCGATTTTGACGGACGGCAACGTCGCTTCGATAACAAGCACGCGTGGCCGGCGCGTCCTCAAATCAAGACCGCGGAGCACCGTTTCTTCGAACCCCTCGACGTCAATCTTCAAGAAGTCGATCACCCGGTCTCCGCAGCCAGCGATCACCTCTTCAAGCGTCACGACCGGTACTTCGTAGGAAATGACTTCGTACCCGGCGCGTTGCAGCTCCCCGGCTTGCGTTTCATTGGCCGTCGACAGAGACGTAAGCTGTTTACACTCGTAGAAACGCAACCGCCCGGCCAAGTCGGCCACTGCGACGTTGAGATTCCGATCACGCGGCCTTTCTTCCGCGAACAGCTGAAATTGCCGCGAGACCGGCTCGATATTGATGCCCGTCCAGCCTAGGTCGTAAAAATGTCTCGTCACCGAATGACGGGTCGGATCCCAGGCACCCACATCGATGTAGAATCCGCTCGCCTGGCCCTGGAAGAGCCTGGCGAGAATCACATCCTCGAAGTTTTGGCTGTAGGAGATCATCTGGGTGACTTTTCAGGGCGCGCAGCCTGAGGCACGAGCGACAGCTGTTGCACGCTCGGCAGGTCGGCAACGCCGTAATGGCTAAACAGACATGGATTACCCTGATGCCGGTGGATCACGGAAATGGCAGCCATTGCGCTAATGTGAGACAGCAGCTGAATATGCGGCGCTATCTCCGAAGGAAGGCAGGCGCGGCGACGGTCGAACATCGCCTTCGGCAACTCGGCAAGCCCCGATTCGAGCGTGTACTCGCCGACATCGATATCGAGCTTGATGTCGTGCACGCAGCGAAGCCTCGTACCCGTCGTATCAATCGCTTCAGGTGGCGTATCGAACTGCAGTGAATTGCGGCCATGGACCAGAACGCCTTTTGCGTTGATTAGCTGGACACCGACCAAAGGCACCTGGACCGGCTGATCCACGAGAAACTCAACGTAGATCCGCAACCATTCGCCTTGCTGGAAGACCCGGCGCGCTTTGCCGTTGCGGTCTGCGATGACCGCCCTGACCGCCTTTGCAGTTGATCGCCCGAACTGCTCGACCGCGCTGAGATCAAGTATCGCGGTAGGATTGGCCTGAAACGGATCCCACTCTTCCTTCAACTTCGTTGCCAGGGCCGCGTCGCCCGGGACGCCCCTCTCTCGCACTTCGTGGAACTCTTCCCTGTACTGACCGGTGGGCGTTCCATATTCGTGATGGAAGTAGTATTCGACCGCTTCCTTGCCCCTTCCTTCAAAGACCTTTCGTCCCTGCGAAAGAACCACGCCACGATTGCAGAACTCGGCGGCGTCCGCCATCGAGTGCGTAACAAGCAGAACCGTCATTCCGCGCTCGCGAAGCTCGTTCAATCGCGCGTAACATTTCTGCTGAAAGAACACGTCGCCGACAGCCAACGCCTCGTCCACGAGCAAGAGGTCTGGTTCTGCATGTATGGCGACGCTGAATGCCAGGCGCAGGAACATTCCGCTCGAGTATGTCTTGACCGGACGATCGATATATTCACCGATCTCGGCAAACGTAATGATCTCCTCAATGCGGTCGCGCATCTGACGCTCGGTTAAGCCGAGAATCGCGCCGTTGATGAACACGTTTTCCCGTCCGGAGAATTCCGGATTGAAGCCGCTGCCCAACTCCAGCAAGCCGGCGATACGCCCCGACGTCTGCACCGAACCGCTCGTTGGCTTGAGGACGCCCGCCAAAATCTGGAGGAGCGTGCTTTTGCCGGCGCCATTTCGCCCAATGACAGCCAACGCATCACCCGGCAGAAGATCGAAACTTACGCCGCTGAGTGCCTCATACGCCGGCGGCTGCTTCAGCAAGGATCCGAACAATGCCCGCGCCAATAGGTGGCCGGGGCCACGATGCAAGTGATATCGTTTGCTGAGTGCCCGCACCTGCACGATGGGAATGCCCGCGCTCACTTTTGCCCGGGCAGCATCAACGCCCGCGAGAATGTTCATGCCAACACCCCATGAGCAGCCAACACAGAGCGAAACCTCGTGGCTAGGTCAGCGGTCTCGGCGTCTCGACAGCGTCCCAGGCAAGCCATGGCCATGTCCGAGGCCCCGTAGACAGCCTCCGTTATCCAGGCGAGGCGGACCAGTTCGCGGCTGGCTAGCTGGTCGAGCCGACGCAAAGACGGCACAAAGACAGCGTCTGCCCAGAGCGTTTGTGACGGCGCCCGTCCGACCGCGTAACCGCCGTGCGTCATCCGCCGACCTTCGGGATTATGGAAATGATGGAACATGAATCCCCGATGGCGCAGAAAGATCTCGCATTCGGAGAACAACGGCTGGTCACGGTAGATCTGGAGAAACTCAGTCTCCGCATGCACGACAAGCGTCCGCTCGAGCAGCCGCTCGGCGTTTCGAAGCGCAAGGAGCGTCCCGCCCTGGATGTCAAGTTTCAGGAAGTCTGCGGCCGACACTCCCTCGATATCGTCCAGACGCACGGTCGATATCGGGATCTCCTCCGTCACCTCGCACATCTCCGCCAGCCCCTCAAAGTGGACAAGCAGCTGTCCATTGGGCCGGAGCAGGGACGAGGTGAGGGGCGCTCGACAGACGTAAAACGAGGCTTGGGCGCCATCACCAATTGCGTACGGAAAGAAGCGGCGCTTGCCCGACCATTTCTCATTGAGCCGGGCACACTCGACGCGATTGGGCTCGAAGCCAACAACCGCCGCACCTTTGCCGGCAAGCAGCGGCGCGTAAACGTCCGCGTCGCCCGAACCGTGAGCGCCGACATCGACGACCGTGCAGTCCTCAATGAACGGCGCGAACAGCGCGGCGAGCGCGCGCAAATAGTCCTGTCCGCGCTCAGAAGCAGCCGTCATCACAGCACATCGGCGAATGAGCGCCGCGTTCGCTGGAAGAAGGCGAATGTCGCGAACGCAAAGAGAAAGCAAGCCAGCGAGTGGCTGACCCATTCGCCTGGCGTTGTCACCTCGCCGTCCACAACTGCGTTTCTGAACGCAGTCGCAAACCACGTCACCGGATTCAGTTCGACCACCTTGGCAAACGCCGGTGGAACCGCGGAGGCTGGATAGCAAACCGGCGCCAGGAACATCAGCAACTGCGCCAGCAGGGGGCTCAATTGCGACAGGTCCCGAAAGAACACGCCAAGGGTTGCGAAGAGGAATGCGACACCGAGGCCAAGCGCCGCCAACGGCACGAATATCAGCGGCAGCATCAGGACGGTTGGGGGCACGTCAGCCCAGAGGATTCCGACGGCGGCAACGAGGATTAGCGCGTTGATTGCGGCCAGCACGAGCGCGCTATTGACGACCACCACCGGAAGCAGAGAAAGCGGAAAGCGAACTTTCTTCACGAAGTTCGACGCGGACGTGATGCATGACGCAGAACGTGTCATGACCTCCGCGATAAAGAGGTAAGGCACCAGTCCGGCAAAGATCATCAGCGCGCCCTCGTTCGGACGACCCTCCGTGCCCGCCGACCAGCGCACGTTCAGGACGAGCGAGAACACGAACGTAAACATCGATAACAGCAGGCCCGCATACAGAAACGGCCACAAGACACCCAAAACCGTGCCACGGTAGCGCTGAGACAGGTCTCTTCGCGTCAACATGAACCCAAGCCAAAACGTCTGCGTCATATCCCTATTCCTTCGTTTGGATACTGAGCAGGCCGCCAGCAAGCATTGCGCTCTTTAGAGGCGTCCGAGAGGCGACGAAGATGCTGCGATAAAGCCTTGTGGCATTGGCCGGAGCACGATCAAGCCAATTGATCGGAAACTCATCGTGCCAGGGCTGGGTGCGGGGCACGTAAACGTAAGGAAAGAGGCGCTTCAGAGAGTTGAAGAGCAAAAGACGGGTCGGCCGGCAGCCAAGGCCGTTCGCGGCCTGCGTCGGATCGTTCACGTCCTCAGGGACCGTATTGATCGTCTCTTCGGCTCCAAAGGAGACGCATGTTTCGAGTAGAAGCATGTCTTTCGTCAGTGACGCGATCCGCGTCAGCGCCGAAAGCGGGTCTGAAAGGTGATACAGGATCCCATAGGCATAGACGATATCGTGCGCAGGCAGATCGGCTGGAAGGTCGCGTTCGACATCCACCATGCGTGCGGTAACCTTTGGGAAGCGCGCTCGCAAATGCGCGAGATTCGGCTCCCGAGCATCGGTTGCGGTTACTTCGCAGCCGCGATCGAGGAAGAAGCTCGTATGATCGCCAATGCCGGCGCCGAGCTCGAGAACCGTCCGGCCAGCTATAGGCAGCATTAAGCTGGCAAGGTGCTCTTGCCGCCTCCGGTTGTGCCGTTGATAGGCATCGTGCATGAAGAATTCTATGGACATAGAGAGCGCGCGCGTGATGACCGTCGCCGGCAGATGGTTCTGCCCGCCGATCCGGTGCCGAAGGCCCCCTTCCCCTACCCAAAGAAAAACCGCTCATCCATATCCCAAATGGGACTGTTCGTTCGTTTCGTTGCAGCTAAACGTTGCAAGCAGGCATTTCGACAGATCGGGGGCGCAGCAGGGGACCGCACTTCTTCAAACTAGATGCATTTCAGAAAGCTGAGCAGTCCGGTATGCCTTCGTTTTGCGAGAGCGCGCTTTGAACGGCGGGATTGTTTGCCCGGCCTCGCGCGCTGGCCGGGCTTGTCCGCACGGCATAGCGCCAGATGTCGCTGCAGCAGCATTCGACCTTAGGCGGCATCCTTGCTTGGCTTGGGCGCGACCCGCGCGCAGCCGATCATGTGTGCGCCGGCCAATTGATCGGCCGTTTGACGTCGCACGACGCAGCCGGCAAGCGCGCGACCGAGACACATTTAAATGTACATTGCTTGAACTGAGGCAAAGAAGAGATGAGCGGATTGATAGTGCCCCTGATCATGTGCGGTGGTGCGGGCACGCGGTTGTGGCCGGCCTCGCGTGAGGTGCGGCCGAAGCAGTTCCTGCCACTATTCGGGACGCGCTCCACCTTTCAGGACACGATGCTGCGCGTCTCCGATAGCGGGCTGTTCGACCGTCCGATCGTCATCACCAACGCAGCCTATCGCTTCGTGGTGCTGGAACAGTTGGCCGAGATCGACATCGAGGCCGATATCTTGCTGGAGCCGACGCGCCGTGATTCCGGCCCTGCGATCGCCGCGGGAGCCGTGTTCGCAGAAAGCCCCGATAGCGAGGCGGTCTTGCTCGCGCTCGCTGCCGATCACGTCGTGCGCGACAACGCTGCCTTCGTCGCCGCGTGCCGTCAGGGTCTTATCGCCGCGCGTGAGGGGCGCATCGTCACTTTCGGCGTCAAGCCGGAGCGGCCAGCCACCGAATATGGCTACATCAATCCCGGCGAGGTGGTCGCGGGCGAGGTGCGCGCGGTCACGGAATTCGTCGAGAAGCCGGACGCGGCGAAGGCGGCCGACTACGTCAATTCGGGCTATCTCTGGAACAGCGGCAACTTCATGTTCCCGGCCACGGTTCTGCTCGACGAATATCGCAAGGTCGATCCGGCAAGCGTGCAGGCCGTCGCTGAGGCCGTCGCGAATGCCGGCCGCGATCTTGGCTTCGTGACCATTGAGCCGGACACGTTCGCTTCCGCCAAGGCGATCTCGATCGATTATGCAGTCATGGAAAAGACCGCGCGCGTCGCGGTCGTCCCGGTGTCCTGCGGCTGGTCCGATGTCGGCTCCTGGCACGCGGTGTGGGAATTGTCGGACAAGGATGCGGAAGGAAATGCCGCGCATGGCACCGCTGTATTCGAGGACTCGCGCAATTGTAGCGTCACGACCGATCACGCCTTGGTCGCTCTCGAAGGCGTCGATAATCTCGTTGTGGTCGCAACGGCCGATGCGGTGCTTGTCTCGCGCAAGGATGCCAATGGCCTGAAGCGCCTGGTAACGAAGATCAAGACAATTGCGCCAAAGGTCACCGAAGAGCACCTCAAAGTGCATCGTCCGTGGGGCAGCTATCAGTCGGTCGACAATGGCGCCCGTCACCAGGTCAAGCGCATCGTGGTGAAACCGGGCGGGCGACTGTCGCTCCAGAAGCACCACCATCGCGCCGAGCACTGGATCGTGGTGCGCGGCGCAGCCGAGGTGACCGTCAACAACACCGTGACGACGGTGCACGAGAACGGGTCAATCTACATTCCGATGGGCGCGGTGCACCGGCTGGAGAACCCCGGTAAAATCACCCTGGAGCTGATCGAGATCCAGACCGGCAGCTACCTTGGAGAGGATGACATTATCCGCATCGAGGACGACTACAAGCGCCGTTAATGATGACACTCGCCCCCGAAGACAACGCTGCTGCAACGGCGAGAGCGGATTCACCTCAAGTCACGGTGGTGGTTCCGTCCTATAACCAAGGCCCCTACCTTGAAGATGCGCTGCAATCTATCGAAATTCAGGACGTTGCGACAGAGATTATCGTGATGGATGGCGGTTCGACCGACATCTCTCTCGCGGTCCTCAAGCGCTGGAGCGAACGGCTGGCATATTGGCGTAGTGAACCTGACGGCGGACAAGCCTCTGCGATCAACGAGGGTATTCGACGCGGCACCGCCCCATACGTCTGTTGGCTGAACAGCGACGACAAATTGGAGCCAGGTAGCCTGCGTGCTCTCATCAAGGCACTGGAGGACAATCCCACCGCACCTGCCGCCTATGGCAACGCCCTGAACATAAATTCGAGGGGCAGCACGAGCCCGGTCTGGGTGCAGCCATTCAGCGAGCGTCGCTTAAGATTGCGCTGCATCATCTCGCAGCCTGGAACGCTGATCCGACGCTCCGCTTGGGAAGCACTCGACGGGCTCGATCCAACCCTTCATTTTGCACTGGACTATGACCTATGGTGGCGCCTCTACCGCTCTTTTGGACCGCTCGTCCATGTACCTCGTATCCTGGCCGTGAACCGTCTTCACACGGACACAAAGACGCGGAATAACCGCGCCGCTCATTATGCTGAAGCGATTGGCGTTGTTCGCCGACACCACGGCAGCCTCCCGATGAAGTGGTGGCTCGCCCAGCCTTATGCGGTGTGGTGGAAGGCGCTGCTGGCACAGCTCGGAGATCGCAAGTAACTGTGCCAGGCCTTCATTGCGCTCTTTCCGGTCTCCTGGCGCAACCGCCACCGCTTGGACCTAGTGGGTCCGGATTTCAGGTTATCTAGAGAGATGGCGGTCGGGCGTTCCTTGTCCTGATGGCCTTTGCGCCACAATACCATGCCCCTTCCCTCTACGGCTCTCGCGAAGCATCTCGTCATAAAGATCCAGATATCGCTGCACCATGAGATCCGCTGTAAATAGCTTCTCATACCGCAGACGCGCATTTTGCCCCATACGCTTGGCGAGTACTGGGTGCTCCGTGAGATATATCATCGCCCTCCGTAGGGCATTTGCATCCGATGGCGAAACCACAAGCCCGGTCTGCCGGTCAATATTGATGAACGTCGTTCCGGTGCCGATTTCTGCCGAGATCATCGGCTTGCCGTACATGGCTCCTTCGAGCAGCGATATCCCGAACGCTTCCGATCGAAGGTGGGATGGGAAAACAAAGGCCAAGCACAGCGTTAGAAGAGCGAACTTATCCTCGTCTGGAAGTTCACCGAGCAGTTGAACGTTCGAAAGGCCGTGCCGTTTGGCCTGCCCGTGCAATGCCCGCTCAACGGGACCTTTTCCAACAATGACGACTGGAATGTCTGTTCCGTTGACTGCCTCTAGAAGGATGTGAAGTCCTTTGTAGTAGCGCAAACCTCCAACGAAAAGGAAGAACTGGTCGCCGACGCGGGCACGCCATTTTTCAATGACGGACGCAGGAGGCTGCGGATAGGTTGACTGGTCGACGCCGATCGGGATTGCGCGTGTTTTTGATGCGTAACTCCGCAACGTTTCGCTCGTTGCACAATAGTTCGGCGAAGTTGCCACGATACGATCAACGCTATCGAGAAACTTCTTCATCAGCGGACGATACAGCCGAAGCCCAAAACGCTGACGGACAACGTCTGAATGATAAGTAACGACGGACGGCTTGGATGAGAGAGCCGTCAGATGCACGAGATCCATAAGTGGCCACGGGAAATGATAGTGGACAATATCCGCATTGTCGGCCAATTCCGCGAACTTCTTGAACACGGAAAGCGAAAAAGTGGTTGACGCCAATTCAAGGTGCAAAGGCACCGGATGGTTGGTGTAGTTGCCGACTGTGGAGGCATCCAACAATCGCTGGCGGCTTGGAAAGAGGACGTCGACGGCGTGACCGCGCTGGGTAACACCTCGCGCAAGCTGGTCGATGAACTGGGGCACTCCGCCATATGTGTCTGGGAGATGCGTCTTATAAAGATGAAGAATCCTCATTCTTTTTCATGCTTGCTCGAGCTCGCGCTCGTCTGAGAAAAAACACTATCGAAATGATCAGCGATTGGTTCGCTCTGCATTGCGTTCCCCCTGTCCAATGAACGACCGGGGCGCGCGCGGCGATAGGGCGCGCTCGACGCAGTCGATTGGAAGCGGCAAACGCACGAACGGGCCCCCCAGAAGCGATTGCATTGAGGCCGAGGCAGTCTGATGCCCGCTATACCTGCAAGGCGCGGCCCTGATCCCCATCGAGGGACAACGCTGCCTATTTCCGAACACGAACGATCAACGCAGGCTCCTGAAAACGACTGCCTTGAGCGACGAATAGCCAACTCGAAGGGGTCGCAACGAGTCCCATATGAGATAGAAGACCCAAAATGTGCGGACTTCCCTCCCCTCCATCCATAGTAACCAACACCTACCCGCCGTTCCAGGACGAACGGCGTCGAGTTGCATCGACCGAACGGGCTCCTCAGGGTGCTGACGCCGGAAGACTCGTCTTGCGCCCATCCTCCTGCAAGCCGCTCCTGAGTTTTTCCGTCCGTGGGTGATTGATACTTCCCGGCTCATGGCGGCGACGTCGACTGGCAGGGCATGCATGTCTGCAGCTCAGGCACCGCACATCGCATTTCCTCTGGCCGTCGCGCGTTCATCGACGCGGCCAATGCGCTTGCCGGTGGTCGCGCCTGGCGGTCGGGTCTCGTCACAACACCGAACGCTCCTGGCGGGATGCCTTGCCCCGTGCATCACACGGCTGGTTGCCGCTTTCGCTGCCGGGCAGTTACTACTGAATTCGTTGTACGTTACGTACGAAACTGATGCGTTACAGAGACAATTAACCGTTCAAGGCCACCTCCGCAGAAAGCCGATCTATCAGAGCACCCCATGGAGTAAGCTATGCTCCAGACAGCCGCAGGGACGAGGCAAAGGAGAAGGAATTTGATTTCCAATGCGGACCTGCCGATGATCAGTGAAATTCTCGCCGCCATGCGCAGTCACCGCAACCGCATCCATCGCTATCGCGGCTTGCTTGAGGTGGCTGGGCTTGAGCGCCAATATGTCGAGAAGCGCTTGTGCGAGGAGCGTGGTGCTCTGGACGCGCTTGTCTCCGCAATGTTTCCATTGGTTTTCAATATCCCGGACGGAGCTACGCCTCATAGGTGGCTTGAAGACGGCAGCTCTCCAGGGCGGTCAGATCACTTAGAGTAATACGCTACAGGATTCTGGGCGTCTGCGTTTCCCCTTTCACTTAGCGTTCGGGTGTTTGCGGTTGATGCCGCACAGCAGGCTGCATCAAGAGGGCTCGCCGCGATGAAATTCAGCGCGAAGGAGAAAATTTGGCCTGATCTATGCAAGCATGGATTTGCAAGACGTGCGGCTTCCTCCCTGATGACAAGTCCGCTTTTCATTTTCGATCAAACGCAATCGAATGTAGCCGAAGAAGCATTCAAATTGAACCAGCAAAGGCAGCGAGCGCGTTGCATCGCGCATAGAAAAGATCCGTAGCACACGTACATAGTCTGAAAGTCTCCAGAAATTAATACCAACATATCCCAAATGGGACTGTCTACTTTGACGCACGCAACTATAAGTGTGCATTGGGTGACGGCGTTTTAGCCTTAGTCATGAGAAGCTTTTTTTTGAACTATTGCTATGCTTATGGGTGACGCGGAAACGGGGGCCGATCCGAAAGAGGCTTTGTTTTGCCCGAGTGAACTGCACATCGCTCGAGGGGAACGGCCCGGCATGATTGGTGCGCTTGATCTGCTGGGCCGGCCCGCGCTCTTGATCGATCGGCACGGCTTTGTGGCCGCCGTCAACGAAAATGCCTCGAAGCTCTTTGATGACGACCTCTCGGTGAAAGGAAGGCGCCTGTTTGCGGCGGACGCTCAGTCGCGATTGAGGTTGGACAGATTGATCACTCAGGTCCGTTTCTTATCTGGCAAGCCGGGCGGCACCACCTTGCAGACAGTCATCACGCGGAGCCAGCGCCGGCCCGTTGTCATTGATGCGATCGTACAAGGCTGGGAAAGCGCGGGCGATGCGCTTCCTCCGGACATGGGCGCTCTTCTGATCTTGACTGATCTGAATGAAATACCTCGCATCTCGCAGAGCTCGGTGATGGAGATCTTTGGCTTGACGCCCGCGCAGGCTCGTCTCGCATCGCTGCTATTGGAAGGAAAGTCGCTGGAGGAAATTGCCCTTGAATTGAACATTTCGTCGGGGACAGCGCGTAATCATCTCAAGGCTGTTTTTTTGCGAACCGGGACTAGGCGGCAGGCTGAGCTGGTCTCTCTGTTGTCCCGCTTATTATAGTTTTCCTTAGATTTACAGTCGTTCGCTCTCGCGCTCTGGCTCGGGTCTGTGCCGGATCGGACTTTTCCAATTTTTCGAGTATCGAGAGCCGATCAGACCTAGTCCTACTGCGTCACAAACGATGATCTGTCTGGTGGTCGAACTTGATCGCACAACAAGGACATCTCGACAGCGTTCGGACGAGCCCATGTTCGAGGCGCCGTCGCATCGTCGCGATCGAATTTGGAATGTGACGTTGGGTCCGCAGCGGCAGATCCGCGGGGTCTGTGATCTGCGGAAATGCGATCGAGCGGGATCGGCCGGGCGCGCCGAGCGCCTGAGGGGGGAATCGTCTCCCGCTCGGAGATCAGGAATCCGTAGGCTGCGATGCACATTCTTGCGTGATGATGACCGCGTCGATCGCCTCTGATAAGTTTGCCGGGGCACGAAACTGCACCAGCTGCTCGAAGTTCACGGGATCGTCCATTGCTCGCCCTCATGCAATCTGTCAGTACGAGGGCTCGATTAGGAGCGCCACGCTAAGGCTGCGGGTATGGCGAGTTAGGTGGAAGTTGCGGACATTGCAGGCGTTGCTGGCCCGCTAATAGCCCCGAAGCAGACCTAGCTCGTGGCCGCCGGCGCGTCCGCGAAGGGCCACATCCGGAAGTCGGCTCATTTCGCGGTAGGGACGCGAGTTACCTCGCGCCCCCCGCACAGAGCCGTACAAGCGGCTTTCCCGCATACGGCTCCCATCTTGGGTGTGTGACGGCGAAACGATCGCTCGGCCAGGGATGATGGATGATTGGTTCTGGGAGCCAGTCGCTCAACTAGCTGCGTCATCCGTTCCCACGTCATCCGATCCTTCTGGCTACGCCGCCGCAGCGTGCGCCGCCAGAGGTCGGTCGATGTTAGCGGTAATCACCCATCGTCAATTGTCCGAGCCGCGTCTCGCTCAGTAGCTCGGGTTCAGATCGGCGAAAAACGATCCAAATACCGGAAGTGTCGCGTGGCCGCTGTGGAACATCGAAAACGAAGTAGCCGTAGGAAGCCGTGGGCACATCGGCCCGCATCGGGGAGCCCGCAAGGAAGTCTCCGTCTTCCCGCAGTTGAACCTCGACCGCAGGGTGTCCGGGCAAATCGTGCCATCCGTTGGTTCCCATATTCTGAACGACGACTGTCGCGAACCTGCCATCGAAATAGGCGGAGACCAGCCGGGCCGTATACGCGGCGAGCCCAAATTCGGAGGGTGGAGGTGTCGGACCCGGCACCTGCCCGCGCAAGCGTAAATCCCACATCTGCGCATGGGCGTCGATAAGCTGGGTAGGAATGTCGATGCCGTAGGGGCAAGAGCACGTCACGTCAGCGCACGTGTCACAGATCGCCTGATCGACCGCCGGATGGAGATCGAAGTACTCCCCGCGCGGCGGAATCTCGAAGGGAACTGCCCCGCCGCTGCCGATGATGGCGCTTCTAAACATCCAAGAAATCGGCAGGTGCTGGCTGCAGAGCGGCTCGCACGCGCCGCAACGGCAGCATACGGTGCTCAGCAGATGGGCCGCTGCCGCTTCGATGCGATGCGATGCCGCTTGGCCATCGTGCGTGTCGGCATATCCGGCCATTGCGTTTTCGCGCGCCTCCTCGACGCTCGCCGTTCCGGGCAGCAGACAAGTGGCCGTCGGCTGCGTGGACAGGATGTGCCGCAGAATTTCACCGGCGCGGGGCAGGGGCGAGGACTCGCCAATGGACGGCGGAGGAGGAGTTCGTGCCGGGAATGCGACACCGTTGCATAGAAGTCCACCACCCAGAACTTCCATCAGCATGACACCGACGTCGTAAGCCGCCGCGATCTCGAAAAGCTTGCTGTTTCCGGCTACCGACTCGCGGTCCCGATCGTCCGGAGGATTACCCGACAGCATGTGGTAACCGAGCGGATTGTAAGCGAACATGACCGCGTCAAACGCATTGCTCTCGATTAGCCGTTGGATGTAGGCAGGCGAGCCGTGCGACGTACAAAAGGTGTTCAGCAGCTTGCCTTCGCGCTTCTTCGACATAAGAAACTCGATCATTCCGCCTTCACCCCATACATTTTCCTCCAGTATCTCGCGATCCTCGACACTCGCGATCCCAAACATTTCGAGTTGCTTCGTTCCGGGACGCCCGGGCTTGCCAAACTGACGTCTCGTTTCTTCGAAGAGATGCTCGAAAAACTCGATGGTACCCCAACCATTGGAGCAAACACATACGTCGCGCCTACTTTGCCGTATGGCCTCAGCGACGATGTTGTGGGCGCCAGCATAATCAGGGGCCGTGTGGACGATATTGACACCGAGATCGAAGCCGGTAACCAACGTTTCGACCGCGCGCTCGACAGGCACCATCCGAAGCTGACAGGTGCCATACCCAATTGCGGAAACCATCAAACCGGTTCGCCCCAAACGACGGTACTGCATTTTTGGCTTCGCCCCATCCAATACGCCCGATACGCGGGGTGAGTTGTTAGTTGCCGCGGCACCAGACCGTGCCGGCGCTTCAAGCACTTCACCAGTTTGGAGCATTGCCTACAAGTCAAAGAAATCGGCGACTCGGAGATGCATTATCAACTATCGCAACGATGTGCTGACATTGCGTATGCCGGGACAATTCGTTGGCCTTGTGAGCGATCGGACGCGGTCCATCTCGTTGCCGCGAGCTGCCGTGAGCAGCTTACCTGTGAAACGCATGCGAGCCGGGCATACGGGGCCGCCGTCCAAGCCGGCCATCCCGCAAAGCTGATCCTTCGGCGCTGCGCAGTGGTGACGTCCCTCCGAAGTCTCCGGCCCAGGATGTCTACCGCCCGACGTGGACTGGGTTGGCTGACAGCGACGAAGTACAAGCCGAACTCGATCTCCTCGCCGACTACGACTGAATCATCCCGGAGCAGATCCCCACGGGCGGCCGCCCAAGGTGCTCTACCTCGTAAGACAAAAGGCCTTGTCAGGAGCATGCAAAGGCCGAAGGGGGCCAAAAACGGGATATAAGGAACTGCAAAAAATGACTAAAGGCCCTTTTGTCAAGGCAGCTCGGAGAATGCTCCTGTTGCGGATTTCCACGCCGTGGGATCGGGCCTCGCATCACTAGCGCGTCGCCACGATCGTGCACGACGCCGTGGTGCCGCTTCTCTACTCCGAGCCGTCGCCGACTATGTACGAGGTCATGACCGGCGTGCCCGGTGCTGCTGCGGGCCCGTAGAGCCCCTTCATCGCCATGCGACCACGGGGCTGTCGCGTGGGACCACAGCTACCCAATTCCTTCGGAAACTGCAGATGACCTGGGGTCGATACGTCAACTGCCGGAACACACGCCAACGACAGCATCAGTGGTATAATCCGCTGTTCATGGATGCTCGAAACGCATCGAGATCTCTTTCTAGCGCCAAGTGAGTTTTTGGATCCCGACTGTCGCAGCCCCTGCAAGTATCACACACGACGGACTTCCCGGGCCGGCGCTGTGCCTCACGCAAGTTGCGAAAAATTGAGCCGTGCCAAAGCTGCGCGAACTCGGGCCCACCCTGGAAGCGAAACGGGAGGGTCTGCGAAAAATCGATGGCGCCCAATGGACCAAGGCACGGATAGAGAAAATGTGTCTCGTCGGTTGCGACGTGCGAGCGTGACGTTGTCGCAATATGGGCTACTCGCCAGAGAGCCGGGCAGGCTTTCTCGCTCCCCTCTTGGAAGCCATCGAAACAGGAAAGGAGTCGCGCCAAGCGCCAGCCGCCTTCCGCCTCCATGCAAGCAAAATCATGAAACTTGCGAAGTTCCAGACCGAAAGCCGCATCCTTGGCGGAATAAGGGGCCGGGAGTTCGACGGACACGCCGTGAGCTTCAGCCTGCTCTACCGTGCGCCAGTAGAGGGAGTCGTAAGCGTCGCCGATCACATGGTACGCATCGTCTGGTCCGAAGCGATCTCCGCGATAGTAGCGGAACGAAAAAAACGGGATCGCGGTGAGATAGTCGACCCCGAGCTGGCGGCACAAAGCGGGCATCATCGGAAGATCGAAGCAGCTGTGGCGCGTCAACACCATCGACCCCATCACCGTAGGGTTGAGTCGTCGCTTCGCGCGCTTGTTCTCCCGGAGCTTTTGCAAATTCGCGCAGACGCGCTCGAAGCGGTCGACGCCGTGCACCTTGGCCCAGCCTTCGCGAGTTGCGGCATTCAGGGAGACGTTGATCCAGCTCACTCCGCCGACGAGTGCGTCAATCAGACCGGGGCGGTCGAGGAGCAAGCCGTTGGTGCTGAAATTAAGCTCCAGATGAGGATGAAGTTTCGTCAACGACTGAATGATCTGCGGCAAATGCGGATTGGACGTCGACTCGCCATTGCCGCTGTGCAATCGGATAGTCCTGATCCAGGGGACGAACTCCAACCGCTCGATTTGCTCGACAGTCACTCGCCCCGTCTTAGCCAAGGCGTGCTCGTAGGAGCAAAAGCGGCATTCTACGTTGCAGCTCCCCGTCAGAGAGACGTGAATTTCTGGGGGGACACTCATTGGACGCACGGCCGCAAGCCTATGATCGACCTCACAGAGGAGCTCGTTGAAGATCCACGGTACGCGTGACCTTAAGCGAAGCGCACCGAGAGCCTCTTGCAGTTGGTCCGCGCTTTGGAGCGGCGCCAGACTTTCCGGTCGCGTGGCGACTTCGAGCAGGGCGGCGTCGAGGTAGCGCGAACTGTCGTACCGACGGATTGTCGATACGTCATTAACATCGGCCATGGCCGGGGATCGCTGCGGACTTCGCCCTGCGGCGACGACGACGTTATCTCCCTCTTGCCTCCGGAGAGGTCCGGGATCCGATCCGGCGAGGAGGCCGAGGAGCTCTATGACACGATTGGTGCGTGCCTTGCGCCTTGCAGGCACGAAGGCGAACGCGTGAAATTCGCCGGTGGGGGTGAGGCAAAGGGAGAGCTCGTGGGCGCCGGCAAGCTCCACGAGGCGTTCAGGCTCGTGGCTGCGCTCCTGAATGAACGATGCGTTCAGGACGACAATGGGTGCTTGATTGGACAAGGCAATTAGCGGCCGCCTGATTGCGATCACCTGACCATCCGTCAGGTCGAACACCGTGCGTGACTTGCCGTGAAAGGCGATGGGTCGAACAGCACATCCCCAAGCCTGCTTCGCCTGCAGCACCAGCGAATTCACAACTATGGCATAGAGGCTGCGCGGAAAATGGAAGAGAGGCGCGATCTCCGCGGCAGGCAGAACCAGCCAGACCTGGGCGTGCCGAGCGACTGTCATCACTTCACCTCGACGAGGGGAATTTCGATCGCCTCGTCGAGCGCCCCCCGCTTCCAATGCCACGTCAGGCGATCCAAGGCCGCGCCGACCAGCTCGACGGTTCGCGCCAGTACGCGCTCGTCGTGAGCGTAGCTCGGCAGCATATAGCCGTAGTAAGGGATCATCCCCTCTCTAAGCACCTCTTGCATGTAGAGGGTCAGCAACATCGAGGTTTGGCGCCTGTCCTCGCCGTGAAAGACCAGCGCGAACCGGAACGGCGGGCCGATCGCCTCTGCGGGGCAACCTAGTTGCCGGCATAGTCGGTTGATCTCGGCGCGAAGCGTTTCGCCGTACTGCCGGACATGCTCGGCGACGGGGCGAGTGCGATAGGCGTGAAGCGCGGCCCCCGCTGCGGCGAGCGACAGAACCTCGCCCTTGTAGGTCGGCCCGTAAAAGGCATGGCGCATCTCGCGCAGGAGTTCGCTACGCCCGACGAGCGCGGACAACGGCATGCCGTTGCCCAACGCCTTGCCGAAGCAGGCGAGGTCCGGGACGACGCCGGTCGCTTGCTGAACGCTGCCACCCGGATATCGGAACCCCGTGATGATCTCGTCGAAAACGAGGAGCGCTCCGGCACGGCGCGTCCTGTCCGCGACATGTCTCAGGAAGTCTAGATCGGCGTCTTCGCCCGGCCCCATGCCCCGCTCCCCGGCCGGGCCGGCTGGTTCAAGGATCACCGCCGCGAGGTCGGCGCCATGCTCCTCGATTACTCTGTCGAACGCGTTCCGGTCGTTGAACGGGAAGCGATGCACCAGAAGACGATCCCTTTCCGGCACGCCCGTCCCTGTAAACCCAAGGGCCTCCGCGTACCAATCCTGCCAACCATGGTAACCGCAGACGAGGACCGTTTGTCGACCGGTTGCGACCCGCGCAAGCCGAATGGCCAAGGTACAGGCGTCTGATCCGTTCTTGCCGAACGCCACGGCCTCGGCGCAAGGAATGCACTCGCACAGAGCCTCGGTGACCTCCATCTCGATCCGGTGCGGGAGCGGCAGGGTCGATCCGAGGTCGAGCGCCGCGCGAATGGCGTCCTGAACCGGCGGGAAGCGGTGGCCCAAGAGGGCACAGCCCCATCCCATGGTGTAGTCGATATAGCAACGACTCTCAGTGTCCCAAACATGGCACCCCTCCGACCGTTCAAGGAGGAGCGGGTAATGACGGCCGTCTCGGCTTTCCCCCACGCCGCCGCTGGGTTGGAAGGACCATGAATTCCGCCGCCGGGCGATCCCATGCAAACGCGAAGTTTCGCTCCGCGCCTCCGATCGTACGTTGATCTCGATGGCCGCGGCGGGCACCTGCACGCCGAAGGCGGTGACGCCCTCGTGCACAAGGCCGACGACCGCCTGGTGTCGGCCAGGCCGATCGGGCGCAGATACCGTGAGCTGCAAGTCAATGATACCGCCCGGCGGCACAGAACCCGGCAAAACCGAGCCTGCCACTTGGAGGCCGTCGATTGACAATGTCGCGCTGACCAGTCTGTTCCGGTGATCCGCGCCGTCCCAGGTCATTGCACCAGTGTTGCGGAGCTTCAGGCCGAGCCCGAAAAGTATCCCCGGCGCGACACTCGGCGGGAGGCGGACATCAACCACGTCGAACCGGTAACGTGGCACCATTGTCGCCGCGCCGTTACGCTCGAAAAGACGCTTGCTGGCGATGCGTGGCTCGAAGACCAGGGGATCGACGCCGTGATCCTCGAAATATGCGATGTCCTGTTGAACGAGACCAATCTTCAGGATGAAGGAGCCCGGCTCGTTGGGAGGAGTGAGGTCAATCGACGCCTCGGCTGACTGTCCCGGCGCAATATCGGCATTGGCGAAGTATCCGGCCGCAGCCGGAAGGCCGTTCACCCATGCAGCGAGATAGACCCGGTGGGGCTCGACCTCGCTACAGAGCCAGGCTTCGTCGCCGGAATTGAGAACCTTCACGCGAAGCCGCGTGGGAAGCTGCGGCGACATGAGGGCCGGGACGACGTGGTGGACATACTGGGCGGAGAGCATCGGCTACACGACGGCTTGAGCTGTCGGAAGCGAAATCGCACCCAGTGGCGGATCCCGGAGCGCCGTCCCGCCGCGACAGCAGGCAAAGTCCGGGAATTTTCCGAGCTTAGCCTCTTCATCTTCTGGTCGTCAAGCGATCGACCGCCGAGGTGGTGGACCACGAAACGCGCGAAAGCGTTTGGCAGATCGGGAGGGCCGACGGTTCGCTCAACATGAATGGACATGGCGCGGATACTATAAGAATCGGTAGCTTCGCCAAGCGCCTTTCTGTATTCGCCGCGTGTCCAGCAAAAACTCGAATACAGGCGCGTTGGCAAACGTAGGGAGGCCCATGATGAATCCGCTTAAGGTCACAAGCGCACCTCGCGGATCTCCCGGGGCATGTCCGGTCCGCCTCGGAGTGCGGAAGGTTTTGGCCTGGGCAGACCGAAGCGCTCAAAGTACTGAGCAACTTCCGAGCTCGAATGGTCGCCGGAATGATACGCAGCGAGTGCCGCCCATATCGCCATCCAGGAACATCGCCAGAGCAACTTGGCTGACGACCCAGACGCCGCCTCCGACACGACGCCCAAGACCGTGCTGAGGGCACCAATTCCGGATCGTGGTTTCTGACTTGCCAGCCCTCCTTGCTGCCATCGCCAGGCTAATGCCCTCTCGGGGATCGTACGGTGTGAGCACCCTCCATGTGGTCTCCTCAGCGGATTGCATGCTGACCTCCGCACAGGAGTACGGCACCCGACATGGGCTTCCGTCGATACGTGAGCGCCGATCCCGAATGCCGCCGGAAAGCCGCCGTCTGATCGGTCAACGCAAACACAGCCCCGCCGCCAAGCAACATCACTAGGCCCATAACATCGTATCGGCATCCTGGCGCGACGGCGTGAACGCCGAATAGGTCCAGAGCGGTCCAACCGAGATCGCACGCCGCGCTATCCCAGCCCGACAGGAGGGCTTCGGCGTCTTCGATCATCCCGCTTAACCGCTTCAATTCTCGTCGTTTTTCTGTCCCCAGTTGCCGTTGGGGTCTGTCCCCACTCGTTTTTGAGTGGGGACACGATCGTCTCTTGAGTGGGGACAAAAAAGTCGTTGTGCCGCAAGGACTTCTCGAAAGTGTCCCCACTGCCACCATTGTACCCACTCATTTTGATGAGGGTCACGATGTCCCGGGAGAAGGCTTGCAAGTCATGCTTCATTCGCATCCTCCAGGAACGTCGAGCGGATGTGGTAGAGCCTCATCTTTCCGTACTCGGGCACGCGAACTGACCTTGCGATGTGGGTACCTTCGCCCTCGATGTAGCCCTTCTGCCTCAGTATCGCCGCCACGCGCCGCGGGTCGAGACCGGCGCAGATTTCCTTCCATGCCGTGGTGGTGACGTAGTAGTCCCAGCCGTCGCCCATCTGCTCGCGGAAACCGGCGACATCACGGGCGTTCATGCCCTTCGGCGGGTTGTCCTCCCATGCGGGGATGAAGCGCGACATCCCGTCTCTGAGAAGGAACGACCTTACCTGCTCCATGCCGGCGGCGGTCTCGGCCGCTTCATGCCCACCGCGCGCTGCGAGCCACTGCTCGAAGCACAAGGCTGCTGCCTTCACGGCGTCTCTCCGCGACCAGGGCAAGATCCCGTACAGGGTCGCGATCTCACCTCCGGCGGCGATGAGCCCGAACCGTTGGGCCACTCGGCCAACCTGCCCGTCTGCACCTGCCGGCACATAGGTGTCGCAGAAGCTCTTTAGAAAAGGCAGGAAGTGGCGCAGTTCAACAAGTATTCAGCTGTCGTAGGGAGCAGGCGTGGATCGGCGAAAAAATACTTGCTGCGTCGAAGCATGCTGATTGACACGCGAGATATGTTTGCCGGCTGGCTTCCCATGCCTCCACGCTGGTTCAGCAAGCGTAATCCTCGATAACGAGTCGGCGCGAAACGGAACGCCATTACCGCCATTGCAAATACAGGATCAGATCCGCCCCATGCTCACTAGACCAGTGAGGATCGCAATAGCTTCAAATAGGAAGTAACTGCCAAATATCAGTTCTGCGTCGTGCGTGGTGTCGATGTCTCGCGCCAACGCTTTTCGAGTGAAACATCCTCCTGTGAGCATTCCAGGCGGACGCTTGTCGGAAGGAACGATGGGCGTCAAATATGCCGAGACCAGCTCGGCTACGGTCCGTTCCGCGAAGTCTCGGTACTTAGCGCCCCCACTGGGGCTCGATGCGGATGCAAGTCTCAAGGATGCTGCCGCGACGATAGCCGTGGCCGCGGTATCCCGACTCGTATTTGGAATTGCTGGATCGTCAAAGTCCCAATACGCGACCAGATCCGCAGGGACGTGGTCGATCCACCAGTCCAGCACGCGCACAGCATATTCGCGCCACAGCGGCTCCTTTGGGCGAACCATTGCCGCATGAGCGGTATATAGGATCGCCCATCCCTGCGCACGTCCCCAAGTGCTCACATTGCTGTATCCCTTATGCGTGTGCGTCCTGAGCACCTTACCGGTTTGCGGGTCGAGTGTGGATGATTGGATCACCGAGTTATCGGGTCGAACATGAATCTCCAATACCCTCCGCATGTGTGCATTGGCGATCTCTTCCATGCGCGAGTCTCCCAACTGGTCCGACGCCCAATAGAGCAGTCCCGTCGCTTGCAGAGAGTCGATGCTGCTTTCAGCAGTACCAACAGCGTTGGCTTCCTCGGCATCCTGGCCTAGCGGGATCAAGCCGAGCTTGGGATCGAACATCTGCTCCAGCGACCTGGCTGCACTAAGCGCAGCATCGCGTGCCACGTCATCTGCGAAGAGGATGCTTCCAAGCGCGGCACCGTGGTAGAAGCCAAATCCTTTGAAAGCCGTCCGAAGCTGGGCGCGGGGCAACATTCTGCTCAGGGCGGCACGCGCGTCAGAGATCGGGAAGTGCTGAGGATCGGCCAGATGTGCTAGCCAAAGCTGGCCGACGAAGGCGCCGCCGGTCCAATCACCATCGGGCGTGAACGTCCATTTTCCATCGGTAGTGCGAGCCCAGTGCGGCAGGCCTGTTTTGGCAGTCTCCCTCGTTTGTGCGATGCGCGCCAGCATGCGTTCGCGTGCGGACAAGTAGTTGCTTTTCGACATGTTTTCTCCTGGGAAAAAGTCGGCTCCAGACTGAGCCCTGATTGTAAAGCTAGAAGGGTTGAATTCAGTCGCCTATGTAGACGAGCCCGCGCCTTTTTGCTGCGTGATAGACGCCGACGCTCAGCACCGCGACCACAGATCCATAAACCGGGAACATCCATGCCATATTTGCGTGCTGCAACCAGACCAGCAAATAGGGTGAGGTTCCGCCAAAGAGTGATACTCCAAGCGCATACCCGACAGCGATGCCCGTTGTGCGCACCGCGCGTGGCATCAACGTGGTTGCGATGAAGTTGTAGAGAGCCATGTTGAAGCCGACGACGGCGCCGCCGAACACCATTACAAAGAAGAACGTGGAAATGCTCTTCTCGGAATAGAGCAACGTCAGGAAGAAGCACGCCACGAGCAAGAGACGTAGGAGTGTGAACGCGCGCGAAGCTCGAACCTTGTCCGCGAAAGCACCCACAAATGGCGCTGTAACGATCCAGATCACGCCCATCAGTGTCGTGATCCCGTACACCGAGGTGCTGTTCTCCTTGAAGACGCCATTCGCCAGATTAGGCAAGCCAGCATTCCAAGCGTAGTTCGCGATCTGCACCGCCCCTACGACCAGGATGACTGCGAGCAGCGAAAGCCGCACGCTCCAGAGTGTCTTCCAGACGCCACTGGTGGTCTCCTGAGTACGCGACAATTCATCCCGATGCATGACGTGTTTGATCAAGGTCTCTGGTAGTTTGCTGCGCAGATAGATGATCAGCAGGCCGAGCACTCCACCGACGGCAAAGGGTAGCCGCCAAGCCCAATCGTGCATTATCTCGGGCGTCACCGAGGCGCTCACGAGAAAGGCGACCAAACTGGAGCCGAATACTCCGAGCTGGATGAACGTGCCGCTGATCAGGCCAAGGTACCGCCCCTCCTGGCCAGGCGGTGCAAGCTCAATCGCAATGGCATTCGCGACTCCGGCCTCAGCGCCGGTGGCGAGTCCTTGGATAAGCCGGACGACCAACAATATGACGGCCGCTGCGACGCCGAGCTCCCGGTAACTGGGTAACACGGAAATGAGGAGCGAGCACAAGGCCATCGCGGTGACGGAGATCATCATCACCCGCTTATGGCTGATGCGATCGGCGATCGGACCGAGTATCGCAGCTCCTACCGGTCGCGCGAAGAAGCCCGCGCCGTAAACGGCGAGTGCGGCGAGCAGCGATGTTGTTGGATCACTGGACGGAAAGAAAAGCGGCGAGAGAAAAGAAGCCATCATTCCGTAGACGGTCCAGTCGTACCACTCCAGCGCTACACCACCGCCTAAAGCAATGGTCATGCTCTTCGTGGCAACTTGCTTTTGGTGCGGCACTTCCCGAGCCGTGCTTTGCGGATTGGCTGATGGGATCGGTTCAACGATAGCGGTCATTTTGTTTCCTCGGTTTGTTATACTGAAAACGTTTACATTTTCTCGCGCCAGGATCGCCCGGGAGTGTCGTAACATCGCGAACGATTCACCAGGTCAGGAGACGAATTGAGTGTCTTCCCTTAACGTCCGGAGAATATTGGCTGCCGCTTTTCGACGAAGGCAGCCATGCCCTCCTTTTGGTCATCGGTAGTGAAAGCGTACCGGATAGCGCGCCGCTCAAACGCCAAGCCAGCCGACAGTGGGGTTTCATAAGCTGCCTGAATCGACTCCTTCGCCAACTGAGCAGCAATCGGCGCGCGCATCGAGATGACGCGTGCTATGGCGAGCGCGCGTTCAACCAACCCGGACGCCGGCAGCATTTCGGATGCGAGCCCAGCAGCCACTGCCCTTTCCGCGCTGATTGGCTCTCCCGTCAGCACCATCTGCATGGCGAGGGATTTGCCAATGCTCCGCGTCAACCGCTGGGTAGCGCCATCTCCAGGCATGATGCCGATCGTGATTTCCGGCTGCGCAAGCACGCTGTCTTCCGCGACAAGCAGGATGTCAGCTAGCATCGCGAGCTCTAGGCCACCGCCGAGGCAGACGCCTCGAACCGCTGCAATGAGCGGCTTGGGGAAGGCGGCGATTAAATCCCATGCATGCTGCCGTGCAGGATCGCTCAGCGCACCAAAACCGTGCTGCTGCATCTCCTTGATGTCAGCTCCAGCGGAGAAGCCGCCCTCGTCGCCAGTTAAAATTACGCATCGAACAGCCTCATCGGAGCGAGCCGCACGAAGAGCATCGGCAAGCTGGCCCAAGAGCGCCGCACTCAGTGCATTCCTTTGCTTTGGGCGATTGAGCCGCAGCAGGAGTACGCCTGGGTCAGGTCGCTCGGCGATGATCAGAGGGGGAACGGTTTGATCCATATTATTCCCTGAAATCAAACTCCGTGAAGAGCTTTCTTATGTAAGCGCAGGCTAGGCGCCGGCGGCTTTCTTCGGAAGGAAGCGTTGCATATTCGCCTGCGCCGTCTCATGCAGAATGTCCTGAACAAAGTAGCGGTTTGCCAAGTCATCCATGACTTCTCCCCTCGCGGTTACTGAGGTGGAGAAAAACTGTTTAGTGGTGAGCACGGCATGGGGCGGCATTGCCGCCAGGCCCTTGGCATAGCGGAGCGCCGCCTCGCGAGCAGTCTCAGTCGGAGATGACAGAATGTCAGCCAAGCCCAACCGATGTGCCTCTAAGCCGTCGATCGCAGTCGGGCTCCAGCTCAAGGACCGAGCCGCAAACGGGCCGACGCGCGCGGCCAAAGTGTCCAGCCCGAAGCCCGGCAGCCAACCTAAAGACACTTCCGGCAAATGCCAGCGCGCTTCCCGAGCCGTTACAACAACGTCGCATGACGCGGCCAACATAAGGCCGCCGCCCAAGGCAAACCCATCCACCGCGCAGACGACAGGTTTTCTGACAAGAGCAAGGGAGCGCACAAATGCACCCAGCCGGCGATTCAGGTCAAAAGTGTTGTTGATATTGCCAGCCGAAAAATCCTTCAGGTCTGCGCCGGCCGAGAAACCCGGACCGTTTCCAGCGATCAGGATGACGTTCACAGTGGTGTCGCCGGCTGCCCTGTCCACCGACTCAAGCAGATCCTTCAGCATGTCTTCGCCGAGAGCGTTGCGTCGCTCTGGCCTATTCATCGCCAAGATCTGGACTTTGTCTTCGCATTCAATCGAGACGAACTTCACGTCAGCCGCTCCTTACGCCCGTCCCGGGTTGTCATGAAACTGCACAGCCAACTTCATTGGCTCATTCGTAAATATCCTCGTGTCCATCAACTTCAGGTCGGGCGAGACGAGCACGTCGAATTCAATGTTCGGCAGCACCTGCTTTTCGACGGAGATGCCAGGCGCTACTTCGGTCAGCATGACGCCGTTCGGCGTGAGCTTGAACACGGCACGCTCGGTGATGAAAACGACTTCTTGCTGGCGCTCCGTTGCAAAAGCGCCACTGAAGGTGATTTGGTAGACGTCCTTCACCCACTTCTTGACCGTCCCCTCGGTTGCGATGACGAGAGTCCCGTTGTCCGGTATCGCATTCAATCCCGATGCAGTGAGGGTGCCGGAGAAAACGACTTTTCGAGCGCCCTGGCTGATGTTGATGAAACCGCCTGGCCCTATGATCTTGTCGCCGAAGCGGCTCACGTTGACGTTGCCGTGTCGATCGACTTCAGCAGAAGACAAGAATGCGACGTCCAACCCGCCACCGTCGTAAAAGTCGAACTGATCCGGCTGCGGCGCAATCATGTCGTAGTTCGTTCCGGCGCCGGCGTCCTGTCCGGGGGCAGGAATGCCGCCGATGACCCCCTGCTCAGCTGTCAATGTGACTGACCGGTATATCCCCTCTTCTGCGGCCACAACGGCAATTCCGTTCGAGATTCCATAGCCGATGTTAACGGTAGCTCCCGGGGTCAACTCGAGGGCCGCGCGGCGCGCGATCACCTTTCTCACATCGAACGGCAGCGACGCGATCTTCCCATCCGGCACGCGCATTTTTCCGGCATATGCTGGGCTATACTCCGTCGCATAGGTCTGTCGCTGACTGGGATCGACGACGAGGTAATCGACCAAAACCCCGGGTATTCTCACTTCTCGTTGGTTTAGCGTATTGGATGCAGCGACTCGCTTGACCTGCACAATGACTATTCCGCCAGATCGGCGAGTGGCAGCCGCAATCGACATACTTTCGCCGACATATGCCTCGTCTTCGAGCGAGATGTTTCCTTTCTCGTCCGCAATACTGCCTCGCAGAATCGCGACCTGGATCGGGAAGGTCTTGTAGAGCAGGTGCTCGTCCCCTTCGATATCGACAACAGCAACCATATCCTCTTTGCTGCACTCACTCTGCTTGCAGCCGCCGATACGGGGGTCGGCGAAAGTTCTGAGGCCCACTTTCGTGATCACGCCGGGGCGACCTGCCGCGTTTTCGCGAGTGAGCTGCGCCAAGACTCCCTGAGGGAGGGTGTAGGCTTCGATTTCATTGGCCAGCGCACGCCGCCCAAGCGCAGGACAATTGTTTAAGCCGCTGGCGACGACTCGACGCACCAGGCCTGGGGCTGCCAACTTGTTGAATCCTGTCGTGGCCCAATCGCCGATGGCCACAGTCCCCACCAGCATTAAGTTCTTGGGGGACCCCTGCTCGGAATGAAGGTCGCGAAGCGCGTCAATGATTAGCTCAGGGATCGCAACTCCGGCCGAGCCGCCGAAATAGACGCAATCGCCATCGGAGATCAGCGCTACGGCTTGCCGAGCCGTAATGATTGGCACTTCGCCCGTTCGCTTATTCTTTTTCGCTTGCATGCTCTCTCCACTGGCCGAATGCCGGTTCGATACTTTTGACCACCACCGACCCGCCTTGCGGCCCGGCGCCGGCACCGTGCGCAGCTTCGGCAGATGCTGGCGTGGGCTCCGGTGATGTAAAGGTTTACATTTCTCGACCCATTCACGCAAGAGAAAAGATCCTAATGGGCAAAAAATACTCACAAAACTCATTTGGTGCCGACTTTTTGGCCCGATTGAGCAATTGCGCCGGCACGCGCGATATGATAACGATTTCATACCACTTGTCTGAGCACGGCCTTCCAGGCTGGCTCGCGGGAAAGAAGCAGGCTCATGGCGTTAGAAAAAACGGCCCGGATTGACCAAGGCAGGCAATCACCCACAGTCGTGGAGATAGCGAAACGGGCCGGATGTTCTATCGCCACAGTTTCGCGTGTGTTGAACCGGCCCGAAACCGTCGCGATCGACTTGAGAGAGCGCATTCTCCGGATCGTTGATGAACTCGGCTACGTTCCCAACGGATCTGCACGCGCGCTGCGATCTTCGCGTTCTCGACTGATTGGCTTGATAGTTCCGACACTGGACGCCGCGATCTTCACTCGAATGCTTGAAGGTCTGGAGAGTCGGCTAGCACCGGCCGGCGCTTCGCTGGTCTACTCCGCAACGGGTTACGATCTGGACCGAGAAACACGGGTCGTGCGCAACCTCATCGAAAAGGGCGTTGACGGTATTGTCCTCGTGGGTTCTTGCCATAGGAAGGAAACACTCAAACTGCTGCGTGAGCACAGGGTGAGATATGCTGTAACCTACGCCCTGTCTGACGACGTTTCGATCCCCAGTATGGGTTTTGACAACCGCAGCGGCGGGGCTTTGGCAGCAAATTACCTTGCAGACCTCGGCCATAGGCACCTTGCAGTTATCGCTGGGGTAACGCGCGATAACGACCGTGCATCCGGCCGCCTCGAGGGCTTCCTTGCCATGGCTGAGCGTCGCGGAATCAGCCGCTCCAGTATTGTGGTTGTGGAATCGCCCTACGAGTTCAGCCGGGGCCGAGCAGCTGCCAAAATCATTCTGAACCAAAATAGAAATGTCACAGCGATATTCTGCGGGAGCGACGTGCTTGCTGTCGGAGCCATGCGCGCATGCAAGGATGCGGGATTAAGCGTGCCTCAAGACATATCGATGATCGGCTTCGATAATCTCGACATCGCCGAGTATCTCACTCCAGGTCTGACGACAGTTGATGTCCCAGCCCGCCTGATGGGCGAACAGGCTGCCAACTATTTTCTGGCGGATCAAAATTCCCTGGACATACATGCAAGGGTAGAGCTCGAAACGCGCTTGATCGTTCGAGACTCAACTGCACCCGCGAAGGATCGCCAATAACACGCAGCCCGCTCGCATTGTCTTGCCAGGCTCAACTCTCCTCCCCGGCCGCAACGCGAGTGTCAGCCAACCTCACAGGTCGAACCACAGCCGTTAGCAGCGCTTCGCGAGCTAACGATCCATGTTCGCGGCAGGGTGCTTGGCGGCGAAGGCCAGGGTCAATTCTCGGACATTGTTCGAGGCGAACGACATTCGCGATCCCGATCGATCCATCACACCAGTCGCACTTCCTACGCTCCTCATCCCTCGAACAGAGATCCTAGCTCATGCAAGTCCAGAAACGTCGGCTCTATGGTGGTCTGTTTCCTGTCGCGCCAACGCCATTCACGGACTCTGGAGATCTCGATCTCGAGGGGCAACGGCGTGTTTTGGATTGCATGATCGATCAGAAGGTCGACGGAATTTGTATACTTGCCAACTATTCCGAGCAGTTCCTGTTATCAGACGAGGAGCGCAGATTGCTGGTTGACCTCTGCCTGTCACATGTGGCCGACCGCAGGCCGGTCATGGTGACTTGCAGCCATTTCAGCACTCGGATTGCGGTCGAACGCGCACGCTATGCGGCCGAACGAGGCGCAAGCCTTCTGATGCTGATGCCGCCTTATCACGGTGCGGGTCTCACAGCGAACGATGACCATATGATCGAGCATTTCGCTCGTGTCGCCGATGCGGCGGGAATTCCGGTCATGGTTCAGGACGCGCCGCTCAGCGGCGTAACGCTCTCGGTACCCTTTCTCGTTCGGCTCGCACAGAAAGTGCCGCTTGTTAATTATTTCAAGATCGAAGTGCCATTTGCCGCAGCGAAGCTGCGCAATCTGATCGAGGCGGGCAATGCTGCCATAGCGGGTCCGTTTGATGGAGAGGAAGCCATCACCATGATGGCAGATCTGCAAGCTGGAGCAACCGGGACGATGTCGAGCGCGCTATGTCCGGATTTGTTGCGGCCCGTTTTCGATCATCATATGGCGGGTCGCAGCGCGGAAGCGGCCGCAGCCTATGCGAAGGTGCTGCCCTTGATCAATTATGAGAACCGTCAATGTGGCCTGCGCGCAGCCAAGACCGTGATGAGGGAGGGCAACGTCATCAGATCTGACGCTGTACGGCATCCGCTGGAGCACATTCATCCCCAGACGAAAGCCGGGCTGATTGAGCTGGCGCGCGGGGTCAACCCGTTGGCGCTCCGCTGGGGCCACTGAATGGTTCTGCGTGAGTTAGTCGGCGAGCTGACGTGCGAGGCCGAGAGCTCATGCGCCAAAAAAATTTAGTCAAGTTCAGAGCTTATCGATGACAAACAACTATATTGCTGGCGAATGGCTTCCGGCTGCGGAGGCCTGCCCAAATATCAATCCGTCCAATACCAACGATGTCGTAGGAGAGTATGCCCACGCTTCAGTTGCAGAGACTGAGCGCGCGATTGCTGCGGCCCACCACGCATTTCCGGGCTGGTCGCGTTCCGGCATCCAGACGCGGCATGACATTCTGAAGGCGATTGGCGACGAGATCCACGCCCGCAAGGGCGAGCTCGGCCGCCTGCTCTCCCGCGAGGAGGGCAAGACCTTGGCAGAAGGGATCGGCGAGGTCGCACGTGCCGGGCAAATCTTTCAATTCTTCGCTGGCGAGTGCCTCCGCATGACGGGCGAGACGCTGCCATCAGTACGACCGTCAGTCGGTGTGGAGATCACCCGCGAGCCGGTCGGCGTCATCGGGCTCATCACTCCCTGGAACTTCCCGATTGCAATTCCAGCCTGGAAGATCGCGCCAGCGCTTGCCTACGGCAACACCGTTGTGTTCAAGCCTGCCGAGCTTGTTCCGGGTTCGGCTCATGCACTCGCCGAGATCATCGTCCGCGCCGGAGTGCCGGCAGGTGTATTCAACCTCGTGATGGGCCGGGGCTCGGTGGTTGGTGAGGCGATGCTGAACAGCTCGAATGTTTCTGCCATTTCCTTTACAGGCTCAGTGGCGACGGGGCGCAAGATCGCCCAGGCCTGCATCACCGCTGAACCGCTGAAGAAGCTTCAACTCGAGATGGGGGGCAAGAACCCCATGGTCGTCCTTGATGATGCCGATCTTACCCTGGCAGTGGAATGCGCAGTGAACAGCGCCTTTTTCTCGACCGGCCAACGTTGCACGGCCTCGTCGAGGCTGATTGTGACGGCTGGCATTCACGATCGATTTGTAGCCGCCATGCAGGAGCGGATGCAGGGGCTTGTCATTGATGATGCGTTGAAAGCCGGGACGCATATCGGCCCGGTCGTGGACCAGAGCCAACTCGACCAGGACCTGAAGTATATCAGCATAGGCCAGGCAGAAGGCGCAAAGCTAGTTGCCGGCGGCGAGCTCCTGAAGCGGGAGGTGCCGGGATTCTATCTCGCGCCCGCACTGCTCACGCAAGTGAGCAATCAGATGCGTGTCGCGCGCGAGGAGATTTTCGGCCCAGTTGCTACCGTGATCCGGGCGAAGGACTACGACGAGGCGCTTGAACTGGCCAACGACACGCTGTTCGGCCTATCTTCGGGGATCTGCACCACCAGCCTAAAATACGCTAGCCACTTCAAACGCAATGCAGAGGCCGGCATGGTGATGGTGAATCTGCCGACGGCCGGCGTGGACTACCACGTTCCATTTGGAGGCCGCAAAGGCTCCAGCTATGGTTCGCGCGAGCAGGGCCGCTACGCGCAAGAGTTTTATACGACGGTGAAGACCTCCTACACTTTCGACGGCAACGTTCCTTGAATGCACAGGCTAAATCGAGGGAGTAAGTAGGCCGCAGACGCCCGTACCGTGTTGATCAAAGTCACGCCGAAGGAGCACACCTTTGAGTGGTCCGACCATCAGAGACATTGCGCGTGAGGCTAATGTCGGAACCGCTACCGTCGAGCGGGTTCTCAATGACCGTGGCGGCGTGAGGACCGAGCTTGCCGAAAGAGTCATCAGGGCCGCAAAGAAGCTAAAATATGGCGATCGGCGATTGAGGCCCCATAGCGGCATCATTCGGATTGAGGTGCTCCTCGTTCAACCCGAAGCCGAGTTTTTTTATGCCGACCTCAACGCTACTTTCCAGCGGATATCTGCCTCCCTAGATCCGGCCATTTTAGTGCACCGGACATTCGTTAGCGAGGACGACGTCACGGGCGTCGCCCGGCATATTGCGAAACCAACTGTTCGGCGAGCTGGTCTGATTGTTCTGGCTCCAGACCATCCTGAAATTACCGAGAGCATTCGCCAAGCCCGGATGTCGGGTGTGGAAGTCGTACAGTTGCTGACGGGAAGCGCCGACGAGGATGTGCCCTATATCGGCATTGACAACTACGCGGCGGGACGGACCGCCGCGTATTATATGTCAAGCATGCTCCGTGGAATTCGTGGCACTGTCCTCGCAATGTGCCACAGCGGGGCCTACAGGGCGCATCGGGAGCGCATACGGGGCTTCTCGGACTATCTGATGCAGCACACTGATGGCGATCGGAATTTCTATGTCGTCATTTTTGGCCATGACGACAATCTGCTTTCGGCAGAGAGGCTCTCTGAAGCGTTGCGCAACGGCGATCGCGTTATCGGACTGTATAGCGTGGGTGCCGGCAGGGAGGGGATTGCGGCGGCTTTGAACGCACATCCTGCCAAGGTCTTCTGGATCGGGCACGCGCTTACTCAGAACACGGCAAAGTGTCTTCGCTCGGGATTGATGGACATCTGCATCGACGGCGCGCCTGAAACGCAGGCACGCCGCTCGCTGGATACAGTGCTTCACCGTCTAGGGCTAATTAACGTCGACTTGAGCAGTGCCCCGGTGCAGTTTCTCACCATTACAGCGCAGAATCTCTAACAGATTCTGATAGATGCAACGCTACCATTCCTCGCAAACGGCCTGTGGTTGGTATCACCAGGCGAGGAGCAGGCTGACGCCTCGCCCACCATGGCCCTGGAGGTTAAAAAAGAAGCCGCTGCTGGACCTCTCCAACAGCGGCTTAAGTCCAGGGAGGTAAGCAGACGAGCCCGGTCTGCCAGCGGATCCGATGCGATCTGGAACGATAAGCGCCAGCGCGTCGGCCAGACGCGCGTCGCCGCTATCGACCGGCTCATTGGCCGTGCTGACGAATTAGACTACTAATCCCGCTCGACCCTTCACAACGACACGTCTTTGTCGGATGGGCAATACCGGTCAGCGGTCGGTCGTCTGTTCAATGATGAGGTGCGTCGCATTGACAAAGTCCGAAACGGGCTGGCCGGCGCGCCGGTAGAGTTCCCGGTCCAAAATCAAGTGACGGCGCTCTGAGCGCTTCTCGCACCGCTCCTTGATGAGTAGACCGCCCACCGGATTTTCATCCTCACGCGACTCCAGCTCTCGGCAGATCCAACCCGCCTCGCCGTACCGAGCTCTCACCGAAAGTGCCAAGAGATACGCCTTCTTATGCCAAAAGAGACGTGCGCTCGGATCCGTGTCGATCCGAATACCTCGCAACGCGCCGCTGCTGTCTACGAGACCCTTCAGCAACACAGGATGGCCGCCGAGCTTCGTACCTTCATACTTGTCGTTCACAGCCGCCAGCGGATTGACTTCGTCATTGAAACGAAAGGATATACCGTACAAGCCCATTTCATCCGCCGGGCATGCCGAAAAGTCGTTCCAAGAAGACAGCTTGACGCTCTCTTTCGCGGCGCAAGCGAGGTTGATGTACTCCTTGGGCGGAATATTAGCGACTGACATCCCAAGACTCAGGTTGCGTAAGTCGATCGCATCGCGCGCGCTCGCATTACCCCAAGCGAGAAGTAGTAGCGCCAGAGCCCAGGCCAATCGTCGATGTGTCATTGCTTCGCTTCCGTTCCCGTTGCTTGCGAGCCAGTCGAACCGTTCTTGTAGACTTCGCAGGCTCTCGAGCTGTCTCCGAAGAAGCCAATGCAGTCTTGATAGCTTATCGGTCCCTTCCCTTTGATGTGCTCCAGAACATAATCAACGACCTTCTCGATTTCTTTCGGCCGGAGAAATGTAGCTGCATCCGGAGGCAGGTCCTTGCTCAAATCCTGAGCCGTGATCCCCGAATAGCATGCGTAGTCCTTGTACGCGTCGCGATCAAAATGCGGCATTCCCGTTCCCGGCCGCCCGCAATGGACAACCTCGACAATTTGATCGCGACTGAGTTGCGTACCTCGTAACGAAAGCGCTGCGCCTCCATAGCCGCCGCCCCCATCGCCATGCCATTTGTGGCAGCCTACGCAATTTGCCTTTTCGTAGATGCGTTGCCCTTCATCCTGGGCGCGGTGCGCGCCGTTAATGACCTGCCCCGGTACGGGCGTGCCACCTTCGCCCCAAGCAGAGTCTCCTGTCACGAGAAGAGCCAAGCCACCACCCACGAGCAAGCCGATTATACCAACGCGTAGCGCGCGGTTTACCCATTGGGTCAGGCGCACGACCTTCAATTCCATTCTTTCCTCTTGGACCAATCTAGAAAAATGGGGCGAGCACAATCCCGCCCCACTTCGCCTCACAGCGGATCACAACCCAAAAACGTACAGCATGGAGCCCGGAGGGACCTTTTCCAGGCCTTTCGTGGAATCGAGGTTCCACTTGTCCCAGGCGCCGCCCAGTCCGACGAGGATCGCAATATATTGCTTTCCGTCGACGGAGAAGGTCATGGGAGGAGCGTTAACGCCGCCACCCGTATTGAATTCCCACACCTTGTTCAATGTCTTGGCATCGAGGGCGTAGAGTTCTCCGGATGGGTGGCCAGCGAACACCAATTCGGGCATTGCAAGCAACCCACCGAGCATCGGATACTTGGTCTCATACTTGCCCGTGACCTTGCCAGTGATAGTGTCAATGGCGGTTACACTTCCTGTTATCGGCATCTTCACGACTGGACCGCCCCCTGTGAAGAATTCACGAGCCTTCCAATCGCCAGGTTTGGTCTCCTTGTTATCCAACTCGTCACAGCTCTCGATGACTGGGATGTACCAGGTCCTCAAGTCGGGATTGTACGCAGTAGGCGGCCAGTTCTTGCCACCGTTATGTCCCGGACAAACGGTGACGTGCGTGTTCTTCCGATTCAGCGTCACCTGCGGATCATAGGTTTGCACCGACTTGCTTGGATCATACTCGATCGGTTTTCCGGTCTCGGGGTTGATGCCCTTGGTCCATGTCACCTTCTTCACGAACGGCGTTGCCCAAAGGAACGAGCCGTCGGTGCGATCGAGCGCGTAACCGAAGCCGTTGCGATCGGCTTCAAGTACCACCTTGCGTGCCTTTCCCTTGATCGGGAGGTCGACGAGAACTCTTTCCGCAACACTGTCATAATCAAATGGATCATTCGGTGTGTGCTGAAAATGCCATTTGATCTTTCCGGTGTCCGGATCGAGTGCAAGGGTACTATCAGTGTATAGGTTGTCGCCCTGACGGTATTCAGTATCAAAGTCAGGCCCAGGATTTCCGACCCCCCAGTAGAGCAAGTTGGCTTGGGGATCATACGATCCGGTCACCCAGGTGGATCCCCCACCGGTCTTCCACGACTCGTGATCATCCTTCCAAGTCTCGTTGCCTGGTTCCCCCTTGCCTGGAATCGTATAGGTTCGCCAAACTTCCTTTTGGGACTTTAGGTCAGTTGCAGCAATCCAGCCGCGGATGCCGTACTCGGCGCCCGCTACGCCCGTAATAGCCATGTTCTTGACGATCAACGGCGCGCCGGTGATCACTTCGCCCTTGTCGGGATCGGCTACCTTGCGCTCCCAAGCGACTTTGCCATCCTCCTTATTCGTCGCAACCAATCGTCCATCGAGGGTATGAGAAATTACAAAATTGCCCCATAGTGCAGCGCCTCGATTGTTAACCCCGCAACAAGCAATGGCGCCAGCCCAGTCGTGATCGGTCTTCGGATCCATTTTCCAGACGAGAGTTCCGTTCCCGCCGTGGAGATCGATTTTGTAGAGAGATCCCCACCCATCGGTGACATACATGAATCCATTCTCGACAATCGGAGTCCCCTCGAGACCGCCATGGCTCCAAATACCGCCACCTTCGATACCGCCCAGCGCCATTGTCCAGGCCACGTGCAGCCCCTTGACCGTGTTGCGATTGATCTGGTTGAGCGGCGAATAACGCTGTGCCGTGTGATCGCGGTGGTGATGCAGCCAGTTGCTCGTTTCCTGCGTTGCATTGAGGAGCCGCTTTTCCGTCGTTTCATCGGAAGCAGCCGCCGGACTCCCTAGGGCGCCTGCCACTAGGCCAATTCCCACGATCGTGCTGATGGTCTCCCAAGCTCCAAGTCTTGTCCTGCTTACCTTGGACATCCTTCACTCCTCCAGGGCTGATTGTTTTGTTGTTTCTGTTCGAGCTTAATCGCGGCTCAGCGCGATCGAGTTTGACGTCTGGTCGCCTAGACGCGGATCTGATCGCCCGCTGGAAGCGAACGAATACGTTTGCCTGTCGCGGCGAAGATCGCATTGCAGAGTGCCGGCAGAAAAGGCGGTACTCCTGGCTCTCCAACACCGCCCGCAGGAACGTCCGAACCATTCGGAACGATGTGAACGCGCACATTTATCGGCGCGTTGTCGATGCGGGCCACTGGGTAGGTATCAAAATTACCCTGCTCGGCTCTGCCGTTCTTGAACGAAATCTCCCCGATGAAATTGCTGAGCCCCATGACCGCCGCACCCTCTATCTGGGACCGAATCCGCTCAGGGTTGACGGCAAAGCCGCAGTCGATCGCGGTCTCCACGCGCGGGATGATCAGCTTTCCTTGGCTATCCACGCGCACTTCGACTACTGTCGCCACGTACGAGAGGAAGCTCCGGTGTGCTGCAATTCCGAGCCCGCTTCCGTTGGGAAGAGATCTTCCCCAGTTCGCACGCGAAGCCGCCAAATTGACCACGTTCGCAAGACGCCCGGTATCGACTGGGTAGGTTGAATATGGATCGCCGTAATTCCAAAGCGGATCCGTCAGCCCAAGTTTCTCAAGCTCAAGCTTTCGTGGCGGCCCGATGATTTCGAGCAGGAAGTCTTTGGGATCCTTCCCCACGGCTTGGGCTATCTCTCCTATAAAAGATTGTACAGCAAACGCATGAGGTATGTTGTTAACCGATCGGAACCACCCAATCCGCGTCAGCGCCGCCGCTTCACCCGTCTCGACGCGCACATTGGGAATGTCTAAGGCGACATCTGCAAGCCCCAAGCCAAGTTCAATAGCCTGCTCGCGTTTCGGATCGGGCTTAAAATTCGCAAACAGGGTCGGCGCGACAGAGCGATGCCGCCATGCAGTCACTTTTCCCGACGAGTCGATCCCCGCGTCCAACCGCGAATAGGTGACCGTATGATAGAAGCCATGATGGAGGTCATCCTCTCGCGTCCAGGCGAGCTTGACAGGCGCGCCATCAAGTGCCTTCGAGAGTAGTACGGCTTCCTGCGCGAAGTCCGATTGACACTTTCGTCCAAAGCCGCCGCCTAGAAGAGTAACGTTCACCTTGACCTTATCAATCGGCAACTCGAGTAGCTTGGCGAATGCTTCGCGCGCGCCGAACGGATATTGCAGCGGAGCCCAAACCTCGCATTCGCCATTGCGAATGGTCGCGGTCGCAACGAGCGGCTCCATCGATGCTTGAGCGAGGTGCGGAACATAATATTCGGCCGATACAACCTTAGACGCGCCAGCGAAGGCCTTGTCGAAATCTCCCTGCGTCCGCTCCACCCGACCCGGGTTGCTTGCGGCTTTCGCCATCTGCTGTCGATAAGCGACGGAATCGTAAGTACCGTTCTCTCCGTCCTCCCAGTCGACCTTCAGGGCTTCTCGGCCCTTTATGGCCGCCCAAGTATTCGTCGCCACCACTGCGATCCCTCCAAGCGGTGAGAATGCGGCAGGCGGCGCCCAACCAACTCTAAGTTCCATAACCTTTTCGACGCCAGGAACTTTGAGGGCGTCCGTAGCGTCGAAGGATTTTATCTTCCCGCCGACGACCGGAGGACGAGCGACCACCGCGTACCTCATGCCAGGCAATCGTACATCGTAGCCGTACTGCGCCTTGCCCACGGTGATATCGAACAAGTCGAAGATCGGGACGTTGCCGTGGCCCATATACCGAAAAGCATTGTCGGGCTTGAACTTCAGGGATTCTGGCTGCGGGGTGGGCAGATCCATCGCAGCCTTCGCGAGCTCACCGTAGGCCAGCCTGCGGCCGGTCGGCCGATGTACCACTTCGTGGTTCGCAGCTTGAACTTCTGACAAAGGAACCGCCCACTGTTTGGCCGCCGCTTGCTCCAGCATCTGGCGCATCGCCGCGCCAACTTGTCTCATCGGCTGTAAGAAGTGACGCATGCTGCGAGAGCCATCAGTGTCTTGATTGCCGTAGCGTGGCTCATCGGCGAGCGCCTGGACTATGCGAACCTTTGACCAATCGGCCTCCAGTTCGTCTGCCACCACCATCGGAAGAGAGGTGCGAATTCCCGTCCCCATCTCGGAACGATGGGCTATGATCGAAACAATGCCCGCAGAGTCAATCGATACGAACACATGCGGATCGTTGACGGTCCCATGTGGCATCTGCGCGCCACCAGTTTCGTACGCCACGGCACGGGCCAACCCGGAAATCTCGGCAGCCACAGCAAACGCCGCAACAACTGCCGTCGAGCGAAGGAATTTACGGCGGCTAACGTTTTCGAGTCTCACGCCGGGTTTGGACGAGCGTGAGAATGCCTGTGCGTTCATTGCTAGCTCCCCCTCGACGCCATGCGGACCGCAGATTGGATCCGTTGGTAACAGCCGCAGCGACAAATATTCCCCGCCATCGCATCTCTGATCTGCTGATCCGAGGGGCTGTTGATCTCGGCAAGGAGAGCCGCGGCCTGCATGATCTGTCCGGCTTGGCAATAGCCGCACTGCGGAACACGCTCCTCGCGCCATGCGCGCTGAACGGGATGATTGCCGTCTACGTCCAAACCTTCGATCGTGGTGACTGGTTTCGCAACGTCACCTATGGCCGTAATGCACGAGCGCACTGCATTGCCGCCAACATGCACGGTGCACGCTCCACATTGGGCAATTCCACACCCGTATTTGGTGCCCATCAGGCCGATCACATCACGAAGCACCCATAATAGTGGGGTATCCTGCGGCACATCGACAGTGTAGAATTTCTCATTTACGGTAACCTCAATAGTCATCTCCGACGTCCTCCAGATGTCCAGCGTCGCGGTTTTCAAGCCAAGTGATCAACTATTGCGGGCAGCAGAACATCCGGCAAAGCCCGCATTCCAGGACGCCCGGCCTTGCGGCCATCGGCAGTAATCCATCAAGTTTGTTAGGAGCGAGGCTGCGCCTTTGGGAGCCCCCGCACGGGAATGTCGCGCTGTTGTCTCCTCCCCTCTTATGTCGCCAATCGATGTACGATCGACGAAGAATTGGCTTATTAGCTTTAAATGTTACCGATGCTGGAGAGTCCCCCTTCTTGTTGATCAAAATCCATCAAATACCGAAGGCAGGCATTTGATCAGCTGATCATCGGACGCATTTGCGGGCGAACGTCGGCTGCAACCATCGAGCGAATTCCCAACAACCGCGGTGAGGTGAGGAGCAAGCGTTTAGAGGGGCGCAATGGCTCCAAAGAAATTAAAATTGGCGACCGGCACTCAGGCGTCGCAGCTAGCTTCGTTCGTATCCAGATTTACTCGTTCCAGCACACTTCCATTTTGCCAAGGTTGGTCCGCGCCGCCCCTTCAGGGGAAGTTGGCGCGCTTTCGTCTTTACGAAGAGTCGAAGCTCAGGACCGCCCAGCGTCTCAACCCACCGCCCGGCATTACCGTCAAGTGGCGGGCTGTCACGCCTCACCGACATCGCGCTATTCGCCAGAGGAGAATTTGTGGGTAATTGAAAGCTTCACCGGCTTTCAATTGCCCATAACTTTGACCACTCGCGCTGATCCGCTGATCGGCGAAATCTTGAATCGAAAGCATCACTTATGATTTCTTTCTGAGCCTGATTCGCGAGGGGGTGCTCTATGGGCTGACATTAAGGGATCGATCGGCAAAAGGTTGTTTACGGTCCTTGGACGGTGAATGTTGGATTGATCGAGAGAGTAGTGGATGCGAGTTTAGGGACGCGCGGCTCGGGGACAGATTCCGCACACTGCTCAGCAGATTGGAAGTGCCATGGGACAAAGCATTCCGCTCGTCTGCCAGGATTGGGCGAATACCAAGGCAGCCTACCGCTTCTTCTCTAATGTCGGGGTCAGCGAAGCGGACATTCTGGCCGGCCATTTCCAATCGACACGTGATCGTTCCGCCGCCACTGAAGGTCTCGTTGTTGTGCTGCACGATACAACCGAGTTCAGCTATCAAAGCGAGAAGTCAGAAGCGATCGGCATCACCAAGAGCGTCAACTGTGGACGGGATAAGGCGGGTCGCCTCACATCGCACACTGTTGCGGCATCCTGAGGCATTCGAGCCTTGCGGTTACAATCGAGGGGATGCCGCTGGGTTGGCGGCTGTTAAGTTCTCGACCCGGAAGAAATTCAAGGGGACGGCAGCGCTTAAAAAGAAGATTAATCCCAGCCGGATTTCCATCGAGAGAAAGGAAAGCGTCCGGTGGTTGGAAAGTCTGAAGCAGTCTACGAACTGTTGGATCATCCGGGACGATGCATCCATATTGGTGATCGCGAGAGTGACATTTACGAGCTTTTCTGCGCAGCACCGGAGATCGGAACTCATTTCCTGATCAGGACCTGCGTCGAAAGCTTGGCTGGGATGGGGATCACACGATTGCCGACGAAATGGACGAGGAGGGCTCCACCGCATCGAAGCAGAGACAGCAACGGCGATCCCGACCAGGACGTTCTTGACATCACGTATCGCAAGATTCGCATCCTGCCACCGATGGGAAAGCAGAAGCGCTATATTGCGAAGCTGGAATGGTATGGTTTGAGTGAAGATCGAGGTATTCCACAAGATCCTCAAATCGGGCTGCAAAGCTGAGGAGTCGAAGCTCAGGACCGCCCAGCGTCTGACCAATCTGATCTCGCTCTTTTGCATCCTGAGTTGACGGGTCTTCTGGATGACGATGCTCAACCGTTCCGCCCCAGACGCGCCGCCAACCCTCGCGTTGACCGCGACTGAAATCGACCTGCTCGATCGCCTCGTCGACGACAGGCCCCATCGCCGCCGCCAAGCTCGATGATATGGATCCGGCAGGCTTGGTTTGCTTACAGGATCACCCTGCCAAGCGCCTTGACGAACTACTGCCCTGGACGCGTCAGTCCAAAAGCGTCTCCCACGCTGCTTAGGCGCGGCTAAAGTGGCCTAGCCCGCAGGGACCGTTGCGGGATGCGTACCTCCAATGCCAGGGTTCGGTTTGATGACAGGAGTTGATTTGCTGATTGCATTAGGTTAATCGCTCGAAGATGACGTTTATGTCTGTGATTGCAGCAAGACGGTACGCTCTGCTCTCCATCAGATTTATGATCCGAGCCCTGTTGCCCTCGTGAAAATGCTCACTTGGCTCGCACTGGATCACAGCAGGTTTGATGTGCTCGTAGTCAATTGCCTTAACAAGATCATAATCTAGTCCTTCACAATCGATCGACAAGAAATCGATTTTGTCTGCATAAGGCATCAATAGCTCGTTTATACCGACAGCGCTCACCTCGATATGCTCTCGGATACCGCCTACGCCGTCGAAGTCTCCGAAGCTTTTAATATGTGCTTCATCCAATGAAGACAACTCATGGGCATTTCCGATGAAGAGCGTCGCACGCGCTTGCGGAGCAGGCAAGACAACGGACGCCACAAGAATGTCTCTAGGACGGACTGCCTGGATGAGTGCTCCCAGTTCAGGATTAGGTTCGACTAAAACACCTTGCGCTCCCTTTTGATACATAAGGTAGGTATTCGAGGTGGAGATGGGATGATTGGCGCCGATCTCGATATAGAACACACTCTCCCAAGATCTTTGGCTCTTGCAAAGTTTTGCGGCCACAATTCCTTCCAGAATAACGTCTTCTCCGGCTTGTGCGAAGCTAGCCGGGGCGAAGTGCTTGATCCGAGAGCTGGGAAGGTTCAGCCTCTCGACTTCTCGGTTTATGCACTCGTTTTCGAACTCGGAAAACATTCTTGGGCTCCAATGTAGGCTATTGCAAATGGCTGTCGCATGATGGTCTCCCGAGGACAACTGATGATGTTGACAGTTGACAACTCTTCACGGAGTTGCCTGTGGTTCGCGACAAACCTCTTGCGCCTGAGTAGCAGTCCAAAAGGACCACGCTGAGGTTCGTCATTGACACTCCAGTTAGCTAGCTAGGCGCGTACTCATCAATTTCGGTCAGGTCCATTTTGGTCGCAAAACTGACATGGCTGCTGCGCGATACCGAAATGACGCGATGGGTCAACAACGCAAGTTTTGCGGGAAGCATGGCTCTCCATCGAGCTTAGCCAACCTGCAACTCTTCCGAAGCTGAAGGGCCTCGTGGTATCAGAGTTGCCCGGCTTCGCAACGAAGGCGTCACTGCGTGTGCCGGCCTATATGTCTGCGCGTCAAAGAAGGGCAGCTGATGAGGTTTCTGGCTCTGTCCCTAGTCCTTTCTCGCGTCACAAGCTGTTGCGTGCGAAGAGGACACGGTCTTTAAGGTCGGTCCTACGACGCGTGATTTTAATCGCTGAGTCTTACGATTGGCGCGGCGCCAAGACACATGCTCTCCGCGCGACGATCTGGTATCCGGCCGAAGCGGACGCGCGCGAGGGACCGCAATGGATCGGGGCGCGCATCGTCTCGTTGTCCAGCGCCGGCAACGCAGCGCGCGATGCGGAGCCGGCACCGGGAACACGGCGTCCGCTCATCGTCCTGTCCCACGGTAACAGCGGCGCATCGTTCCAACTCGCTTGGCTCGGCACGGAACTCTCAGGGCGCGGTATATCGTCGTCGCACGTAATCATCCAGGCAACAACGCGCTCGATGATTACACGGTCGAGGCACTTCGTTGTGGTGGCTGCGAGCTGTGGATCTTAGCGCTATCATCGATGCAATGCTCGTCGATAAAATCTTTGGCAGCCTGAACGATCCCGCGCGCATCGGTGCCGCCGGTAATTCGCTCGGGAGCTACACCGTCCTCGCGGTCGCCGATGGGATCAGCGATCCGGAACTGCTGCAGGTGCTCTACCGCTCTCCTGCGTCCGACGTGTCGTGCAGACCGCCGCCGCCCGCTGCCGTCATGCGCTGCGAGACCGTAGCGCGTCTGAGCGCCGATCCCGATTTCCGCCAACGGTACAGCGAGGCCGGCAAGTCCTATCGTGACGAACGCATCCGCGCAGTCTTCGCCATGGCGCCCGGGGCCAGGGCCGGTCTTCGCACCGGACAGCCTTGAGAAAATCTCACCTCCCGTGACGAACGTAGCTGGAAGCGCGGACGACATCATCCCGACAGCCGCCGCTGCTTAAGCTTTAGCTAGGGTGATCCCACATGCGACCCTGAAGATATTTCCCAAGGCCGGCCACTTCATATTTCTGTGCACGTGCGTCCCGGCCGGACGCTTATTCGTTCGAGACACATGCCGCGACCCGGATGGCACCGACCGTGAGGCAGTTCATGCCGAGACCATCAAACTTGCGGTCGGGTTCTTCACCACAATCTACGCTGAACGAGCTCGTTGTAGGTGAGTTTCGACCGGCGAATCTACCTGCGCGTCCTGGAGGGGCGCATGTGATTCAAACTCCACACTGGGGGCTCAAATCTTGCGCTACGAACTCGCCAACGATAAATGCTCCATCATCAGCCGATGCTGCCCAACAAGCCGCGGGGCGTTCCTCAGGTAAACAACCGTCGTGTGTGCGATCAGGAGCACCCTGGCGTGATCTGCCTGAGCGATTTGGTCCATACACCACTTGCAACAACCGATTCCTCCGGTGGCGACGGGCCGTGTCTGGGGCCGTATCATAGACGCGCTTGCCGCTGCCATGATGCCGCCGTCCAGCTGGTCGACACCCCATTGTCCGCGTGCATCAGCATGGAGCTTGCATCACAAGGAAACGGCGCCAGTCGATGGGAAGGTGAGCAAGATTCGTGCGTTGGTCGATAGCAATGGCCTGCCGGTACGATTGGCGTTGAGCCTCGACGAGGCACACGACGTTCGACTTGCAGGAAAACTGCTGTCTCGTCTGAAATCCGGGTCAATGCTGCTTGCCGATCGTGGCTATGACGCCGACTGGATCAGAGAGCGCGCTACGAAGAAAGACCCCTGGGCCAACATCCCACGGACAGCAATCGGCGCGATACGATATGCTTCAGCCCGCATCTCTACCGCGCTCGCTCGGGTCGAGCAGTTCTTCCATAGGATCAAACAATGTCGTCGCTTCGCGACGCGCGACGACAGACTTGCCGCCAACTACCTTGCCTTTGTTCAACTCGCGTCAACAAGGCTATGGCTGCGCCTTAATGGGGTCCGTGTCCTAGCACTGCGCTGACTTTTTCACGAGGATGACAGATGAGGTAGGGTGAGCCCGCCTTCGCCCCCATCAACTGCGTGAGCAAGTTTGTGCGCAGCAGCAGCCAAGACCGGTACCGGAACTGAGCTCGCCGCTGCAAGGCGCACAGCGTACTCAATATCCTTAGCGGAATTCGCGATTGAGATAGCCAGAACATCTGGGCTCTCACCCACCAAAAATCCGACGAAAGCTTGGAATATTCCATTGTTGGTAGAGCCGCGACTAACCAAAGAGCGAAGAGTTACGAGATCCACGTCAACGCCGCGCGCAAGTTGGCAAACCTCCGCAGCTACCGCCGCTATACCCATGGTCATACCGTTGTAGACGAGCTTGAGCTTGTGACCTTGTCCGACATCCCCGACGTGAAGAACCGTCTCACAAAACTCAGCAAGAATACGTCTAACCAGCGGAAAAAGCTTTTCACTCGATCCAACGACGGCATTGAGAAGGCCTAGCTCTGCCTGTTCGGGGCTCCGCGTTACTGGAGCATCCACGAAGCTAAGACCGCGTTCTTGAGCCTGTTCAGCTAACGCCACTGTCGAAGCAGGATAGGACGTCGAACAGTCAATTATCAAACTTCCTCGCGGCATATGGACGAACAGGCCATTCTGACCAAGGCATACCGCCTCAACCTCGAGGCTGGAAGGCAAGGATAAAACGACCACACTTACATGCCGAGCCAGGTTAGAGATCGTAGGATGTTCATGGGCGCCTGCACCAGTCAAACGATCCGCCCCGAAGCGATTTTTGTTGGCCTTAATATGCAGCTCGGTTTGGTGACGTAACAGGCTGATGCCTATACCGGTTCCCATGCGTCCCGCTCCGATAAGGCCTATTCTCTGCTCCCCCCTTTTAGGAGCGAGGCTGCTTGATGTTTTCG
>NZ_LBJZ01000164.1:0-55942 GCF_028128935.1 Bradyrhizobium sp. CCBAU 11361
TTGCTCCACCCGCGCCACTTGGCGTACAAAACCCCGAGACTCTAACCGCCACCGGATGAAAACTCAGTGGCAGGTCACTTGAAGCCAAACCATTCCTTCCGCCGAAGTTCGAGCTCCTGTCCGGCATCAACAGGTACGCCCGCCGCCGACCGCTCGATCATAGATGCGCGCGGAAATTGGCGACGCCGGTGATGCCGGCATCCTTCAACGATTCGGCCCTATCCTCCCAGCAAGCGAACGGGTCGATCATGATTATCGCCGCATAGAGAGCGGACGTTGCCTGGTCGAGGGTTAGCAAGTCTCGCAAAAGACAGTCGTTCCAGTCGAGGATTGGCAGGGTCGCCATGACCAGCCGGAAGCCTTTTAGAAGGCTGCGCAAGGAGGGCGCGTAGACTTGCAATTGTGCGCCTTTAGCTATGTCCGACATCTGTGTAGCAAGTTTGCCGCAAACTCTCGCTCTCAACGTTTCTACCCAATATTACCCATTTGGCCGCCTCACCAATCTTATACCCGGGTAGAGCCGGGTCTAGACCACCTGTAGTTAGGAATGGTCTGGGAGGAAGATCGTGTCTCACCATTGTACGGACGACCAGAGGTCGGCCCGTGATGGTAACCTGTCCGAACTGGCGACTGGATCCGCGGCTACGGATGCGGTCGCGATCGTGGCCACGCTGGATACCAAGGGCCGCGAGGCGTCTTACCTTGCGGACATTATCGAGGCGTGCGGCCGCAAGACCATCCTGATCGACGTCGGCACTGGGAGGGATGGCGGCGACAAACCAGCCGATGCGAAGACCCCCACGGAACTCTTGAAGCAGATTGCTGAAAGGACGCGCAGTAAGGTTGGTGATCTCCTGGGGGCAGGAACGATCAGCGCGATTGTCGGGGTTGCGGGGGGTAGGGGAAGCGCGGTTTTCGGCGAAGTTGTGTCTGAGCTGCCTTATGGCTTTCCGAAACTTCTGGTGAGCAGCGCAAGGCCTGCGCTACTCGCCGAATTGGCCACTCACAGCGACATCATCCTCTATCCGACGCTGGTCGATCTGTTCGGCATCAATGTCTTTACCACTAGGGTGCTCAAGAACGCGGGGCGGGCCATTGCGGCCACGCACTATGCTCCCGTCAAGCTTGGGCGAGACAAGAAGATCGTTGCGATAACGGCCTTCGGCGTGACCACGCCGGCCGCGAATCAATGCGTAGCGCGGCTTGCCGACGCCGGCGTAGACGCGATCGTCTTTCCGGCTAACGGGGCGGGCGGCCGTAAAATGGAGCGGCTGATCGCGGCTGGTGAATTCGACGCCGTCATTGATTTGACCATAACGGAGCTCGCAGACGAAATCGTTGGAGGCACCGCAAGCGCCGGTCCGGATCGGCTCAAGGCAGCGTCGCGGCAACAGATTCCGCAAGTGATCGCGCCCGGTGCGATCGATATGGTCAATTTTGGCCTGCCATCGAGCGTTCCTGATCAGTTTCGGGGTCGCCAGTTCTATGCCCATACGCCTTACACGACGCTCATGCGCACAACTGCGTCTGAGAACGCGAGCATTGGCCGGCTTACGGCAGAACGGCTATCGCGTGCCAAAGGACCCACGATGGTCCTTTGGCCGGCGAAAGGCGTATCCGATTACGACCGCCAAGGAGGCATCTTCTACGATCCCGACGCCGACAAGGCTTGGCTGGATGCGGTCAAGGGACATCTCTCCGCGCACGTCATGGTCCGCGACCTGAACTGTCACATTAACGATGGCGAGTTCGCCGAGGCTGCCGCGGCATGGATCCTGGAACAACTCACGCAAGAAGGTGCATCCCATGCGGATGTTTGACCGAACCGAAATTATTTCCAGGATCGAAGGACAGGTGACGGAGCGAAAAGCAATTCTCGCGGCAGGAAGTAGCTGCGGCCTGGTCGCGAAATGTGCCGTTCTTGGAGGTGCCGACATGCTGGTGGTCTACTCGACCGGCCTGTCGCGTCTGATGGGGCTTCCCACGAGCCGGATTGGCGATTCCAACGCACGCACGCTGGAGCTTGCGGCGGAAATTCGTAACGTGGTGTGTTCCGTGCCGGTAGTTGGCGGTATCGAGGCTTGGGATCCTCTCCGGCTCGACCTCGATGCTCTCTTGGACAAGTTCTGGGCTGCTGGGTTCTCCGGCGTCATCAACTATCCGACGATCTCAACCATGGGCGACAACTGGCGTGACCGCCGCGGCCGCGTCGGCCTTGGCTTTGAACGTGAGGTCGAACTGATCGCTCTCGCGCGAAAGAAGAATATCTTTTCGCTCGCCTATGTCGCAAGCCCTCAAGACGCCAAAGCGATGGCAAGTGCAGGGGCCGACTGCATCGTCCCACATGTCGGCGCAACGCGCGGTGGCCTTGTCGGTCATGAGGAGGGGCAATCCCTTAAGGAGGCGATCCGGCGCATCAATGAGATCAACGCGGCGGCGCGAAGCATCCGGTCGGACGTGCTCTCGCTTTGCCATGGTGGGGCAATTGCCGAGCCTGAAGATACGATCGAGGTCTATCGGACGACCGAGTGTGTTGGCTTTGTTGGCGCATCCTCGATCGAAAGAATTCCAATTGAGCGGGCAGTGAAAACAGCGGCGGCGGAATTCAAAGCTGTCCCGCTTCCGCAAACTCATTGATGTTCACTGCAACGTGCAGCGAGGCCGTATGAACGCACCAAATGACCGAGCTAAGCCGGACACGATCGCTTTCGCCTCAAAAGGAGGGACGAGGGCGGATCAGGACTGGGAGACAGATGTCCTCGTGATCGGAAGCGGTGCGGCCGGGCTGTCGGCGGCGCTCTATGCGGCAAAGGCCGGACTGCGCGTCATTGTATGCGAGAAATCTCCGCGACTTGGCGGAACGACGGCCCTTTCGAATGGCATGATCTGGGTTCCTTGTTCTGCACAGGCGCGCGCGGCTAACATCGATGACACCATCGCCAATGCGAGGACATACCTGCAGCACGAACTCGGCGTTCATTATCGTGCGCAATTCATTGATGCTTATCTTGAAGACGGCCCGGCGGCGCTAACCGCGCTCGAGAACGGCACGAGTGTCAAGTTTACCCTGGCCACTACGCCCGATTATCACTCGAGCCAACTTGGCGGCGCTGATAAGGGACGGGCACTGAGCCCGGCCCCCTATGATGGGCGGCTTCTCGGCAAGGACTTCGATTTGATTGGTGATCCCATTCGGGTTGTGCTCGGGGGCATGATGATCTCATCGAGCGAGGTGAGAAGCTTTCTCAACCCACTCCAATCTGTTGCGTCGCTCAAACACGTCGTAACTCGCCTGAGCCGCTATGCGCGGGACCGGCTCAGCTTCAGGCGTGGTACTGAGCTCAGCGGTGGGAATGCCTTGATCGCGCGGCTGCTGGTGAGCCTGCACGAGTACGGCGTAGAAATTTGGCCATCTTCTCCAGCGGTCGAACTCACGCAGGAAGGCGGGCGCGTCACGGGTGCCATTATCAAGCGGATCGACGTTGGCATCCGCGTGCGCGCCTCACGTGGTGTTGTTCTCGCAACTGGCGGCTTTGCCCGGAACGCGCAGCTGAGAGCGGACGTCAGTGGTGCACACCAGCATGATGTTACGTTGGCCCACGCCGATGTTAACGGTGATGGCATTGGGCTTGCAACTACGCTCGGGGCCGCCATCGACAAAGATGTCGCATCGGCAGGCTTCTGGACGCCGGTTTCAATTCTGAAACGCGGCAGCGGCTCGCAGGTTGTGCCATACGGCTGGCTCGACCGGGGCCGTCCTGGGGTCATTGCTGTCGGTCCAAACGCCAGACGCTTCGTCAACGAATCGAATTCGTATCACGATATTTGCCTGGCAATGTTTGAAAACGGCTATCCAGCAGATAAGCGATTCTACTTCATCTGCGATCACCAGTTCGTTCGATTGAGGGGCATGGGGCACCTACTGCCATGGCCCTGGACGTTGAGTATCGGTAAATATGTCCGCCTTGGCTACGTCAAGGCAGGTGAAACGATTTCTGAGCTCGCAAAGCAGCTGGGACTAGATCCCGCTGTGCTTCAAAAGACGATCGAGGAACACAACGCGCACGCTGCCCAAGGACGGGATCCCCTCTTTAAGCGTGGGGAATCGGCTTTCAATCGCACGCTCGGCGATCCGACCGTCGGAAAAAATCCAAATCTTGGACCAATCAAGAACGGACCATTTGTCGCGCTGCCGATCGTTCCGGCAACGCTTGGCACGGCAACCGGATTGGCGACGGACAGTTACGGAAACGTCCTGGATGCACAAGGCAATGCAATCCAGGGTCTTTATGCTTGCGGCAACGACATGACGTCGCCGATGCGCGGGATTTATCCCGGGGCAGGCATAACAATCGGTCCCGCCATCGTATTCGCATATCGCACTGTCAACGCAATAGTGCTTTCCGCTGATCAGGAGCAAAAAGCCGTCGCCTCCAGAGCTTGACCATCTACCACACTCGTCTGTGGCGGGGAATATGTGCTCGGGTCCGGGGCGCGCATCGATAGAAACGTCGGCCCCGACCCGCGACATCCTCGAGGGGCGGCCGGGTTCGAGTTTGGTGAGCCCCGGCGGAGGGGGAGATCGCCGCACCAACTGTCTACGATGTATCGCAAAGAGCTGGGCTCCCAACAGGTGTTCCAAGACATATGACAGCGCGAGAAATCGATCGTTCAACAGCTAGGCGGCGTAGTGAGGAGTCGAAAATGTCAGGACAAGCAGCGCAGGCGTCTGCTTCCCCGACGCGATCGCAATCCGCTGGCCGCGAGGCAGTGATGCAACTCGACAAGATCGATTTTCGTCTTCTTGATCTTGTCCAACGAGACAATCGCCTCTGTAGTGAACAACTTGGAGGGAAGGTCGGCCTATCCGCATCCGGAGTTCAACGTCGGCTGAAACGCCTTCGATCGACGGGTGTCATAGAGGCCGACGTTTCCATCATTTCTCCAAAAGCAATTGGCCGTAATGTGACCGCAGTGGTTCTCATTTCCTTGGAGCGCGCGCGTGCCGATACCGTTGATCGTCTAAAGAGGCAAATTCGCAACATGCCTGAAGTGATGAGCGCATTCTGCGTTACAGGTCTGGCTGACCTCGTCTTGCTCGTTACCGTAAACGATATGGAAGATTACGAGCGGTTTGCCCGGCGCCTTACAGACGAAAGTTCAGACATAAAGCGCATTGAAACAATGGTTGTCATGGATCGGTTCAAAGCAGGATTTACTTTGCCAATAGCCTCCATCGCATGGTGTTAAGCGACTGACGAAGAGGACATTGGCTTGCTCAACTACCGTCGACCGCAGTCCGTAAGGGGCGGCTTTGGTCTTTATGACTAGATCGATGTATCGGTCGCTGATTGAGGCTTCTCGAGCTGACGTGGAGAGGACCCCTTCGCATGCCGTCGCGGCCGCGGGGGCAGATCTTGCCGCTAAAATTGGCGCCAAGGTCATCATCGGGTTCACGGCAGGCGGGACGACGGCTGCTCGGATCTCGCGCAGCCGGCCGCCGGTGCCGATCCTTGCCCTTACCCCGGACGAGAAAGCGGCTCGGCGCATGTGCTTGTTGTGGGGGGTGCACAGTGCCGTGTCTAGCGGTCCTTCTGGTTATGAGGAGATGACGCGGATCGCCTCGGCGGCCGTGCACCACGAAGGCTATATTCGATTGGGCGACTTGGCTTTGATTGTCTCTGGAGTGCCGTTTGGACTTAGAGGCGCGACAAACAATCTTCGCGTTGTCGCTTGTTAGGAAAATGCCCTTATCGCGCTGCAGAAGGCCACCCGATCGTCATATGGACCACCTCAGGATTCAGCTGTGACCGGGACCGATATTGCTTGAGTTCGAGGCAGCATCAGCCTTCCAAGCTGAATACGAGGGTTCGATTCCCTTCACCCGCTCCAATCTTTTCAAACACTTCCAGCATCCTCAGTTTTCCATTCGGACAAGCGTGCTGCTGCTCATTCGGACAAATGTCCATCTTTCGTTCGCGACGCGCGGCGCTTTTTGGTGCCGCTGACAATCTGCCGCGTGGTGCGTTTCACGTATTTCGGCAAGGTCTTGATCGTTGCCTTTCGGCCCTGTGCCATGATCTCCCGATCGGTCAGCTCGGCATCTCCGGTCTCGGTGAAGCCGCCGTGCCTGAATGATGCGAAGGATAGCTCGTCGCGCAATCCGGCTGCGCGAATCACCTCTTTCACCTTGCGGCTCATGTGGGTGAAGTCTGGCGTGTCTGGCTTCGGCCACGTCGGCCAGGGACCGCGGTTGCCCCAATCGCGACAAAGCATCAGGCCGCCGATGCGGTCGCGCTTGATTGCGTCGAGTTCGGCCATCAGTTCGGGGTAAAGCGCAGCGCCATCATCGTCGAACAATGGCACCCAGCCGCTTTGCTTCGTCTTCTCGTCGACAACGCGCACCATGTTGGCACGCTCTTTGGGACGATAGTGCGAAACGTCGAAGGTCGCGAATATGTCGGTCTCCCGCTGCAGCCATTCCCAGCCGATCAGCGCGGCGGTGGCGAGAGAGGAAAGGCCCATCTCGACGGCCTTGGTGCGGAACGCCATCAGCTCGTCATAGGTCGCGGTCGGTGTTTCGCGGTCGGATGATCGCAAGCCCATTTTCGCGAACGGATTGACCAGCGGCAACTTGCCGGGATTCCGGCGAGCGCAGACATTCCACGCGCGACGGCAAGACTTCATCGCGTGATTGATGGTAGTGCGGCGCTCTCGCTCGACCGGGTCGCCCTTAGCGTCGGTTGTTCGAAGGATCAGCAGCTTCTCGTAAAGATCATCGGTCAGCGCCGCATCGATCACCGTCAGGCGCCAGACGCGTGCCGTCCTTTAGGATATAGCCGCCGACCAGCTTGAAGCCGACCTCGTGGTTGCGCTTCGATTTGGGATCGAGCTTGGAGTAGCGGCGATCGGCGCGGTACTCGGCGAACATCCAATCGAGCGTCCCGACCGCGGCGATCGCCGGGGTGGTCGCAGTGCTGGTGTCGCCGGTTCGCCACGCGTCAAACGCCGGCAGCAAAATCTCTTCGGCGCGCTTCACCGCGGCGGCATAGTCGAGACCAAGAGCCTCGCTGTGCAACGGACAGCCAGTGCGTTTCGCCCACGTCGGCACATGGAAGAAATGTGCCCATCCGGCGCCCGTCGGTTTGCGTTCGACGTAGCGGGGCAGCGGCAGGGCAGAGCGGGGCGGCTTCATAGCAGCTTCCGGAGGTCCGCAGAGGTTTCATCATGGGTGTCAGGTGCGCTGGCCGGCGCGGCGGGGACCACGATGATCTCGCCCGGGACGATCTCGATGCGCCAATCCTTCACGCCAGACTTCGCCGCGGCCTTCATGGCCTTGGTGAGGTCGCCCTGCTTGAACGATTGAGCGCCGCGCGACATGTCGAGAAGGTCTCCATCTGGGCGCCGGCCGGCCAAGCCACAGCGCGATCGTGGTTTCGAAAATTCGAAAACCGGGCCCAGATGAAGTAGGGAAAGGTTTTCGCGACCACCCGTTTGGCCACGGGGATATCTCGACCATGATCAGCAGCGATTGCGCGGCGTCCGTCAATTGGATTTTTCCTCACACAGAATGGCGCTTTGCTGAATGAATCCAGTTGCTGGAAAATCAGATACTTACAGTTAGGTCGCGATGTTTTGGCGCGCGATCACTTTTTCGATTGTTACCCACGCCGGCCGCTCACAGCCGGTCTTACGCGACTGAGGCCCCGGATCATCTCCGGGGCCTCTTTCATTTTGCTTTCTGTGGGTCCGACTAAGGTTGGGGCGCGGCGCTGTGAACACCGGTGCTTAGCCCGTCTTCTATCTGGTCGATCGGCGGCGGAAGCGAGAGCAAGCGATGCCGGCTGCTGTAGGATTCCAGCAGTCGCTTGGCGCGCTCGACGGTGTCCTCGGTCCGGCGCATCATCGCCAGCTCGCGCTCCAGCCTTTCGAACAGCGGAACCACCACCGGACCGTCACGTTCGATGAGATGCGCACAGAGCGCGAGCGCGCGCTCCAGGCGTTCGATCGTGACAGGTTCACTCATCGCTGTCGTCCTCCGCGGCGATGGCATCAACCAGGGCCGCATTATACGCGGCGCGGAATTCCGGCGTCGTCGGATCGTTTGGCAGCGGAACACGAGCGCCTCGGTCGACGCAAAACCACAAGCGCTCGCTGCGATCGCGCTCGACATACCTCGGCAGGGGGGTGGCCACACGCGTGACTTTGCGCGCGCCGGTCTCCTCGCGGAGAGAGATCAAGGAGACGAAGAGGGCGAAGTGTGGAAATGTCGAGTGATCGGACCTATGGTCCGGCTTAGCTTCAGTCATGTTCATCCCATGGTTGGAGTTAGGTCCTGGCCGGTGTTGGAAGCACCGGTCAGGTCCGCCTTTCATAGCGCGAATCGCGCGAAACCCCAAATTCCAACGTCCAACAAGACTCCCAGCTCGCAGCTTCAGAGGCGGTCACGGGCGCCTGGCCTAGATCCGCTGCTTAAGCTGACGATATCGTTTAGCAAGTTTCTGGGCCTCTGGTGTGTACTCGGGGGCAAATGACGAGCCGCCGTGGGCGAGAACCATGGCGAAGCTAAGGAGCTCAAGCAGCGTGATCAACCGAAGGAAATTGACGGCATTGCCATACTGCTCAAAGATGCCATGCAAAATTCCGTGCCGATTGAGCTGATCGAAGCCGTTGTAATCGTCGGTGTGAACGAGGAGCCGTTCCGCGAAGAAGTCGCGTAATCCGGTCAACATGACGATCCGTTCTTCGAAGGGATGCGGCGAACGATCTTCCTTAGCTATCAACTCTTCAAGCTCGGCGATGACCTTCCTGGTGCCGTTGCCGACCTCTCGCTGACTTTCCCGCGCAATCTTGCGGATGACGCCCTCTAGGACAGGAACCATCGTAGCCACGGCGGCATGGTGCAGTCCCATGAACCAAGCCGTGATCGCCTCAGCCATCTGCGCTTTAAAATCGCGGACATGACGTGTGTGTCCGTACAGCCCGATCAAGAAGCTAGCGAAATGTTGCTCATCATAGACGGCCCGCAGCACAGTCTCTAGTTCTGCTTGCTTTTGTGGTTCGGCGGCCCGTTCGATTGTCCCGGCACAATAGGACAGCGCGCCGAGCGGAATGTACGCCGGAACAACCCAATCGACGCTCTTAAATATTGCTGCCAGACGATGGATGCCGCTGGCCGAAATGTCAGTGGTAGGCTGCGCAGGCATGTCTCGATTTCCCTCACCAAGTCTGAGGCCGGCGGCGGAGCCGTTCGGGGGGGCGAGCTAGCTTGAATTGGCGATCGTCGTCAAACGCTGCATAAGCTGCGTCCCGTCAATCAATTCAAGCCTGGACGGCATAAAGGGAGCGATCAGCGGATCTTTGCGCAACAAAGGCGCAAAGTTAGATGTCGTCGTTAGAAACCCTTTGGACGCGGTGTCGGTCTGCAGCACGCCCATGAGGGCGCGCACGTCATTAGCGGTCACCAGGTGATCAGGAGCGTAAGCCTTCACCTGATCAATGACGCGGACGCTGCCAAGTCCATGCTTGACGGCAATTACATCTCGACCGAGATCGGCGCTACGCGGCGTCAGAGTGACCTCGTCGAAGCCCGCTTTTTTGTAGGCACCGGCAATGATCTCTTCCCATTTTTGCGCTGGAATCTTGAAGGCCAGTGACGGGTCTGCTTCAAGCTGCTTGATGATTGCGAACCATGGCAGCGCAACCGCTTGGATCAGCCGTCCCTCGCTCGATTTATTGCCAGGAATGATCACCGCTTGCATCACCAGACTGGATGAAGCGGTAGCGGATTTGAACAAATCTGCGTTTCCCACTGCGACGAAGGATCCAGTGCGCGGCTCAAGGCGCACAGTGCGTGCGGTTGAGCCGCAATCAGGACATGGCTGGTGACCCAGTTGGTCTAGGTCGTCCAGCATGGACTTCCCACATCCAGAACAAATTACACTCATTTTGCGAGCGCGCCTTCTTCGCGCGCGAGAATGCGCTGGACTGTCTTCGCATCGTACTTGTCCAAGCCGAACTCGCTCATCCAGACGAATGCGATGCTGCGCAGGCTATCTCGGTTGGCCTGCATACCTCGGGCGCGCCTCAGCGCGTTTTGCTCATTGGTGTTCGGTACCAGCCGGCCATCGACGACATCGAATCCGAAGGGCCTTTTGCCGCCATTGTAGAGGCGCTGCGACGCGCGATGACGCTTGGCATCGCGCACCCGCTCCCGGATGCGGTCGCGCTCGTTCTCGGCCACCGCAGAGAGGATGGTGAACACCAGCTTGCTGATGCCGTTGCCGGTCACGTCGCCGCCGAGGTCGATCATGTGGAGTCCGACCTTGTCCTCCTTGAGCTGCTCCAGGGTGCCAAGCGCATCGGCCGCGTTCCGAAAGGCGCGATCCAGCTTGGCGGTGATGATAACGTCACCGGGCTCCAATGTGGCCAAAAGCGTATTCCCCTGGACACGTTCGGCCAGCGGCACACCGCCCGATATGCCGTCCTCCACGAAGAATTGCGTCACCTGCCAGCCCTTCATCATGGCGTAGCCGGTAATCTGCTGCTGTTGCGTTTCCAGCGACATGCCGCCGCTGACCTTTTCAGCCCTCGAAACCCTGCAATATCCGTAGACCTTCACGGCAGCCTCTGTGGCGTTGCTTTAGCAATGCCACACTGTGGTCAATGCCACAGGCAAAAGCAAGGGAAACCAGAGTTGCGGAATCCTTGTTTCGGACCCGGCATCGTCAGGCTCGTTTGGCTTCGCGCAGCTCAATCGGAGGGCGTGCGGGACAGTTGTGCTTGACCAAGGGATGTGATCTTTTTCTGGCACACAGCTGGGGGCGTAGTCCGTGCATGTTCGGTGGCTCGACTGAGCACCGCATCGGATTCATGAGGCCGGGTGCGAGCCATCCCGGTCGCCCAGGTCGGGGGTGAAATGGTCGGATTGGTAGTAATTGGCGCGATTGTCGCGTTTTTGCCGTTTCTCATCTGCGCGACCGGGCGCGGCGGTGTTTGGAAATTTCTTTGTCTGCTGTGCTGCATCCTCGCTTTAGTTGGCAGCGTGAGCATCGTTGGTGGCATCGTCGCTTGGATTTTGGCGTGGGTCTTCGCTGGCGTTGCTCTGTCAGCCGCTCATACTGAGAGGCGCATGGCGCGCATGGAGAGCAGATCACGCATGGCAAGCGGCTCCACGACCGGACCATTCGTCCCGGATGGAGTTGAAGCCGGTGTCCCGTATCGAATGCTTAAGAATGGCGCGATCGACGCGATGATGCAGGGGTCGGTGGTCCCGCTTTGCGAACATGGATCGCTTGCTCGATGCAACGTCCGGGGGATTCCTACCGTCCACAAGTGGTGCTGATACGCCAGCGGACGACTTCGGATCGAACGAGAGGCAACCTTGGAAGTTAAATCGCGATCTCGCTTGTGTGATCGTGGTTGTCCTCGTTGTGGTTGCGATCATCTATCTCGCGTGAAGCGCCGACACCGAGATGGTGCGATTTCGTTGGCGGGGGTAGCGTCCCCCTATCGAGGTCACCGGCGTGCCTCAACACCGGTGCTGCGAATGCTACCATCGCCCGCCGGGGCGACGGGCGCGGGGCTGTAGCTTACCTCTCCTGCCTCAAGGACATAGTTCAATGATGGGGCTGTTCTCGGCGATCGTGGACAGAGAAGCCCCGCAGCCCCCGGCGCGGGGCCTTCTAGTTCGGCTCCTCGGTGAACCTCTCCGGTTCACGAGAAACTCCACCGGATTTCCGGGATTTGGGGAAAAGTTCATCCATCGGGATCGCCTTGACGAACCGTGATGAAGCGGTGTTGAGGATTTGAGACGCCTTCTCGTGCGGGCTGGTGAGCTTCAACAGGTGATCCTTGATCGCCTCGACTTTCCAGACTGCCTCAGTGACACCCGATCCGCCTGGGCTGTCCTCAATGATGTGAAACACGTACTCGCGGCCAACTTCGAACATTCTGTTCTCCTGTTCTGGCACATGCAAACTGAGGGTGTGTCTTCAGCCCTTCTTCGGATATACCCGCTCCAGCAACTCAACCATCAACTCGGCGAAAGTTGCTTCTGTCGCAGAAGCAATCGGAAAATCTTTCCCGAAGTTGGTCGTCGTATGCATATGGCGCACTACCACCTTGCCAAACGCGCTGACGTTCACGCTCACCCTAGGATCGTTGCTCGTGGGCTTTCCGTCGCGAACGAGCATCAAATAGAAGCGCGCTTTGGCCGGCGCCACGTCGTCTTCATAAGTTTCTCTAAACTCCATTCGCTGATCTCGGATCGATGCATTCACAGCATTGCAGGCGCTCGTCACGAGAGGGCGCGCTTGATCCCAGGCCAATTTTGCTTCAACTTTCTGCCGAGTCTTGTCGGCCTCTTCTTTGGCCGCGGCATCAGCCTGCGAGGCAAGCTCGGCATCGTTCGCCTGCTTGCGTATTGCGACGCTTGCGAGCCTCTTCGAGAGTTCGTCTTCCACCGAATGCTCCTATGATTCGCGAACGCTTACGGTATCACGCGCCCTGACACACGTCAGGGTTACGCTGAACGCGTGCGGCTGACAAAGTCCAGACCGCCAGGGACGCCAGGGCTCCGGCTACTCGGCCTGGACCATGGTCGGCGCCTTCCGGCTGGCGCGCGCGGCCGCAACGCTGCGGATCGTTTCAAGGCGCGCGGCAAGGATACGCTTGCGCTCGCTCGCCTGCTGGCGCGCCAGGGCTTGCCGTGCATCCCGTTCGGCCTCGCTCTCGACGGGCGCGGGGGCGATCTGGCGCGCGTCAGGATGCCGCCGGCGCCAATGCCATGTTGAACGCGGCATGCCTGCTACTTCCCAAGGCGCTGGCTGCTTCGCATCACGTTGGCACCGCCCCGGGTTTTTCCGCCTCCAATGCCACGTGCTCTTGGGAATGCCCTCGACAACCTAAGGCGCCGGCTGTTTCGGGGTTTCGTCTGCGGCATCTGCACGCTCATCAGCCCACCTCGCACGGCGGAACGCCGTCGTCTGTCAGCGACCACGCGTCGTAAGCGGCAAGAGCCACGGCGTTCTGCGCCTCCGTCTTCGGCAGGCCGCCGAGAATTAGCAATGGTTCTTTCAGCTCTCGCGCAACCACGCCATCTTCGCCCGCGCCGTAGGGACGAATGCGCCTCTTGAGATGCCTGCCGAGCAGCGCGCCGGTGCGATGGTAGATCTGCCGATAGAGATTCTCGACCGCTCTTTCTCGGTCGCGAAGCCCGCGCATGATCTCGTTTTCGAAGAATGGATTGGCCTCAATGAGATTTTTGCGCGTGAAGAACCAGGCGAGCTCTGAAATCACCTTTCCATCGAACTGCGCAATTTCATGGCTGTAGCGGATGCTCCAGAAGTTGCTCTGCTCAAGCATTGGCTGGACGAAGCTCTCGATGCCGCAACCGGCTGGGTAGAAGCTTCCGATGTCTTCGTGCCGGAAGTCGCGAAACACGTAATGCATCAATTCGACGACGCCGCTGTCGCCGCAGCCGGAAATCAAAACACGTTCTTTCTTTGCCGTTCGCAGGCCTGGGCGATATTGAAGCGCCGAGCCGGATTTCCAATAGCTGAAATCGTCGATGGAAAGCCGGTTCTGCTCATTTCCGAAGCCCACGGCAAAGACGGCCAGATCGACCGTGTGATCGACCGTCGAGCCTCGCCGTCCCTTGATGGTGAGCTTCACCCCGCCGTCCGGATGCGGGCGACATCCCACCACCTCGGCGCGGGTCATCAGAAAGATAGGCAGATCTCCATAGTAGGTCTGGAATTCGCGAAGCCAACGATGCGCAACGTCGCTTGCGGTGCCCTCGGACCATTGGAAAATCGGCGCCTTGTAAATGGCGCGCGAATAGCCCGGGTCGAAGCGGGGCGGCAGGTCCCGCGAGTTCAAGTTGACGCTGATAAAGCGGCTGTGCGAGTTCCTGAAGCGGTCCAGCAGTCGGTCGGCCTTTTCATAAATATGCACGACACATCGTCGCTGCACGGCGAGGCTGACGGCGATCATCAGCCCGGAGAAGCTGCCGCCGACGATCGCGACGACGCTGCCGTGCTTGATTTTTGTTGAGCCTGGTCAGGGCCCAGGCGAGATTGGCTGCGCGGGCCTGTTGATGCAGGATCGAGATGTTGTCGTTGCTGTATCCCGTTGCGACGTAGGCGCCGGGGCAACGGCGCAATTGCGCCTCGTCGAGCATCCCGGTGGCTTGTTTGTTCAGAGAGGGTCTGTCCATCGGGTGCCGGTGATCGCGTTGGCTGGCACGGCGTTGGTCGCGCCGCGGAATTGTTCTAAAGAGGATCTGGAAAGGTGCGCGGCGGTTCTAAAAAATGATCATGCTCAAACGACAAACCAGGGCGCAATGGGCAGTCATCCTCATCTCATCGCTCCTTAAGCGGAGGTGTCGACGACTGCCTCGATCCTCAGGCCGTCGGTGTTGAGGGCCTTGATGACCGCCTGGTTGAGACCGCGCATGTATTTGAGCGTTTCCACGGCCTCTTTTGCGTAGGCCATGAAGTCAGCCCACATGAAGCCCATGAATCCGGAGTTCTCCCAGGACTCGAAGATCTTGGCCTTCTGCTTGTTACTGTGGGCAAGCCCACCATAGATGATGATGTCGACGAGGGTGCGTAAGAGCATGTAGCCGTCGGGAAAGGTCACGGTCGCTGGATTGTCAAGGTAGTCGTTCAGCTGGTTGCGGGCATCTTCGAAACATTCGCGCGCGGAAGGCGGCATCCACTCCTTGTCGTAGATGACGGCCAGCGAGGCGATTGAGAGCCTGTCATTGCGCTGGCTGAAGATGCGAGGGGGACGTCCACGGCCCCGATCAGGAAGCTTCACGCCGTGAGCGGCTGCGAAGCTTTTGGCCCCCATCGGGCGGCCTGCCGTGACGGCGGCCCGGATCTGGTTGGCCGCATCGCGCGTCGTGCCTTTGGCCAAAAATGCCTCCCAGGCAAAGACGCGGCTGGCGAGCCCTGCGGCCTCGATGATGTCCGAGCATTCGGCCTGGTGCGCGCGGTAGCTCGACCATGGCCGGAGTGCTGCATGCCCGCACAGATTGGCGCGAACCGGATTGAGCAGAACGTAGCGCACCGCCTCGAGCAGGTGCGGTTCATCGAGCGCTGCGGAATAGAAGCGGCTTTGCCAGAGCGCGCCGGGGCGGTCTTGCCTGCGGTTGACGAGGCGCGCAAAGCTGCGTGACGCTTCGCCCATGCAGCGGCCTAGCCCGTCGGGCCTGGAGGGGGTGAGGATCAGATGGACGTGGTTGGGCATCAGGCCGTAGGCCCAGATCGCCGTGCCGGTGCGCTGCGTTTCGTGCTGCAGAATGCTCAGGTAGCTTCCGTAGTCCGCCTCGCCAAAGAACACGCGTTGGCGCTCAAAGCCGCGATGGGTCACGTGAAGGGGATGGCCCGGTGCAACCATCGAAGGATCGTCACGGCGGGTTTAACTCGTGAAGCGGTAGAAACTGCTGCGTGAGACGGCTTCACCAGGTGTCTACGCAGACAAGAGCGTTTAGTCGTGACGCCGATTGCTGCAGATAGCGCGGCGTGCCCCGTTGTGGGCGGCTGCAAAGCCGAGCTCCGATTGCCTGATGGATTGGATGCCAATCGCAATTGCGTGTTCGACGTCGCGTCAGGAGCTGGCGGCAACCCTTCTGGTGGCGTGGATCGCGAGCACATTGGTCACAAAGCGAACGCCGCTGTGACGTGCCGCAATCGCACAGACCAGGTATTGTGCGGCAAACAGGGCGGCGGCTGCCGCGCATGCGATGCCGGACGAACCTGCAAAAAAGAGCGAGGCAGGCACAAGCGGTATGAGCATGATCGAGATGCCCGCCATATCACGGTACAAAAGGTACAGTTTGTGTGCCTCCGCGACGGCGGGGTCGCGGCTCACTCTCCTATAGAGCTTGTACCATTTCGCATTCTGCTCCTGTGGATCGCTGGGCAGCACGCCGACGTTTCGCTTGAGCGCGGCCATGTCGATGCGCGCGTCGGCAAGAGCATGCCTCGTGAAGGCTTCACTGCCCGGCAGCGGGTTGGCAAACTTCCAATAAACGAGGCGAGCCTTGGCCTCGTGAGAGAGTAGACCATTCAGGATCAGTACCGCGACGGGGAGCACCGGCGCCAGGCTCGCACGCAGAGCCGTGAACGAATCGGCGCGCACCAAGCCTGGCGCGACGAACAGAAAAATCGCTCCGGCGTCGAGCATGGCCATCATGACCAGCCACTTGATGTTACCGGCCTTGAGTGTCTCGGATCGGCTTGCGGCAGTCATTTTGCGGGCTGCAGCGTGTACTCGGTTTCGACGGTGATACTGCCGATGTAGCCGGAAAATGTGTTCTGGTGCTCGTTATCGAGGTCGTCCCGCGAGTATCGCGGATTGGATGCATAAATATGGACTCTATCGCCTTGCAGATCGAAAGTGATGTCACCCGCATGATTCTGGGTGATCTTCTTGTACCCAGTGTAATAATGGAGATGGCGGGAAGGTGCCTCACCGATCACGATGATCTGCGGATCGAGTTTTTCCAGCCAGCTGTCGGGAATCTTGCCGGATTTTCGGCCGTGATGCGCCGCAAACACCACGGTGGTTTTCTCCAGCTTGATGCTGTTGGTGATGCTCTCCATGAACTCGGTCTCGAGGTCGCCGAGCCACAAGAAGCTGGCACCGCCGCTCATGGCATAGCGGATCACCGCTGACATGTTGTTATAGCTGATCCCTTCCTCACCGTCAGCAAGCGCTTCCTTGAAGTGCGCGTTCGACGTATCCGGCCACAGGATACTGATGCCAGCGGAGCCTCGCTCATCGTCGTCCTGGTTCATCCAGCGACGCGAACATCCCTTGTAGATGTAGAACGCCTTACCGGTATCATCGCGGAGCTTGCAGTAATGCTTGAAGGACTGCGTCTCGTCATCCTTGATGACACTGTTCTTGACCACGTAGAAGTTCAGGATTGGCATCTTGGCGTCGAGGCGCTCGATGCCGCCAAAGTGGTCGTCGTCGGGGTGCGTGGAGATAAACCGTGTGATCCCCTTGTCGGCCGACTGCTCCTTCAGTTCCTTGATGATCCTGTCGGCGTTATCATAGTTCAGGTCGCAATCGATGATCGTGAAGTTGTCGCTCGCGTGCCGGATGTAGAAGGTGTCGCCATTTCCGACGGCGAAACTCTTAATGACGGTCATCGCAACACCGCCTTCCGGTGGCTTTCGGGCCGCGGCGGCCGCGTGTCGCTGCGGTCGTGGCCAAGACGATCAGATACGTGTCGCAAAGGCATGCTCCTACGTTCGCGCGCCCTTACGGGGCGCCCGTTTTTCAACCTTGGAGAAGTCGGAAAAACTCGTGCGAGTGGTCCCGCCTGCTGGTCGGCGATATGGGGTTGCCTAGGAACCGCGCAAGGCCGAAACGTAAAAATCTTCTATAGATGGCCGCTTATTGCAACGAATCACCAGGGACAGCTGACGCAGATAGGACAATATTGCTGACATGACTAATTGTTCGGCAGGTACGTGGTGATCATTTCGGTTGGATGAGGTGGGCGCTGGGCTCGTTGAGAAACCCCTGCCAGGACAACGATGAACGAGTCGCGGGCCCCGCCCCCGAGTTGGAGCGGGGACAACAAACAGGGGTGGCTTGCGGTTGCGATGCAACCATCGGTAAATGTTGTTCCAGGTTGGCTTGGCGTGGGGGGGGGGAATGTCGCGATCTTCTGTGAGGGCCGCCAGTGTGCTTTTGCTGCTGGTGGCAATCTGTTGCGCTCCCGTGAGGTCCCAGCAACAGGGAGCACCGGCCATCGCCGCGGGGCCAGCGAGCCAAAATCAAGCTGCCGAGCAACCGCGCGGCGATCAGGCGGCTCAAAAGCCGGGGACACCCGCCAGCGCCACGGCTCAGGGGGCCGCCATACCAAGCGACCCGCAGAAGCAATGCGTCAAGCCCAACGAGTTTGCGGTCGAGCTGCGATCCGGGCGCAATCCGGTTGGCGCCTCTATCGTGCTTGCCACGAATTTCTTGCCGACAAACCAGCGTGTCGACGTTGGGGTGCGGGCTCCGTATGAAGAGGGTGTCCGGTATTTCGCGGGGATCGACTACGGAGACGAGACCTATCTGTTCAAGCGGCAAGACGCCGTAACGCACCGCGCGACCGAATCCGACCCGCTGGTGCAGAAACACCTGTTGGAGCCAGATCAGACCATTGTCACCTTGAACATGGGCGATGATCTCGCCTGGTTTGGAGCCGGGTCGATCTGTATCTCTACACCTGCAACAGCCCGATTGGCCAATCGCCGTGGCGGGTCTCCTCCGTAAGTGTCCGTCTCAGTCCCTACTGGTTCAGCATCTTCGCGGTGATCGCAGAGGTGCTGATCTTGTACTTTTGGATCGCGTTCGCGCTTCGCAAGCAGGATCACACATTTGCATCGTTCCTTGCGGCGCTGAACCCCGCCAAGGTTTCCGCTGGACCCGACGGGAAGGGCAGTCTGTCGACCTTCCAGACGCTTGCCTTCTCGCTGGCGGTCGCCGCGCTCATTACGCTGCTTCTGCTGCAGACAGGCACCTTGGTGGATTTGTCCGGTTCAATCCTGACGCTCCTCGGGATCAGCGGCATCGGTGCGACGATTGCGAAGGGAACGGACAGCCAGCGCAACACGCTGTCCGCCGACAACCGGGCATGGCTCCTGAGACACGGCTGGATTCCAATGGCCAAGACGGTCGTGGACTCGTCGAATGCGACGTGGCGCGACTTCTTCACAACAGACGGTGTCTTCGATGTGTACCGCTACCAAAGCTTCATCTTTGGCCTTGTAGTGATCGGCGGTCTGATTGCGGCCGGGGTCAACCAGCTCTCGACGTTTGTCGTTCCAAACACGATCCTGGGCATCGTTGGCCTGAGCCAAGTTGTCTACATCGGCGGCAAGCTGGTCACCCCCACCAATATTTCCGATCTCAACGCTGCGATCGTCGGACTTCGGACGGAAGAGCAAAAACTCAAGGCCGCCGCCGTCGCGAAAAAGCAAGGCCAGGTGGCGAGCCTCGCCGAGGCCATCCCTCTGGTGGGGCAGGAAGCCTACGACGCGTACCGACAGAAGGCCAGAGATGTCGCCGCGATCTTCACGGACGCAACCGGCCTCGCCATCGAAGATGCGTCGATCGAACCGATAGTGACGTGACGGGGCTGACATGACCAAGAATATCCTGGTGTTCGCCGACGGTACGGGAAACGAGGGCGGTCTGTTGCCCGACGAAAGCCGCACGAACGTTTACAAGCTTTATCGGGCGACGCGGACCGGGCCCGATTCCATCATCGACCCCAAGCAGCAACTAGCGCTCTATGTTCCAGGCATTGGGACACCAGCACCCGGGCATAGTAGTCGTTGGAGCCACCTCAAGGAGACGGTCCAGCAGATGTTTGGATTCGGCATCACGAAGAAGATCGTCGATTGTTACGTCGCCCTCGTCGGCGTTTGGGAGCCAGGCGACCGCATCTATCTTTTCGGCTTCAGTCGCGGAGCCTACACGGCCAGGTGTCTGTCGCACGTCCTCGAGGTCTGCGGTGTTCCGCGAAACGAGCCGAACGGAGATTTCCTCAGCCTGGATCCGAAGTCGCTGCGACGGGTCGCCAGGGAGGCCACCTCCTGCGTCTATTGGCTCGGAATGCCGCGGGACAGCGCGGAAATCGATAGGCGAGCGGGAAATTTCCGCGACGCATACAAGTCGGAAGTTGGACGCGCCGCGGGCGCATCTGCCTACTTCATCGGAATATGGGATGCGGTGGCAGCCATCGGGTGGCAACGCTTCTTCCCGGATTGGGCCTACGACCGGCATTTTGCGTCAGATGTCCAGTATGCGCGGCATTTGCAGTCGATCGATGAAGGCCGGAAGGACTTCAAGCGAGTGCCGTGGGGCGGCAGTGGTACGGTGAGATGGCCCGACAGGCAGGGCGAACCGGAGCAGTTCGATCAGATCTGGTTCGCCGGCAACCACGCGGATATCGGCGGCAGCTATCCGGAAAATGAGTCTCGCTTGTCGGACATCACGCTTACCTGGATGGTTGAGTTCATCACCGAGAAGATACCCAAAGCAGGCCGCGTATTAGTCGATAAGAGCATGCTGCGGTTATACCCGTCCGCCGATGGCATGATGCACGACGAGTGCATGGTCGGCATGGGCGGCACCTCGCTGCATTGGTCAAAAGCCGTCCGGGACGTACTGGACACGGCGCAACTTCATCAGACGGTCTACGAGCGGCTCGCGATGAGGTCTGTGCGCAACTACACGAGCTTCGGTCCGTATCGGCCGGTCGCTTTACAGCGACACCAGAAGGCGAAGACATTCTTCGACGCGACTTCGGATGGAGATGTTGAGACCAAGCGCTAGCACCAAGGTGCCCTTAAAAGGATGCGGAGTACCTTCAAAACCTGTTAGCCAATCGGTATCGCATCGCCGCGGCGCTGACGCGGAATCGACGCGCAATGGACTCAATACCCGCTTCGTCTTCAATGTCGAGCCCACTGGCGTTGACGACTTTCATGAGAAGTGCACTTGGCATGAGCAATTCGGAGGCGAAGGCATTGGCCTCAATCTCAAGGGGGTCGATGCCCTGAGATGACACATCATCACGGAGGAGAACCCGGAACATACGATCGACATGGACCGCCTTCCTGATCTCCGCTCCGTGAAGTTCATGATGGCCGAGTTCGTGCGCAGCCGAAAATCGCTGACGATTTGGGTGATGAAGTGCATTCACGCCGATGATGCCAACGCCATCCTGTATGTAAGCCATGCCGGAAAGGTTGTCGTCCAGCGCGGCGTGCTGCAGCACGATGTTGCGTGCCTTAATGATGCGCTCGATCGGGACCGGTGGCGCGCTAACTCCGAAATTTCGAATTAGCGCTCGAGCCGCCCTTCTTGCCTTGTCCGGATCGGCCTTCATGTGTCACCTTTCTTTCCGCGATGGGCCAAGGCGTTTTCAATCAGGTCGCGGATTTGGGCCTTGCCAAGGGGGGTGACGCTTTCGTCGGAAAGTAAAAACATCCCAACATCCTCCGTTGGCTGAGCCTTTGGTAGCGAGGGGAGGATATCTGCCACCTTGTCGAGCTGAAGGGCGTCCGCCAAGCCGTAAACATGATGCAAGAGCACGCTTTGACGACCGCTTTCTATGTTGGCAAGCGACGCCCTTGAAATGCCCACGCGAGCCGCCAATTCGGCTTGTGTAAGCTCGAGCTTTCTTCGCCTCGTCGCCACGGCCTTGCCGAACGTGAGGTAGATTGTCTGATGGCCCATACGTCTGTTTGTCTCAAGCGACTTGTATTGTCAATGAGAAGCACAATTGTGCTTATAACAAACATTTTCTTGTGTGTATTGACAACATTGCGCGGGCCCGGCTAAACCGGCCAGCAAGCAATTTGGCGGAATCAAATGGAGAGGCGTTCATGTCTGAGCACAACGTTGAGGCTGGGCACGAAACGGTCGTCATCATCGATGAAGGACTGCATGAAGAGAGCCGTCAAATCAGCAAGTCGCATCCGACGGGAGCCGATATTGTGCAAGCGGCGCAAAAAGAGCCGATCGATGGCTTCTTTGTTCTTTATAATCCGGGCAATGGCGGTCTGAAAGAACTCAGGCAGACCGACGAGATCGATCTGCAGCACACAAAGGTACAACGCTTCTACGTTGTTCCTGGCGATCGACTTTTCCGGTTTCAGATTGACGGCGCCGAGTATGAATGGCCAATTTCGCCGGTGCCCGGCGCCTTGCTCTATCAGGTGGCGAAGCTGGACGCCGAGAAGGTTGCGCTGTGGACTCAAGGGCAGGCGACTGAGCGGGAGATCTCCCCCGACGAGGCTTCTGTTGATCTGGCGGGCTCCGGCGTCGAGCATTTCATCTCCAAGAGCCGGCAGCCCAAGCATCCCACGATCTTCATCAATGATACGGCGCATACCGTGCATCAGGTGCATTTGAGTGGTGCGCAGATCCGCGCTTTGGGCGGCATCGAAAGCGACTATCAGCTGTTTCTGGAGCAACCTGGCGACGATCTGCCGATCCCGAACGACAGGTCGGTCAAGATCGAAGACGGGCAGCGCTTCTATTCACTCCCGCCGGCGACGTTTGGCTCATGACACCGCACATACAAGCACAGTTTGAAGCTCTGAAGAGGGATCACCCGCAGGCTCAGATGCAGCCCGGGCCGGGTGGTGTGGTCATCACCATCCCGAACGTACGACTGGAGCCGTCCGGGAAGTGGAACAGGCCCTCAACGACCGTTCGGATTGTGGCGCCGGCGGCCTACCCTCAGGCGCGTCCCGATTGTTTTTGGGTCGATGCCGACGTCAGGCTCGCGTCTGGTGGCCTGCCGCAGAATGCCCAGCCAAACAATCAGCTGGGAGAAAACCTGCTCTGGTTTTCCTGGCACGTCTCGAAATGGAATCCAAATGTCGATACACTGCATACCTACCTGAGAGTTGTACTCGATCGATTGAGGCAGGGCGTTTGAAATCTTCGCTGATCTTCGCGGGCTCGTCTTTCGCTGACATGAAAAGCCAGCTCTTGGCCGCCTCGCCGCGGGAAGCGAGCTGCGTTGTTCTGGCCAATAGAGGGGGCCCGGGGCGCTTCCTCGTGGAAACTGTGGTTCATGCCCCAGAGGACGCCTACGAGACGCAATCCGAAATGCGGATCGTCCTCAAGCCCGAATTCCTCGCGAAACCGTTGAAACAGGCTCGGCAGTCGTCCCAGTGCACATTCTTCTGTCACACGCATCCGTTCGATCAATTCCCGAGTTTCTCATGCGTCGATGACAGGGGCGAAGCTGTTCTGATGCCCGCGGTCTTCGCGCGCGTCCCGGGCGGGCCACACGGCACGCTGGTGCTGGGCCAAGAGGGTTTCTCTGGAAGGGTCTATCGGGCGGAGGAGGACATCGACGCTCTGAGTGAGATCTCCGAGGTATCTTCGGTTGTCAAATTCTTCGGGATCGAGGCGGCCAAAGGAACCAGCGAGGCCTTCTTCGACAGAAACGTGCGCGCTTTGGGTGAGCAGGGGCAATCTCTGTTGCGCTCGCTGACGATCGGCATCGTGGGACTTGGGGGCACGGGATCGGTCATCGCGCAGGAGCTTGCCTATCTCGGCGTCGGAAAGTTGGTTTTGATCGATGACGACGTCCTAGAGGAAACTAATCTGAACCGCGTGGTCGGCTCCGGGCACGCGGATCTTGGTCGGAGTAAGGTTGCCGTCTCCGCGGACGCGATCAGACGATCAGGGATCGGAGCTACTGAGACGCAAGCAGTCGAGGGGTCGGTGCTGGATCAGTCCGCCGCGGCGAAACTCTTCGAGTGTGATTTCGTCTTCTGCTGCACCGACAATCACGGCAGCAGAATGATCCTCAATCAGATCGCATATCAATATTTGCTCCCGACGATCGATCTCGGCATCCGCATCGATGCAGAGGGGGGGCGAATCAAGGCCATGGCAGGTCGGGTGCAGATGCTCGCCCCCTCGCTTGCGTGCCTTCAATGCAATGGATTTCTCGATCCCGAAATGGTCCGTCGCGACCTGATGTCAGACGCCGAACGCGCTGCCGATCGCTATATCGTGGGCGACGCCCAGCCCCAGCCTGCCGTCATCAGTCTGAATTCAACCGTATCCTCTCTTGCGGTTACGATGTTTCTCGCAGCAGTCGCTGGCTTCCCCATGCGAGCACGGCACCAGAACTACGTGATAGGCGAAGGTACCGTACGTGGCGTTGCGACCATCCCGCTCAAGGATTGCATTGTTTGTTCGTCCAGCCGCGGCGCTTTGGCAAAGGGTGACTCGTGGCCGATCCCGTGGCGCAGCAAGTAGCGGTCGGCGAGGTCACCAAGCTGCCTCGCATCGATGCGCCGAGAGGGGCGGTGTTGTGCGCCGGGGTTCCATCCCCCGTCAGGACACGGCTCGAGGCGGTGGGCCTGACGCCAATTCAGTTCGACGACGACCTCGAGGTCTTGCGCACGGAGATTGAAGGACATGCTGCTGGCGCCAGAGCGATCATGATCTACTCAGGACCGCTCGTCGAGGATCTTCCCGCTCAACAGCGCCTTCGTAAGATCGTCAATGCAGTAAGATTGACGGCCGAGAAGCAGGCGCTGCTGGTTGCCGTCGTCGTCGAGGGTGATCAGGACGATTTGGCGAAGGGCATGGTTATTCTCGGGGCAAGCCATTTCGGCTCGTCGGCGTATGCGTCTAGCGAAGCGCAAATTGCTCTCGCGATCAAGGGAGTGCTCGAGCACGAACCAGGACCGGCCTGGAGGAATTTCGACATTGGTGCGGGAGCAGACGTCGAAGACAGGCCGTTGATCCAGCGCGCATTCAGCGACTGCGAAACATTGTCGGTCAAAAAGATCACTCCGAACAAGAGAATTTATCGCGTAGATGCGATGCGAGCGACTGCCCCGCATCCAGTGCCGTTCCTTATCAAGGTGGATACGCCCGCCAGGATCGCGTCCGAGCGCGGCAACATCGAATTGTGTGCCGATACCGTCCCATTTCCTTTTGTCCCTCCGATGATTCCTCAACGTTATACGCCGGGGGCTGGGCGATCGGCGCTTGTATCGCACTTCGTTGATCGTGCTATTCTTCTATCGGAATACGCGATCTCTCATAATCTGAACCGAGCCATACTTTCGATTTTCGACGACGCTTTGCGCGTATGGAGATCACATGCAACGTCGACAAACTACTGCCTAGGTACATATGCGCTCGACACCGCTCGAATAATTAAGAGTGCCCCACAGGACTATTTAGCAACTTATGCCAACCTTCAAAAAGCGGCAAACGTGCCCGCGCCTGAAGTCTTGCTTGCGAAGTTACGGAACATGCCGTCCATGCCCGTGTACGAGGTTTGTTCACACGGAGATCTTCATCTAAAGAACATTTTTGTCCGGCAATCGGGCGAGGTCGTTCTTATTGATTTTCTACGCAGTGGCATCGCGCCGGCTTCCCGCGATCCCGCCGAACTCGAGTGCTCCATTGCCTTGGATCCGGATGCGGGGCAGCCGCGGTTAGACAAGAATTCTTTGGATGAACTTTACTCACCGCCGCTTTTGCCTCCTAAAGTCATGTCAAGGCCAGGAAATCGCAGGTTCGATGCGATCTGCCAGGTCAGAATGCAGATGGGGGCAGCCGTCGGCGAGATTGAATATCAGTTGATGGTGGCCGTTCATCTTCTATGGTGGGCGCGCAAGGGAAACGTCGACGCCTATCGCCTGGCCGCCAATCTGATCTTGAGTGCAGAGGCTGGCCTATGCGCTTCGTAAAGGCATTTCTCAATTGGATCGCGTCCTTTTGGAAGAGTTCGCCGCCACAGACGACGGCTTCTCAACCCGGTACGCTACCTTCGCAGGCACGCGGCTATCGCAGCATCGTGCAATACGGCGCCGTCCATTGGGTGGATTCTCAAGCCGAAGCCACGCCGTTGCTCTCGAACAATGGGATCGTCATTGTCAAAGGCACTTCCGGCGCAAAGTGGTTGTTAATGAACTGCCCGGATCATTGCGGGGAGGTTAGGCGGATCAGTGTCTCAGAGGCGATCCCTCCAACATGGAAGTTCCGATCGGAAGCCGATGGCACGATCTCGTTGTTTCCTTCGGTTCACTTGACGTCGGGGTGCCGTGTCCACTTCGTCCTGCGCCATAACAAGGCTCACGTTATTTAGCCGCTTCGAGCTCAACGAGGCAGACTTGGACCGAATTCGCGACCGTCGGTGTGCCGCGTCCATCCTGCCTTCACCACCGCTCCTGCCAAAAAATGCTCTTTGCGGCGAACCATCCGAAGCACGCCGAGCGACGCCGGGTTCTGGCGCTAGGCCGCGACACGACGTTGCATGGCCGTCTGGAGACGCCTCTGCTCTCGGCGGTAGGCACTTAGGAGAGCCTTGACCCACAGAGCCATGCCATCAGCCTTCAATCGGATGCGTTGCGAGTTGTTGTAGTGCTGCTCCGTGACCGGAGCGAGCCTCTCGCGCTCTTCTCTGCTGGAATCCGAGTTGGGCTGCTTGTGGGCAAGTATCGCGCTGGCAGCTCCTCCGAGCCTGTGGTCTTCTAGGAAAGTCGTAATCGTTTTCCTACAGTCATGCGGAGTCCAGGGGCGGATTCCGAATTGTTCGAATAGGTTCGGCCTGGCCTTCAACTGACGCGGCTTTGGCCCGGGCTTACCCTTGCGATGAGGCTTCTGCCTCACGGTGTGGTCGTAGACGCGGCCCTGGAGCCGATAGATCAGCTGGTTAAGTGCCGACTTGCTCACGTGTTGATCGGGCGTGCGCGCCGGAAACATCCACGGGGAATCGCCGCCGGCCTCTTTATGGTATCGGTTGACGTGGAATTGGAAGCGAGTGGGGCCGACCACCGTCCCGACCTCCTTTCATTTCTTCTGTAGTCCAATTGGCGATCTTCCATGCCTTAAGCTCGCGGTACTCCTTGTCAGCGCGGAATAGGCGGTTCTTCCTGAGTCTCATCAACGCGCCGGTCCGCTGACCGGTCAACCAGGTGCGCTTTGCGCGGACATGCTCGAGATGCTTGAGGCGCGAGAGCTGACGCGGGACAGCCTCAGAAATATCCGCGCACACCGTTTGGCCAGAAGCGGGGACTGGTCGTACGGACACGACTGATCCTGCCGAATTTCGATCGTGATCGAGAATCTTCCGGCCACTGACGTCGCGGGCTATGCCGGCCTCGAGGACGAGGTGGAGTTCCATACGTGGCAGTTGCGCAAGGGCGTGGCCCCCGCGACCCTGACCGGGGTCGGGATACAGTTATCGATCGGAAACGATGAGAGTGATCTCGTCAAGGCGATACGGGAAAGCAGGAAAGCACGCAACAGACGACCAATCGCGCAGGGCAGCGCCTGGTGGAGCGCGAGCTCGATATGCTGCCGACGATCACAGTGCTGTCGGGTTGGCCCTTGCGGGTGATTGTATCGAACGACCTGCTGCTGAAGCTGTATCGGGACGTTCGGACAGCGGGAAAGGGCAGGTGAAGGATGAAGCTGAAGCTTGCAAAGTTACCCGATCGGACACTGATTAAAATGAGTATTTTACTCGCACCGAACCTCGCAAAGCGGCTGAACGAGTACGCCGATTTTTATGCGGGGGCTTACTGTTGTCGGCAGGAGGTTGTGAAGCTCGTGCCGTTTATGCTCCATGCCTTTCTTAAGAGCGATTCGGCCTTCAAAAGGAAACAAAAGAGCTGAGGTAGAATCGCTGTCGTGCGATTGATATGATCTGTCGGTCATAATGGATCGTGCCGATCCCCATCACGCGTCTGGCCGAGCGGCTCGCGCCGCGCTGCGCATTGGCGGGGATCGAGATCGCGCTTGTCGGCAGCCGCGGCGAGGTCATGGACGTGAAACCGGCGGAGACCGCCGAACTGATGGCGGAAGGGATTGACGGATGAGAAGGGTGTTGACGGTCGGGCTGACCTACACGGGCGATGCGCTCGAAGAGGAGATCGATAACCTCGGCCTGTGTCGGCCCGAAGTGGATCGCGCGCGGGCCGCTTATCCGCTCTCCTCGCGCATGGTGTGGAGCGCGTCTGGCTGGACGAGGCCGAAATCGACATCGGGGACTCGCTGATCGCCAAGATCGAAGAGGGAATGAAGCTCAGCCGCTACATCGCCGTCGTCCTGTCGAAAAAATCGATCGGCGCCCCTTGGGTGAAGAAAGAGCTAGACGTGGCGATGAATCGCGAGATCGCCAGCGGGAGGTGGTCGTGTTGCCGCTGCTCTACGAGGAATGTGAGCTGCCAGAGTTCTTGAAAGGCAAGCTCTACGCCGACTTCTCCAAGCCCGAGGAGTACGAGGCGGTTCTCGGCAAGCTCCTGCGGCGGCTCCGGATCTCCTGATGAGCGAGACAGGTCCGAGCATGGCGATGCTGATGGCGATGACTGACCTGTGGCGCCTGCGTCCGCCCGGGCCCGACAATATTCTTGCGCACCCTGCCTTCATGCGGCTGCGCGAGACCAGCCGCGACGACTATCCAAACGCCGGCAAGAAGGGGCCGAACTTCGCGCTCTCGACGGCATTGCGAGCCTTGGGCCTTCCGTGTCATGCAGCAAGATACGGCCTATCTTGCCTTGTCTGTGGAGGAAGCGGCGAAGAGACTGGACGCGGCGCTGCGCGCCACCCGGGCCAGGCGCATTCATCTTGCGCCGCTCGATCTTGCCGCCGACCTGCCGCCGCTCGCATTCGGTTCGGCCAGGGTGTGCCGGTTGGCTTGCGCGCGGACTATCAGAAGAACTTTCGCATCGCGCCTGATCGCCACAAAGGGATGCGCGCCACGAATAGAATGCGGGGACGGGTGGCCGGCCTTCTGGGCGATCGACGCTTCGCCGACCAGTATGAGCAACTCTTCAACGTGCGGAGCGCCTTCCTGCACGGGCGCGCCATGACCGCCATCTCGACGAAAGAGCGGGTGATGGCGCGGTCCTTGGCCCGCCAGGTCGTCGAGGCGCTGATCCTTGCGACGCTCGCGGGGCCGATCAGCTCGCGGGAGGACTTCCTGGACGGTCTGCTCGATAGGGGCGCGCCGTTGATCTAGCCGGAATGGACGGCTCCCGGGCAGGTCCGCCGGCTTGAAAACTGTCAGAAAACCGCGTATATTTCTGACAGGAGAACGGTCATGCAACGGTTAACCGAACAGATTCTCGCGCATGCCGAAGGGTTGCCGGAAGGCACGCCTGTGGCGGCTAAGAGCTTGCTCCACCTCGGTAATCGAGCCGCGGTGGATCAGGCCTTGTCGCGTCTGACCGAGCGGGGCCAACTGATCCGGGCCGGTCGCGGCGTCTATCTTCGTCCCGTCACGAGCCGGTTCGGCACGAGGGCTCCCTCCGTCCAACAGGCGGTCGAGGCGCTCGCCAACCAGCGCGGCGAGGTCATCGTTCCGAGCGGCGCTGCGGCCGCCAACACCCTCGGCCTCACGACACAGGTGCCGGTCCGATCGGTCTATCTGACCTCCGGCCGCAGCCGAACGATGAATCTCGGCAAGCAGGTCGTCGAACTTCGTCACGCTCCGCGGTGGCAACTCGCCCTTGCTCACAAGCCGGCGGGCGAGGCGGTGAGAGCGCTGGCTTGGCTTGGGCCGGAGAAGGCGGAAGCCGCCCTGAAAACATTGAAGCGGAAGCTCCCGCCGTCCACTTTCAGCGAACTGGTCGCGGCAGCGCCGCAGCTTCCGACCTGGCTCGCGCGCAGCGTGGGAAAGGCGGCGCATGGCTGACGCCTTTCTCCTCCTTCGGGTCGCCGATCGCCGCGAGGCGCTAAGCGTCGCGGCCGATCAGTCGGGACGACCAGCGCACCTGCTTGAGAAGGATGTATGGGTGGTGTGGGCGCTCGCCACGCTCTACGGATCGGCGCTCGGCGAGCATCTGGTATTCAAGGGCGGCACGTCACTGTCGAAGGCCTATGGGGTCATCCGGCGATTTTCCGAAGACGTCGACCTGACCTACGACATCCGGGCGATCGCGCCCGATCTGGTGGACGGTAACGGCGAGGCGTTGCCGAAAACACGCAGCGAAGAGAAGCGCTGGTCGAGCGAGGTGCGCAAGCGCTTGCCGGAGTGGGTGGCGGGGGCCGCACAGCCGGTCATCGCGGACGCGCTGGCCGCGCAGGCGTTGGTTGCCACGATCCGCGTCGAGGGCGAGAAGCTGTTCATCGACTATGAGGCGACTGCGGCTGGCTCCGGCTACGTGGCGCCAAGCGTGATGCTGGAGTTTGGCGCGCGATCGACGGGCGAGCCGGCAAGTCTGCGGGATATCGCCTGCGACGCATCGGGCCTGGTCGAAGGCGTGGTGTTCCCGACGGCACGGCCCCGCGTGATGCACGCCGAGCGAACCTTGTGGGAAAAGGCGACGGCGATCCACGTCTTCTGCCGGCAGGAGCGGCTCCGCGGCGATCGCTTCGCGCGACACTGGCACGACGTCGTGCGGCTCGATGAGGCCGGGCTTGCGGAAGCGGCTTTCGCGGATCGCGAACTGGCGAACGCTGTCGCGCGCCACAAGGGCATGTTCTTCGCCGAGAAGGCGGCTGACCGTAGTCCGATCGATTACGCGGCCGCCGTGAATGGCGGTTTGCAGCTCGTGCCCGGCGGCGATGCCTCCAAGGCACTGCAAGAAGATTACGGCCGTATGGTCGAGGACGGGTTGCTCTTGGACGATGCCGAACCCTTCGAGGCGCTGATGGCCCGCTGCGCCGATATCGCCGCGCGTGCCAACCGCGCGGGCGCATAGAAGGGGGAGGCGAATGCTTAGTCGGGGATCGGAATGGCGGAGGTGGGAGCCGCATATTCATGCACCGGGCACGGTGATGAACAACCAGTTCATCGGCCCCACGGCCTGGACTGACTATCTTACCGCGCTGGAGAGGGCCACGCCGGTCATCGAGGCGATTGCCGTCATCGACTATTACGTCAAGGATACCTATGAGGAGGTGCTGAGGCACAAGGCCGCTGGCCGGCTGCCTGCCACCAAGCTGATCTTTCCGAATGTCGAACTCCGGCGCGACGTGGCCACGGCCAGGGGCGGGTTCGTCAATCTTCACCTGTTTGTCAGCCCGGAGGATCCAAAGCACGTCGAGGAATTGCAGCGACTGCTGTCGCGCCTGCAGTTCAACGTCATGCAGGACCGCTTCGACTGCACGCGCGCGAACCTCATCCGGCTTGGCAAGAAAGCCGACCCGAACATCACCTCCCGCCTCGCGACCACTCTACAAGACGCCATCAAAACAGCCGATATCGCGGTGAAACAGGAAATCGTTGCGGCTGCGACGCTCGCGAGGACACTTCCTCGAATATCGATGAGCATCAACGAATTTGCCAATCGCTTTAATCTATCCGCGGCAGCGCGCGAGTCCGTTTCGCAACAACTCAGGAATCCGCATCTGGCGGAGGAACGCTTCCTGTTCTCGGCCTCTGATTTCGCGAGCATCATGGCTTATCGATCAATGGAGCTCGATAATGGCGCAACCCTAACCGCACCGTCCGCCGAATTCGATCAGGTCTTCAGGCAAGTGGCCATTGACGGCAGCGCGCACAGAGTTCGGTTCACGACACAGGGCACGGTGATCAATGACAAGCTCAAGCCAAAAGCCTGACGACCTAAGGGAACAGTATAAGGAGCGCCACGAGAAAGTTCTCGCTCCGCTCGCCGACGAGCTACGCGCCTATCTGTCTCGCTGTCTGGAAGGGCAACCGAGAATTGACCGGATCTCGGCACGTCCGAAGGACGTCGATGGATTTGTCGCCAAGGCGACCAAGCTGGTTGGCGGGAAGCCGAAGTATCAGGAGCCCTTAGCTGAGATTCAGGATCAGGTCGGCGCGCGCATCATCACATATTACCAATCGGATGTTGCTCGGCTTGATCCACTGATCCAGCAATGGTTCAGACCGATAGAGTATCGGGACCATGTGCCTGAGTCCCACTGGGAGTTTGGATATTTCGGACGGCACTACATCCTCGCGATACCGTCCGACGTCATCAGCGCCGGATGGCCCAAAGAAATGATCCCGCGGTTTTTTGAATTGCAGGTGAAAACTTTGTTCGAGCACGCTTGGTCCAAAGCCGAACATGATCTCGGTTACAAACCGGGCGAGGCTCCTCTTACACCGCAGCAAACGCGCAGTCTCGCCTACACGTCTGCCCAAGCGTGGGGCGCGGATAAGATGTTCGACGACCTGTTCCAGGAATGCGCCGGAACTACGGGCGGCGCCACCCACTGACCCGCGCCGGCAATGCCACGGAACGCCTATGACGAGAAAGCTGCCGCTTACTGACTTCCGCGCTGTCAGGCATCAACTTGAACCAGATGATTTTGCCATCAGTGATGGGGACGAAATTGCGCCGACCGACCTGATTGACGAACAAATATGGGCCGGCATTACTCATCTTACCGACGACGTGGCCATTCGCACGTCAGACCACAATGGCATCCGGCTGAAGTTACTCTACAGCCTGTGGAGCGACTGGATTGTTGCCATAGGTGACCCCGATCATCCCGATGAGCTCTACAACTGCATGCTGGACGCCGCCGATGCGTTTCAGTGCGTCAATTTTCTCCTGCTGCACGGCTACTACCGAGCCGCCATGGCAGAACTTCGTGTGGCGCTCGAATTGGTCATGATCGGTTCGTATGGCAACCTAAAGCCTACCGATGCCGATTATGTCACATGGAAAACCAGCGGCTCAGAACTGGGTTTCTCGCGCATCAGAAAGCGACTGCATGGGATGCTAACTCAGGAACAGTGCAACTGGCTGTTCGCTGACGGCGAGATTCTCAACAATATTTTTTCGTCAGTTATGCAATTTCACGCATTCGCGTCCCGATTCAAGCGATGGCGCTCTCTGGGAGAGCAACGGTCCAGTGTACGTGCATGAAGTCTTGATGCGCACGTTCTTTACAGCTCTGAGCGTGTACGCAATTTGCTACTTGCTCGTGCGTATCGCTCGCCCGGCCTTTACCCTCCCGGAAGACAGCCGAATACTTTTCGAGGAAGATTGGGTGCCGGGCCGCGAAGCTATCGCCAAGGCTTTCGAACAACTTTTCAAAGAACGAGCGAGTCATGGCTGATCTGCCGGGACTGGTAAATCAACTGGGCAGTCTAACGGTGCTTGAAGCGGCGGAGCTTTCGAAGATGCTTCGCGAGCGGTTCGAGAGACCGCTCAAGAGAAAGCATCTCAGCTTCAATGTGGGTAAGGTCTGTGATGCAGTTGTGCGCCGTCTCGAAGCGCGCGAACATCAGGTACGTGCAAACCTCCGATGGCCCAAGCAGGAAAATCACCAGCACCCGGTCGAGGTGGTCTTTGATCTGGGCAGCCAGCTTTATGCGCTCGAGCATACCGGCATCGAGCCGTTCGCTGACCACATACGCATGGAGGCGCAGACCGAGAAGCTCTTCGCACCGATCACCACCGCGCTCAAAGATGCGCTCGGAACGGATGCTCTGTTCGAACTCTACCTGCCGGTCAATTCGCTTAATGGGCGCAAAGCGGCTCAACTCTCGGCGATTCAGCAGGCGATCATCGACTGGGTCAAGACGACCGCGCCGAGGATCCCCAAGCGTCCTTACCCGGACAACAAAGGAAACGGCGTCGGCCCTTCGCGGCGGCCAAATGTGCCATTTGATGTAGCCCTTTGCCGCTTCGAGCCGCCAATCGTTCCTGGCAAGCATTTCCAGATCAGGCATACGATGGATGATGTCGTAAAGCTGCGCAGGGACCGGATGAAGGCTGCGGTCGACAAGAAATTTCCGAAGCTTGCCGCGTGGAAAGCGAACGAGGGGGCCAAATCGATTCTCGTGCTGGAGCAGAACGACATCCAGCTTACCAATCCCTCCATTTTAGCTGACGTCTATCTGCCGTTGGCCAAGGCGCGCGAGGACAGGCCCGATGAAACCTATCTGGTCGCATCATGCATGAGCCCGAATTGGTGGATGTGGCCAATCTTGATCGGCGATCGCTCGTACGACGACTATGCCAAGAGCGATGATCCGAGCTTCTGGGAATTTGAGCCATCCAAGCTTGCTTCGCTGACGAAGCGATAGTCAACGGGGAAGGGCGAATTCGATTCCCAGAGGCTTCAAGACAGTATCCAGAACCGCTTCGCTGTGTTCCCAGCCACCACAATATTCGGGTGAGAGCGCGATTGTTAGCACGCTGATTTTGCCGCTACTCAAATGAGCGCTGACTATCCTCATCAAATTCGAGATGTATGCTTCAGACATCATGCACTGAGGTCGTTCGGCGTCGATTCCATGCCAAAAGAAGTAATCCAGATCGAGGTTGAAAATCCAAGGGGCATGAGACTCATTCAACCAATAATCGAGGTTGGAAGGCACATCCCAGAGATCGCAGTTCATATGGGTGCAGTTTGGCGTCATTCCCTCACCATGGGTCGCGAAGTAGGCGGCGTCCATCGCGTTTCCGAACACGGCCAAAAAAATCGATAGATAATTGTCCCAGCCAAACAGAGGCAGGGGCTGCGGAATATCCTGGTGCTTGACCTTGCGCGCCAGATACTCATCGATGCCGAGGCCCCAGTCGGCCGGCAGATTGTCCAGCCACGTCGTCATCCGGCTGGCAAGCGTGTCGTAATGCTGATCTACGTGAAAGAGAGAATACCGCTGTTTCGGATCGATATGTTGCAGCCAGCACCACAACGCCGCGCGATGGTTGTCCATCACGTAGACGTTCTGGCGCCTCCACAAGAAGTTTTGGGAAAAGGCACCTGAGTAGTTCCTGCCGCGAAACGGGACCAGCCATTCGCCTTCGGATGCTTCCGACATCAACGTACCTCAAGCTCGAAGGAGCAACGGAGCAGGGCAGTTCAGGCGCAGCGCCCGATCGCGCGTCTAAACCCTTCGGCCTCGCAATCAAGATGTGAGGCCGGAAACGACGACGAAGGACATGGCGGGCGGTTAGCTCTTGTCTTCAAATTCCTCGACCGCGGAAACATATCCCTGGACATAGATCTCCGTCTCGCATGCGCCCGTGCTTGACATGAAATCCATACAAATCTGGTCCGGCGTATTGATGGCCAACTGAAACTTCCCTCGGTCGCTATTCCGCTGGAGATCGACCACATTGCCGGAGCCCGGAACAAGCTTTCCCCCGTGCTGCGGAAGCACGCACCCCCGGACAGTTCGCGGCTGGCAGAAGGGACTGTGGCCATCAGACGTGCCCCCCGATGTTATGCGGAAGAGCTGAGAACTTTGCACGCGGGCCTGTATTGTCTTTTTCGGCTTTGGCACCACGATGAGGGTCAGAACGGCATCATCCGGTATCGGGTAAGCGGATTTCGGCTCCTTGAGTACGAAGAATTTCGAGTCGAGACTGACGCCGATAGGCGTCTTTCGAAAGCGGAATGGGATGATCTGAATCTCTCCGACCGCATCGCCGTTGAGCTTGACGGGTTGAGTGAGCGGGCCAAGGTCAATCAACAACGACGAGTTTGCGATCGCATCCTTGCCAAACTTGCCCTCCATAGTCTGTTGGTCATCCGTGCGCAGCTTGATCGTCAATGGGAAATCGGTCTGCTTTCCCTTGAATAGAAAACCGCCCGCAAGAATGACAAACACAAATAGCGCCGCCGGTCCGCCAAATTCGAACGCTGCGCCGAACAGTTGCCCTTGGGCCGATCCTATCGAACGCAACACGCCGAACAGGACGACGGCACAGACGAGCGCCAAGAAGAGCAGCAGCAGGTAGTACGCCTGGTCTCCGAAGGCGTTCGCCACCAGCGCGTCCAGATGAGTGAATAGATAGCTCCCCACGAAGAATGCCAAAAGGGCCGCGACCAATGCGACCACCGCGTAAAAGGTCGGAGTGGCCGGTTGCCGTAAAACGGGCGGTTTAGGATGCGCGGACATCATTGTTCCCCCTCGGGATGGGCAGGGGCATTTTGCCTCTTGCTTGGCTCATCGCAAGACATATAAGGGGCCTCAACCCCAAATTGTTTGCGCCGCCGATACCTCGTACCCAGGCAAACCGTGTGGGAAGCCGCGATTTGGAAGCCGCGGACCTGTAGCCCGATGACGCGTCCGCTATGCGGACCGGGCTCTATGGGCTGCGCCCACCGAGTCCCCTGAAGAAAGTAGGGGCCTCGGCCTTCGGTAACGATCCCATCGCGCAAGGGCTGATGTGCGCCTTGCCGGGGGCACTCGGAAAAGCGGCTCGCCTGCGGCGAACGCTATCACCCTGCCGCGTTCCCGGGTGCCCCTTTTAACCGGTCGCGTCGCTGCACTCGGACCCGCGTGCCGGCTTTGCCGTCGCTATGCTCACGCTCTCCGGGTGCCATTTCAGTGGGCGATGCGCGTTGCGCACGCCGGTTAATCGATTGTACCGGTCGATCGTTTAGGGAGTGACCCGCTTTCGTTCCATCTTTGCCATCCTGTCTTCCTTCTTCACGGGCGACTCGCTCTTCTTGGGTTCGAAGCGCACCGCGATGGCGTTCGATCATGCAAGGTTCATCAGGAGGCGGCGGTTGTGGACTTCAATGGCATTTTTTCAATGCGGCGCCAGATCTCATCCGCGATCTCGCGAAGGACTGGATCTGAGATCCGCTCCTTATTGCCAGTGACGAACTGTCGTCGATTATCGAGCGTTGGAAAATGGTTGGCATAGACTAGCGCCTGGAAAACGGCGTCCAACTTGTCAAAATCGCGAGCCAAGCTCGCGCACCGATCGGCCCCTGTCTCAAACCTTTGAAAGTGACTGAACGAGGCGGCTAGGCCAGGTAAATGCTGATAGGTAGCTAGCGCGGCGATGCGATGCATCGTTGGTATCTCCTTTGACTTCGTCTCGCCGTCGGTAGGGCGGTAGTCGCCGATGTAGGCCTCTGCGATATCGTGATACAGAAGGATTCGGATGATCTGGGTTGTTTCTTTTGGATCGAGTTTCGGCGTCAGTCGTTCGCTCAGAAGGTCGACGAGAAGCATCGCACCATAGGCATGCGAAGCGACACTTTCCACGACCTGCTTTTCGGCCGTCATCTGGCGATCAACCCACCCGATCCGCGGTATTGCTTTCGTGGCAAATAGCTCAACCACCGCATCAAGGCTTGAGTAGAGTTCGCGCGAAAGTGCGTGTTCAACCATGACTAGAAAGGCTGAAAGCTCTGGGCCCAACGTCACGTTGCTGGCCATGAGCCTCTTTATGAGACCCGCCTCTTGTTCGCGTTGTTCTGTTGATAATTTCGCGAGTTCATGACGATACCGAACCAGCGAAAAATACGTCAGAATGCAGATTCGATCGTATTCGCCCGTCGTTCCGCTGCTTATCGCGGCCTCTATCCGTCGTCCAAGCAACTGGCGAGTACGACGCCAATTACCTCCTCTGTCTTCATGGTCGAGCGCCACTGTGACGCCTGTGGCATTGTGATCACGGTAGTATTCGAGATGAAAGCTCCGGTTCAAGCGATCTTCATAGGGATCGCTGATGACGGCGGCGATGTAAGAGTCGGTTGCTTTCTTGTCGCCATTTAGCGAGCGGCTGATATAGAGCGAGCGTCTTGCGAGCCGCCAGAATTTGGTCTGTTCGCTCGGCGATATTGTGCCTGGATCCAGCAACACTTGAGCGGCTGTGTCGAAAGCTTTTTCGGCCCGAAGCCTGCCCCGTTCGGAGCGCGCACGTCCGAAAAGATACAAAGCATAGGAAAGTGAAGCGGGCTCAAGGGTGTCCGAGATCTTGTGCGCTGCGGAGAGCACTGCGTCCTCGACGCGCTGGTCGGCCATGAGATCCTTGACAGCGCTGTTGACGTCGTTGCCAAACACCAATGATAGAAAAAGCTCCTCGTTAATACCCGTAGACTTGAAGATCGCGCTGCTACTCTTGGGATTGTTGAATTCACCGAGGATATAGACGACAGCCTTGGCGATCAGTGCGGTTTGGACAATGCGTGGAAAAAGCGCGAAGTCGCTCTCGTATCGGTCATGCGCGGTCGCAAGCTCTGGAGATCCGGCACTTTTCACCAGGATCCGGCAGTAAGACCGCAGAGCTGCTACGCAAAGCAGATTGAACTGCCGGCTCGTGAAGCGGCCGTAGAGGTCGCCGTAGAGGTTTTGCATCGATTGGATCACAAAGGCCGAGCTGTTCTTGCCTTCGAACGCCATCTTCCCGGCATTGTGTAGATATATGGATACCACGAAATGATTGAGATAAAGAAACCCGAGCGTTCGAAGCGCAGCAATGATCGCCTCGGGTGACTCGCTCGTGCTCGTTCCGCTCGTTCGGACGATACCGCCAATAACCGCCGTTGCTAAAGCGTCATCGTTTACTGAGATCGCTTTCAAGTCGACCGTACGGTCGTGCTTTCTGTTGTGAAGGTAAGGCGTCGGAGGGTAATCATTTGAGTCCGCTTGGAGTTCATAATGATCAATTCCGAACGCGAGCACCAGCGTTGGCTCGTTGCGCGCGAGCAGCTGGGAAAGCGCCTCGATGATCGGGCGCTCGCTGTCCGTTCCGATCAACCCATCCAGAAAAACGATAACGTTGTCCTTCGTGTCGATCAGGCCGGGAGCATCCCGATCGACACGTCTTCGAAGAACCGAAACGGCATCGGCCGATCCGGCTTCCTTGATTATTTTGCGGGCGTCGAGGAACACTGTTTTGGGTGCTTCGTGCGCATCATTAACTGAAAGCTGGAGGGCTCGCAGGAGTGCCGTCTTTCCGCCGCCGCCGCGCCCCTGGACCAGGAACGACCCGGCTCTGGGCTTTTCCAATATTTCGCTCAAGAGCTTCGAAAACCGAATTGGAAGAACGGTCTCACCATGATCTCTTTTCGAGACGGTAATGCGCATATTCGAAAAACGATCGTCGAAATCTGAAGTGGAGGGGGCGCCTAGTATTCGTTGTCCTGGATACTCTGGACTGTAGTCTTCCGGGACGCCACTAACTCCGCTCAGCTTTCGCTCGTCTCCAAAGAGACTAGGCTCAGCGATGAGTAATTTGACCGTATCCAGTGCATTCGACATCGCCCAGCGGCGGATAAGTCCGTTGCCGATCGCATCGTATTCCGGCTTCTGTGTTGTGGCCGGGTCACTGATAGCTCTGACTGCATAAAATGGCGGCGCCGGTGTCAATGTAAGTAGCCCATCCGCAATAAGCCCGCTTTCCATATCGGCGGCAACATAGTTGCGATCCGCGTTCTTCAATACGTGTTCTTTGAAGCGCGCTGATTTGATCAGCAGATTGCTGACTGCAAAAGGCCCGCTCACCACGGTCGGCGTCTTGGCGAGGTCCTTGACGCCCTCCCATTCTTTCAGCTTCCGTCGCTCATTTGGGGTGAGGGTGTAACCCATTCGTTTGGCGAAATTGTCAATGCTGGGAAGCTTGTTCTTCTTCTTGAATGGGACAGAATTTACGACGTATCCGGCACTGATGCTCACGGGAGCCGGTTTGCCGCCGGGAAGTATTTCATACCCATTCTTTTCGTCGTCCTGCGCAGCCGCTCGGTAATCAATGACATTGATGTGAGTGGGGACGACGACGTCACCAACCCGAGCGTCCTTTATTCGGCCCGAAATGCCGACGTTCAACACCAGCTTGGGTGAGAATTTCTCCGAAAAGCGAAGCGCCGCATCCCGGATTCGCAGGCCGATTTCGCCCACGCTCACCAACGCGCCACGCCGGGAGGTGCCGTTCGCGTCTTCGTATTCAAAGGAGTGATACGGAAAAATGCCCAGTCGAGGCGCCTCTTTCAGGTTATGAAACGGCAAATCGTGAAACGTCTCTGCTTCTTCCGTCAGGGCGATTAGAATCAGTACGTCTAGGGCTTCTGGTGAAGTCATGAAAAGGTCTCGACGGGAAATTGGGCAGGGGATCGCCGATTGAAGGCGCCACCTCGGCTATGAGCATTGAAAACTATTGGCGATGACTATTTGCAGCTTGAGAGCTTACGTGTGTTGATTGATTCAATCAACTGGAACGACGCAGCCGTCTTTCGAAGATTGGCGCAACTCCATAGGGTTAGGAAGACCGCCGCACAGCACATCATCCAATCTCACCTGGACAGGAGTGGTCGCCGCATACCGGATGGCTCCACGTGCCAAAAATGCAGACCAACCTCACTGCCGATGGGTTATATTGGCCGCAATCCAGACATCCCTAATGCGGTGACACAGCTGTACGGCGGCCCATCGGCCACTTTCTTCCCTCTGAGGCCGAGAAGATTATTCGCAGGTACGCCGAACTTTCGCCGAGCTAGCTGCAGCGGCGTCGCAATGTTCGCCGGATTTCGGCGTGCTGCCAGGGAAGAGTGTGGAAAAAATGCGACCTCCTCACAAATTCGGGAAAATGGCGCGCCGTGTCCTACTATTTTGCTTATGAGTGATCGCCGCCCATCTTTGGAAGTATCCTCCTGAGGAGCGCCGCCCGCGGCCTATAGGAGTTTAGATGATGAAGTCGCCCGAGCGGCGCTGTTCGATCTGAAGCAAACGACCCCCGCAAAAGCTCTCGGCTGCGCCCAAGAGATGCTACGAGCTTTTGTGATCTTCGCCAGCATCCGCGTGATCACCTTCCTCGTTAATGGCTGGGTACCTGCAAATTGCTAATGAGGGGGGCTGATTGGTCGTGCTCGACGTGATCTTTCAACAATCTCTGCTTCTTGGCTTGCACCCGGATCTGAGACGATCTTCAAAGGGAAGCGACCGACCGGCCTTGCGAATTCCATAGTAACATTCCCGCCTGCTTCTGCGACCAACGCCTTTAGGCGATCGAATTCGCCGCACCAGATCGTTTCCATGTCGTGGTCACGACTTGCATCGCGAGCTTCGGCCGAGCTGCCGATACCTACGGCACGCACCTGAAGGAGATCCGATCTGGGGCCGCCCAAGAGCTCTACTCCGTAGCCAGGATTGGCCGCCTTACGAATGACGGTCTGGCCGTTCTGGACCCAGGCGGTCGCCATACCCTCGAATACCTCGTATCCCAGGCCGGCAAGACCTTCGATTACCGCACGCCTGCGCTCCTCGGCCGCCATCGCCTTGAATTCTTCCTCGATGAGCAGGTCTGCGCGCTTGACGAGTTCTTGCCCCTTGCTGGGCAATGGGGAGGCGAGGGCGTCCTCGATTTCGGTCACCAGCGAGGTAGCCTCCGCTGACTTCATCATGGAAAGCTCGAAGCGTCGCGCCCGAAGCTCGTCGGCTATCCGAGGCGCACTGGCGCTCATCAACGGACTGTGCGAGCTTAACAGTATTCTCTCGATTGGACGGGCGGGAAGATCCTGCATGATGGTTTGTGATGTGTCCGCGAATTTGAGCCACTGCTCGGCGCCTGATGGTGTGGGATCGCCTTTCTGGGCCGGGGTGAGGAGTTGTCACATCGCGATCGACCGGAAAGCATGCCGACGCTGAAGGAAGTGGACAGGGCGCGGGCGTGGAGTGAGAAACCAACCAGACCTTAGGAAGGTAACCGTGAAGAAGGGTGAAGCGGAAGCGGCCATTTCGCACTTGGTTGATAAGTGGGTGGAGCAGGCAAAGGAGCCGTGGCCGCCCGATGGCCTGCATCACTACAGCTTCGGCACGTTCTGGACTTGGCTCCACGACAACTACCATCAGTGTACGCAATTTCGGGCCGTACCGAACGCTCGCTATATCGCAGAGATGTGGTTCGATAGGCTTACGAAGCAGACATGGCGCAATTAGCCGGTGCCTAAGAGCGAAAAAGGCCGGTGTTCAAGGACGTTAATCCGATCGCCTGCCTGTGGCCAATTCTTGGACTCACAGATCTAACCGTTCAGTGCCTGAGCCCAATTGCTCAGGTAGACACGGCTTCGCGCCGGATGCCGGACACAAAGTTAGGGGTAAGGCGCGAAAGATAGCATCAGCATCAGGCTCGCAAATCTCGCCTGCTTTAGGTCAACCCTTCACAGTCAGCGCGAGCCTCGCTCCGAAGCCTCCAGCCAAAGCGTCGAGTGGGGCGCATTCGGCTGAAGCTTCGAACGCTTCTTCGGCTGTCGAGGCGGACATCTCTGTGACGGGCTCGGTCCAGCCTGCGGGGCAGCTCCTGTCGGTCCCCGAAACAGGGCCGACGACTAGTCTGGGTGGGGCAGTCCTCGAGGTTCGCGGCGGAACGGCTGTGCTCAAAGGGCCCGGTGGGATTCCGAATCACAGCACGGGGCGATGTGGTCCCCGGCATCGGGCGAATCGACTCTATCGTGCGCTGAGGCCAGCCGACTTCGTCCGGCCGCAATCTCGTTTCGCAGGAGAGCCGGATCGACGACTCGGCAGCCTACGACCGGCACGTCAAGAACAGTCTCAAACGTTCAGTCGGGCAGTTGCCGAGACATGTCCGACATCTGGCACTGCTGGTGTGCTGATGGCGCCGCCACGAACGAGACGGCCGAGATCACATGTCGCCAGTGGCTGGATAAGCAGGTTGCAGATCGGCGAGCTCGACCGGCGTGAGTCGCAAAGCGAGCTGCGGGCACGGCTTTATTGCGCTCTAAGCGAATGAGTGAAGAAAAAGTGCGCAAGGTTGCGGATGGAGGTAGGTTACGTTCTCAATTTTCAACGCGGTACCCGATAGGGGATCTCTCGCCAATTTGTTGCGGGCCGCCCGCTATCTCAGGTTTTTGAAAAGGATCTTTGTTGCGGCGATGCGCATCTTGCATGATGGCTCGGTCGCGTGGGCGCGTTGTTGCGCAGAAGGTGCATTCTTTCATCGTCTTCTCTGAAATCCCGCACTTTTGGTGCGTGTGTGATCATGTTCACGCGCCTTAAGGTTATTAGGCAAGGAACAGGGCGATCTCAGGAAGATGGATCCGGGCTCATGATCTTAGATCGGACGCTGCCTTCAGCCTCGTGCTGCCTATCGGAGGCGAAAATAGCCTGCCAGAATTTGCGGCTAGCAATGTGAGAGCGCCAAGTCGCTGCATTGTCTCGGGGTCGCACGGTATTCCTGCGGGGGCCGCGCTCTGTCTCTATTTTGTGCGGTCAACTGCGCTAAAACAAGCCGAGCTTCGTAAGGAAAATCTACGCCTCCGGACAGAGCCAAGAACGTAGGTCGCAGCCCTGAAGACCTGCATTCGGCGACGAGCGCAGATTTCGCAAATCGAGGGATTGAGTCCGTTGTTTAGCTGCAATGGGAGTTGCAGCCTTCGAATTTTGCGCGGCTTTCCTGCTCGGCAAGAAGAACAACACAATAAACCAGCCGACGAAAGACGATCCGCATTGGACAACTCCAAGTCGCGAGGAAGTGATTGCAGATCGTGCAGGTAGCTGTAGATGTAATGTACAGCTTAAGATAGAGAGTCGCTTACCGAAGCGAGGCGTCCTGTCACATCCACTTCGCGAGCGCTGGCCGCTAACGAGTTCGATTCTTGTCGTGCGGATGAGGCCATGCCAGTCGCATGCGGTGACGAGGCAATCGTTGTTCGAGGATTTTCCAAGAACGAGTTCGCAGACGAGGCGAACGTTACTCGAGATCGAAAAGAAAGCTGGTTTCGTTTCATGGACTGGACATAGAGGGGCTCTATAATTTGTACTGTTGATCAGGCTGCAGATCGATCTGTTCGCGTTATACGCGAGTTGATTCGAGCCGCTCTGGCTGTGTCCGCACCGCAGAGGGAGTCAGATCCTAAGATGATGGTGGTCTGTATGAATCAGTCGGCGAATTGTGCGGTGTGGTCACCCGTCAGACAATTCGGATGCGTGTCATCAAGACGGCCTTGTCGCGTTCGTTGCCACGCGTCACCACCAATCGCGGAGCTTTGTTTAGACATTCACAGAGAGAGGCACCGTCATGAGTGGCACAATGATCATTGATAACGTCATCCCGCGTGCAGACATCGTCGAACATGCGGACCGGCTTGGTGTCGAAATCAAGAACATTACGCTGTCGGACGATTTGTCTGACGAGGTCATCATAGCCATTAACCGGCTGCTGCTAGAGCGTAAGGTCATCCTCTTCCGTGATCAGGGACATCTCGATGATGCCCAGCAACAGCGTTTGGTGCTCCGGCTCGGCTCGCTGATACCGAATCCCACAATGCTGGACGCAAGGGGAGACCTAACAATCCGGAAGACGCTTCCTGATCGCGCCTGCAGTCAAGTCGACCAGATGAACGATGACGACGTCGTCAGTGCCCGCCGCCAAACAATTTCAGTGCTGCGGGAGGCAGCGCTCCCGCCTTTTGGCGCGGACATCGCTTGGTCGAACACGGCGGCCGCTTATCTTGATCTTCCCGATCCCCTGCGCATGCTCGCCGATAACCTCTGGGCTGTGCGCTGCGCCGCATTCGATCACATTGCGACGGAGGGGGCCACGGAAGCCGACAAGAGAGCATTGGACGACGTATCCACTGGAGCGATCTACGAAACGACACATCCGATCGTTCGTGTTCATCCCGAGACTGGCGAACGCATGCTCTCGCTTGGCCGTTCTGTGCAGAACTTTGTCGGCCTGCAGCGCTATCCCAGCCAAAAACTGTTCGGACTGCTGCAATCCTATCTCACCGCGCCGCAGAACACCCTGTGCTGGAACTGGAAATCAGGCGACGTCGCAATCTGGGACAATCGCGCGACTGAGGCGTACCCCATGAACAAAATTGGCAGTCCACATTTGGCCATGGACCAGCTTGCGATTGACGCCGGCGTACCGCACATGAGGAGGCTGAAATCACGGGCCGCTGAGGCTGCCTAGCAGTGTCGGCACGTCGGGTTTTCGTAAGACGCTGGCGGTTCAAGGCTAAGTTGTGGCTCTGCGATGTCGAGCGGAGCCGGGCCTTCGAGCTTATCCCTCCAGGACCGGCTAACCGGCGCCGGCAACCTGCATCTTTTCTTGTCCATAAGAATTGCTGAGAAGCGCGAGCAGGCGGTGTCATTCTCGGGTGAGGGCCGGGTAGAATGCGAGCCGGCTCTTGGCTATCGGGGCCGTGCATTGAAAAGCTGGAGCGGATCGAGCTCGGCGAAGCGCTATCCAGCCTAAAAGCGGGCACGCTCACTGCGGAAATAAATCATGAATGTGGGCCCAGGCACATCAGGGTCCTGATCATCGATGAAGGCCTTTCAAGAGTGTCCTTCGCAATTGGGGATGGCGCTCACGCTCGCTTATGAGGAGGCGGGGTCGCGTGTTTGTTCGGACAGAAAGGCGTGGACGCGCTTGTCGCATACCTTAGGCATGCTGGGCGGTTCGCTGGAGCCGGTCGCGATCAAAGCGGTTTCTATCCACAATGACTGACGTAGTTGGCACATTCTTCAGGGGTGAACATGTTCAGTGCGCGTCCCATGAGATCCTAAGCGTCCGCTTCGTGACATCCTTGCCGATTACAAGGCCGTGCTCGGGCACGTCTACAGTCCGGCAGCATATGCAGGACGGCTGTCGCGTCTCGCTGCCATGCTCGACCGGTCGATATCCTTTGCGATGAACCGGCGGCCGCAGCCCTCGCCTCGCGGCCCTTTCCAGAACGGCTCGCGAACCTTCGGCAGGGCCCGCATGATCTTGTGTACGCTGTCGATGCCGCCAAGCCTCTTGCGCACGTTGCCGTAATTCGCCTGCGTCAGCTTCCACTGGATGCCCTCGAACGCAAACGCCGTCTCGAGGCAAGGACGTAGTGCTCATCGCGCCGTTCCTGGTCGACGGTTCGGGGGCTCGCCGCAACAGTTCTTTGGCTTTGGCGAATTCCATCTCGAGCGGCTTGAGATCGGGGCTGTAGGGCTGCGCGCGCCTGCGCCTCCGATGAGGCAGACGGCCTCTTCGTTCTTCTGGCCTGTGAGGATCACCGAAGATGCTCGTCTTTTTTAACGGGCCGCTCTGGGCGTTCGTTAAGCACGAATCGTGCTGGCGGAACATCCGATGGAGCAGGAGATCGGATTCGGCCGCCACAGATTCGAAGGGAGCACGGGCGCCGCTCCGGCTCGTTTCGCTCCCTTGGTTAGATGCAAACATAGCTCTCTCCATAATTACGTCCTGTTCCGACACGGGCGTGCCGGCTTGCGTCCTCTGGACATCGGCTTGGGTGGCACCGCGCCCTTCGCCGGCTCAGCGAACAATTCGGACAAGTGAATACGCAAGGTCGCGGCGATACGATCCAGGAGATCAATGGTCGGGTTCTCTTTCTTCTGCTCAATGCGCCCCATATACGAGCGGTCGATCCCGGCATCATAGGCCAATTGCTCTTGCGGAATGCCGCGCTCTACGCGGATCCGGCGCACATTCCAGGCCACAAGCGCACGAGCGTTCATGCGCAAAGGCAGCCATTCCGACGATTATGAAACCACTGGTTATAGCCAGAGTATTACGATAAGCTCACGCCTAAGCAGTTGGCTGCCCTTGCCCAATTGCTTCAAGGAGGCGGGTCAACGGTGAGACGCAGACGCCGTAACCCTTGTCAATGTCGTCGATCATCACAAGCGTTCTCGCGGTGCGATAGCCCGCTTCTCGCCGGAGAGCAGTAATGGCGGCTCAGAGGTACTGCGGCGTTTTCCGGGCACCGCGACCAGATAGGACAATCGTCGAACTGGAGCTCGAAAAGGGAAACGAATTTTCTCCAGGCGCTGGGTCTGGCCAGGGCATTTCACCAGTGCGCGCGGGCCGGTCACCACGGGCGCCCTCCCGGCATGAAAGAGCAAGAACAGCCTTGTTACAAGGCAAATCTCCGATCAGTTCCGGTGTGTACTGCGATGAAAGAGGAAATGCGCAGGATGGAGCCACCAGGTCATTGTGAGCCGATATGCGATCGCGGTCTTGGTGCGATATGAGTTTGGCGCTGCGACGATTCGGGCGGTACCACTACGCCCCCAATTTGGTTATCGTTGCACGGAATTCGATAGATTTTTCAGTTCGGTAGGAGTTTCAGTCAGTGCCGGCCGACCCGAAGATCGCAGAATTGGCGCCCAGCGCGCACGAGCTCACGTCATATGACAAGGAGCACGCTGTCACCTACATGCGACTTCTCGATGCCGACGCTGACAAGGCAGATTGGCGCGAAATTGCGCGCATTGTGCTCGGGCTTGAGCCGACCGTTGAACCCGATCGTGCGCGACGCACGTTCGAAAGTCATCTGACGCGGGCCAAGTGGCTAGCAGGCCATGGCTATCGTGATCTGCTGCGTGGCGGTTGGCCAAAGCAGTAAACACGGCCGATCCCAGCATCGAGGGAATTCCTCGCAATCGCAAAAGACGATTATTCCATCGATTAAGTGCGTGCGAGGCTCGCACGAGTAACGCACGTAACCGGAAAGGGCCACAATCTTCAGCCGCATTTCGCCTCGTGTGAAATCCTGCGGGGAAATGGTGCGATGCCGGGTACTGACTGGAGATCTGAGGAAGCATACAGCGACCTCAAGAAGGCAGAAGCTGCCGACGTGGCCTGGGAGTGGCTGCGCCGGGATCCCGATTACCAAGAGGATTATAGGCGGTTGTCTCGCCGCCAACGATCCAGCGCAACAACGAGCCACTTGCGACGGAAGTGGGGGCTTTCGTTTTCCAGCTGATCCGCAAAAGACATTCGACAAGCAAGCAGTCTTCTGGGCACCCGAAGTGCTGTCGACCGTACTGCCTATGCGGGCGGCCAATTGCGTGGCGCCCAAAAGCTACCAGCTCGATTTCACCAATCTGCTTGGCAGCGAGGTTCGTCGCGCGCCGGATGGCTGGCATGCCATCGTGCCGCTCGGAGGCGCGAAGCATCGCCTTTGGCTGAAGAGCCTTCCGGCGAGCGGGTCTGCTGTCGTGCTCGACCTGCCGCTCGACGCGAATTTCGAGCTTCGCTTGCAGGCCGCACGTCGATTTTGGCTCGCCCTTGAGCATCGGCCGCTCGGAACGCCTCCACTTGCTTTGCCAGCTTTGAAGCGGCGTCGGCTTATCCTCGCGCTGCGCGCACTGGATGGATGGCAGCAAGGAAATAGCTATCGCCAAATCGCGCAAGGTCTGTTTGGAAGCCATCGTATTGGCGAGCGGGGCTGGAAAACAGACGACTTGCGCAGCCGAACCATTCGGCTTGTTAAGCTGGGGCGGCGTCTCATACGCCTTCGCTGCCGCGCATTGCTCGACAAAGGCAAGGATGACAGTTCATGAGCTCTCGGGCGTTAAATGGCATGGCCTCGATTCCGTGCAACCAATTCATTTGCTGGCGTCGCTCGATCGGCGATAAGATGAGGTCTTTGCGTTCCGATCTCTCGCGCCGTCCTTTGTTTTCGGGACTACTGCAAAAGAAACGTAATCTTCGTCGGACGAAGACACCGGCGGTCTTGTTCGGATTGTCTCTGAAGTTGAGTGCCCTGGACGTGAATGGGGCCGGTACATCGATCTCCCGCAGAGTCATTGAAGAGACCTCGAGAGGCATTTCAGGTAGCCTGCGCTAGCGTCGCCCTCTTGCAAAGACGAGCGACCCACCGGCAAAAAGAACGAGCGATTTCGGGGTGCTCGCTGCGATCCACCGCAAAGGCGCGATATTGCATGCCACTTGGAGCGCGTGAGCCGGGGATGATTTGCAAGGCGCCCCCTCGCACTAGATCACTGACGATGATTTCCGGTGCGACAAGAAGGCATTTTCCTGTCATGACTGCCGGCAGAGCAAGATAATTATGATCGTACCTCGCGCCCGCTCGTATGTCGTTTGAGGACAGGTTCATGGCCCTCAGCCATGTTGGCAGGATGTCGGGTCGTGATGTGATGTTCAGTATCGGGATTGAGCGAACGATCGAGAGCTCTCTGCCCGCGACCAGGTTTGGCGGCCCGACGCACACCAGCTCCTCATTGTAGATCTCCCAACTGTCGGCGGGTTCGATGACGGAAAGGTCACGTGTAATCAATATGTCGAAGTCATCCGAAGATGAAGGCAGCGATAGCGAGCTGATGACGTCCACGATAACGCCGCCAGCTTCAGCAGAAAACGCTTGCAGATTTGGAATCAGAAGCGAGGAAGCAAAAGTCGATAGCGATGTGCGGACGACGATCCGGTTGGTGCCGGCGGCCGCCCGCCGCCGCATTCTCTTGGCGGTGAAGCCCACTGTCTCGAGCGGTTCAGAGACTGCGTTAGCAAATAGTCTTCCGAACTCAGTCAAATCACTGCGCCGGCCGCGCCGCGCGATGAGGTCCGCACCGAGATAGTCCCGCAGGACGGATAAATAGCGGCTGACCGAGCTCTGCGTCGTTCCCAAGCTGCTGGCGGCGCGCGTGACGCTGCCTTCGCGTGCGACGGTCACAAAAGCGCGGATGGCATTTAAAGGAACTTCGTCGTCTTGAGCCGCCATTGTCCGCTCCGGCGCCAGATTGAACATTCGTCACATTATTCGATGTCCATCGCGGGATTGCCGCGAATCAGGGGGCGGCGCGCACAAAATCCGCCTCGGAGCGCATTGATGCTTGGTCACCGCACAAGATCGGCGTCAATGGCTCGGTGCTGTCAGGGGGCTAGGTCCTTTTGCGGCGTGCCGGCTTCGGCTTGCGACCTTTACGTAAGGTAGCAGGTGGCGGCGCCCCCTTGGATGGCCGAACAAACAGCTCGGAGACAGCAACGCCGAGCGTCCCGGCAAGGCGATCGAGAAGATCAATTGTGGGGTTTGCCTGTTGGCGCTCAAGTCCGCTCATATAGGAGCGATCAATACCTGCATCGTAGGCCAATTGCTCTTGCGGAATACCGCGCTCGACGCGGATCCGGCGCACATTGTATGCCACAAGCGCACGAGCTCTCATGCGCGAAGGCAGCCATTTCGATGGTCATCAAACCACTGGCTATAACCGACATAAAAACATCACAAAACTGCGCGGGTTTTGCCGGCGCTGACCCGAGCGCCGTCGTTCCGCTGGCTCGACAGCCGTTCGATTCCGCTGCCCATTTGCGCTAACAGCCTCGAGCCAAAGGCAAAAGATGCTGACTGACAGGGCCCTATAGTCTTCCATTCAACGAAATGGAGTCGTAGCCCGACGAACGTGCCGCCCCAACCCGTCGAGATTGCAGCGACAGCCGTTCAGGCGAGATTAGAGTCGGCCTGCAGCACTGCATCAGCGCAGGAAGCGCGTTTTAGCTGCCTCAATCTCGTCCATTCTCTGCAGTCTGAAGAGTTCCTCTATCGTACAATATCCTTGTGGACGTTCTGGACGCCGCCATCAGCGATGACACGGCGGAAGGTGTCCCTCAAGGCTGTGCTTGAGGCCCGGATCCGAAATTGCCATAAATCATCATCTGGACGTTCCGCAGCAAGGCTCGTAACCTTGGGAAATGTCTTGTCCTCGATGACAACGGAGCTGGCGCCGGTCCTTTCATACTCGCCAATGGCATGGATGACATTGATCGCATTGCCATAGCCTGTGTCGATGTCGGCCACATCGCATATTGCAGGGTTTTCCGTCTACTTATTTCGATACCTGTCATCCAGCTGTGACACGATGGGTCTTGCAGGCCCGCAGCTTCCCAAAGAGTTTCAAGCCGGCAAGGAAGTGATGCGTGCCGCCAGCGGGTGGTGCCAGCCGGCCTCCCGGTCAGCAACCTGGAGGTGAACGCCTGTGCTCCATCGAGGCGATCGGCGGCGTCTGTTTCGATACGAGGGAAACGGTTTTCGAAGTGGATGGGGCATCATGGACGCCTGGTACACGCGGCTGGACAGCAAACTAATCGAAGTACCAGTTTTTGGTGCAGGAACCGCTTGGAGCGATGGCGAGCACTCACAGTTTCAGAGCCTCCCTGATCCGCGGCACCGTCCGCAGGTTCAGGCGAATGGTTCCAGCGTCATCGACCAGAACACGTGTCCCCGGTCAACGGGCTTCGGCTCGTTCGAGTCGAATCTAAATCGTCGCTCGCCTCTAATCCTGTTTGCTAGGGGACAGGGATTACCAAGTCTCCGTTCGGCGGCTCACAACATCAAATCAGTTATCTGGCGGCGCGAAGTGCGCAATTCTTGTCCAAATTCCGACACCGGCACAAAGCCCGTCGGGTTCAAAACACTGGTCGCCGTGAACTGCCGTTGAGCTATTCATGCGCAATTAGGCACTTAATGCGCGCAGACGATGCTGGCACGGACGTTGCTACTAAGATGCAGCAGTACTGAAAGTGCTGAGCACACCCAGATGCGAGTCGAGCGATGCTCTCCTTCCTTGAACCGATGTGGCCTGCTTGTGAGAGGACGAGCTCGTTCTTTGTAACTTTGTGTGTCGGCGTGCTTAGCGCTGTGACACCGACATTCGCTACGGCTCTCGTTCGGCAGCCCGTCCACACCACGGCACCCCACTTCTCGGTCGCGGTCGCGATCGGAGATCAGCGAGCACAAAACGTCGCGCAGTCTCTGACAATAACTTTGGAGCGTAACATGGCGCTGGGCTTAGAATCCCCAGCTCCCCCGATCAAGGTGGAGAACTGGCTGCGTGGTCAGCCCCTCACGAGCTTCCAGCTCGGGAAAGTGTACATCGTCGAATTTTGGGCAACTTGGTGCGCACCGTGTGTGGCGGCGCTGTCCGATCTGGTACAGCTGCAAGAGAAATACAGAGATAGCGGAGTTGAGGTCCTCGGAATAGCGGCTGGTGAGCGCGCTCAAACAGCGGAAAAGGCCCGAAGCAAGTTGGACGCATGGTTGACCGAAAAGTTGCCGAATCTCAACTATCGGGTCGGGCTCGACTACACACGCGAAATGGACGAGCTTTGGATGGATTCCAGCTTTTCTATCGGGATTCCCACCTCGTTCGTCGTCGACCGTGATGGCCACATCGCCTTTATCGGTTCCCCGACGCAACTCGAAGAGGTTTTGCCGAAGATTCTGACTGGCAGCTGGCGCATCAGCGATGAAGCGAAAGCCGCCGATGCTGAGCGGATCGCCAAGGGCGAACGCACAATGCCGATCTTCGCCAAACTGACGCCGGCGATGAAGGCGCAGGATTGGGCGAAGGCGCTTTCGGTGGTCGAAGAAGCCGTCGCTGTTCTGCCGGATGACGTGAACTTCCGCGTGCTCCAGGCGGATCTGTTGCTTCACAAAATGCGCGACTTGCAGGCCGGCCTGCCGGTGATGCGCCAATTGGTTCGTGACGCGATCAACAAAAAATCCGCGATGTGGATGGCCGGGGCGCTACGCCAAATCTTTGATCCGGCGATTGACAACTCTCATTTGCCGCAGGCCCAGCGCTTTGCGATGGGCAATGAGTTATCCGGACACATTCTGGCAATAAATCCTGCGCAACGCGGCGAGGCCCCTAAGTTCGTGTCCTATCCGGCGGTCGCTCAGTACTATTACGAGAGCGGCAACAAGGATCGCGCGATCGAGTTGATCGAGGTGACGCTGAAGTCGCTGGACGGCCCCGCACCTATCCCGGACAACCTGAAACAGGAGGTTATGTCGGAATCGGTCCAAACGCTCGCCAACTACAAGGGTCAGAAGGCTTGCTATGGGTCTGTTTGTGCGACTCCGCAACCCGGAGTCTCGCAAAGTACCAAAGCGCAAGCGCCCGAGGAGAGAAGATGAAAAAGGGTAACGATCTGAGCTGCTCACTGGTTAATTCGTCCATTTGTCCAGTGGGCCATCGGCAATTAACGATCAGCGAGCACGGCGGTGGATCGTTTGTGGCACGTTGGAAGTTCGGATTGCTATGACCTCCCACCCGGATTGACGCCGAGGTGATCTTCCAGGTGAAGTCGCGCCGCGATCCGATAACGCAAAGTCTCTGGCGGCCATATGCTGAACACTTCCTTCATCGAAATGCACCTTTGCGTACAGCCATGGCCGAGGCCGGAGCTAGGTGGACACCTCCATGCTTCTGCAGGCGGGCAAAGATGAGTGACGCCGATCCCGCCTACCTGGCTCACACAAGCTCGGATCGCGCAAGCCTGGCTGTTGTCTCAAATCGATGCTCTCAGCTACGAGGAGCTCGCAAAGCGTGAGGCGCTTCGGCTAAGCGCTTACGCGACGAGTGGGTGAAATGGGTAGAAGATTTCGGCCGCAGCCCCCAGACTCCGGGCATTTATCGCATTCCTCGTACGGCGCGCCAAGCATTGGGCACATCGGGTCTGGATCGACCGTTTTTTACACCGCGTCCGCCACAAACCCCTAGCGCCATGACCAGTCAAGATGACAAACGACCCGCTGCAATCGGCTTGGTTCTCCCGTTTGCGTTGGAGCACTGGCTGAAGCAGCCAGTCCGTGCCGCGATCATCCTCGTTGGCTTCTTAGGGGCGACGGTCGCTGACCTGTTCATGCCGGTCTATTCCGGCCGTCTGGTGGATGCATTGACGTCGGGCCCCTCCGACCAAGCGGCGCGACATGCGGCACTGATTGCGTTCGCTGGTATCCTCGCCCTTGGTCTGCTCTCGATTATGTTGCGGTTTACGGGCTTGCAGGCGATCGTGCCGTTCACGCTGAAGACCATGTCGGATGTGGCCCGTGGGGCCTTCATGCGCGTGCAGCGCTTCTCAACCGACTGGCACGCTAACTCGTTCGCCGGCTCGACCGTGCGCAAGATCACCCGCGGCATGTGGGCGCTCGACCTGCTTAACAATTCGATCCTGATGGCGTTGTTGCCGTCGCTCGCGGTGCTCGTGGGCTCGACGATCCTGCTCGGCCTGCATTGGCCCGAGCTCGGCGCCGTGATCGGCCTCGGCGCAGTGATCTATGTTGCCATCACGACGGCATTGACGATCGGCTACATCGCACCGGCGGCGCGTGTCTCCAACGCCTGGGACAGCAAAGTCAGCGGCACGCTAGCGGACGCGCTCACTTGCAATACTGTGGCGAAATCTTTCGGTGCTGAGGCGGGTGAGGATGCGCGGCTTGACGGTGTCGTCAGACGCTGGCGGGCGAGGGTGCAGCGCACCTGGCTGCGGTCCAACGGCACGAGTACGGTGCAGCTCGTGATGCTCTTGTGCTTTCGTGCTTCGGTGATCGGCGGCGCCATCCTGCTGTGGATAGCGGGGCGCGCCTCTCCGGGCGACGTCACCTATGTGTTGACAAGCTATTACATCATCCACGCCTATTTGCGCGAAGTAGGGATGCACATCAACAATCTGCAGCGCTCGGTGAACGACATGGAGGAACTGGTTGCCATCTATGGCGAGCCGATCGGAATTGTCGATGCGCCAGACGCCAAACCGATCGACATTCACGGTGGGATGATCACGTTCGAGGACGTCACCTTCCGTTATGACAGCGATCGCGTGCCGCTCTACGACGGATTGTCGATCAACATCCGCGCCGGCGAGCGGATCGGTCTGGTCGGCCGCTCCGGCTCCGGCAAGACCACGTTCGTCAAGCTGCTTCAGCGGCTCTACGACGTCTCCGGCGGCCGGATCCTGATCGACGGGCAGGACATCGCGCTGGCCACGCAACGATCGTTGCGCAGCCAGATCGCGATCGTGGAGCAGGAGCCGATCCTGTTTCACCGCTCGCTGGCTGAAAACATCGCCTATGGCCGACCCGGCGCCAGCATGGCGGCGATCAAACAGGCGGCGAGGCTCGCCAATGCGCATGACTTCATCATACGATCGCCGAAGGGCTACGGCACACTGGTGGGTGAGCGCGGCGTAAATCTGTCGGGCGGCGAGCGGCAGCGCATTGCGCTGGCGCGCGCGTTCCTTGCCGATGCGCCAGTGTTGATCCTGGACGAGGCGACGTCGAGCCTGGATTCGGAATCGGAAGCGCTGATCCAAGAGGCGATGGAGCGGCTGATGAAGGACCGCACCTCGATCGTAATCGCGCACCGCCTGTCGACGGTGCGCGGCCTCGACCGCATCCTGGTGTTCGATCGCGGCGAGATCGTCGAGCAGGGCACGCATCCGGCACTGATCGTGCAACCCGGCGGCATCTATCGCAGTTTGTTCGAGCGGCAGGCCATCGAGTTCGGTCCGCTCTCGGCGGAAGGGCAGCCTAAAACACCGCTGGCCGCATCTCCGTAGGCCTAGCGCTATTTGGCCGTGCTGGAGGGACATGAGCATAGCCTGATAATCCCACATCCCTTTTGCAATCTGGTGACGGAGGCAAGCGTGAGCGTTGATGCAAAGGCGCATGAAGAGTTCTTCCCGACGTGGCTCGCAGATATGGTTGAGCCGGGCCGGCCGTTCGGCTTAAGCGAGGTCCGACAGCGACGGCAGCGGGATCACGGAGGGACGGCGGACGCTGCCGCAGGATGCGCGGGTGCGCGGCCAGGCGCGGCGGCTTGGTGTGGCCCTGGCTAGCCCCTGCCATTTGGTGTGGGGCAGGTGGTGCCGCGCAGCAGCGGCCGTGAGCAGGTGGTGTTCGGCACAGTGCTGTTCGGCAGCATGCATGGCGGCGCCGGTGCCGCCGCACGATGGGCCTGTTCATCAACATTATGCCGCTGCCAGCTTCGAATGTCGGCGGGTTTGCCTATGGCGGAGAACCGCCGCGGCCGGAGGAAAACCTTACGCGCTTTGCTCATTCGAGTGAGTTTTCAAATCCATTTGAACATCTGGTGCGGACAGCCGCACCCTGCTTCGGCAGGCGGACCTAAGAATGATCGCACGCCAAGAATCTCGAAGCGCAGGCGCCAATCGATTGTCTCAGCGGGATTAAATCCAGAATTACGGGAGAGCATGGGCACCTGACCGACCGCATTCACAAATGCCGGCGCTTCTAACAGAAAAAGAAATACGCTCGCGACGATTTTCGACACGTGAATGCTTGGTGTCGCGCGCGGTGGAAAACTGTCCCCTCGACGTAACGAGGAATTGCCATCGCATGCTTAGTCTAGCGCATGAAAACTCGCGCGCTTGTGGCACTGCACGGGGACCTTGCACAAGCTCTCGGACTGGCGCTGATCGCGGCCACCCATGCACTCGATCATGCCATTCCAGAGTATCCTGCTACACATGGTGGTCGGCACCAGTAACGCCAAGCGGGTCCGCGGGTCCCTAGATAGCCACGGCGTGTCTGATGTACGACGATGTGTAAAGATTCGGACACAGTGCTTCGGGTGACCACGCTGTAACTTAAGCAGTTTCTTCTTTGGCACGACTGATGCTTTTGGGTTAGCCGCCGACGCGCCGGCCGATGGTATTCCCCTGGAGCAAGCGCGATCTGTCGATTGACTAGCCAAAAGCATGAAGCACCCTGTAGATGACTTCGATGATGACCTCATTCCTCATCCAGAACCAAATGCAATGTAGCTTCCAAAAGGCCGTCCCGATCCCGCAGACGAACGATATTAATAATGATGCCGCGTCCAATCGGCCGCACGATCGGTCTTTCGCTTCGAAAATTCGACAGCGACTGCTGTCAATGCTGCCGACGTCCTCACCTCGAACTTTGCGTTCTAGCACCGGTGCTAATGCGCGCCTTCTTAATAGATGTCGCCTCAGCCGAGACTCTTGCGAAGTCGATGCCCCTCACCAGCTTTACGCTTGGCGACGGCCTGCAGGTGGTCGTAATCCCTGACCATCGAACACCGGTGGTGACGCAGATGATCTGGTACAAAGTGGGCTCCGCAGATGAGGAGCCGGGAAAATCCGGGCTCGCCCATTTTCTCGAACACCTGATGTTCAAGGGCACGGAGAAGCACCCCGGCGGCGAATTCTCCCAGAGCGTGTTTCGC
>NZ_LBJZ01000165.1:0-57907 GCF_028128935.1 Bradyrhizobium sp. CCBAU 11361
TGCCGCTCCCGCCGCCGCGGCTGCTGCTACCGCATCGGCTCCGTCCGCGAAGGCGCCGCCGGCCGACGCGCCGCTCGCCCCGTCCGTGCGCAAGCTCTCGGCCGAGACCGGCATCGACGCTTCGACCGTTCCGGGCTCCGGCAAGGACGGCCGCGTCACCAAGGGCGACATGCTCGCCGCGATCGAGCGCGCCGCCTCCGCGCCGACCCCGGTCAATCAGCCCGCCGCCGCCGTTCAGGTGCGCGCGCCGTCGCCGGCCGATGACGCCGCCCGCGAAGAGCGCGTCAAGATGACCAGGCTGCGCCAGACCATCGCGCGTCGTCTGAAGGACGTGCAGAACACCGCGGCCATGCTGACGACCTTCAACGAGGTCGACATGACCAACGTCATGGCGCTGCGCGCGCACTACAAGGACGCGTTCGAGAAGAAGCATGGCTCGAAGCTCGGCTTCATGGGCTTCTTCACCAAGGCGGTCGTGCAGGCCCTGAAGGACATCCCGGCGGTCAACGCCGAGATCGACGGCACCGACCTGATCTACAAGAACTATTATCACATCGGCGTCGCCGTCGGCACCGACAAGGGCCTCGTCGTGCCCGTGGTGCGCGACTGCGACCACAAGTCGATCGCCGACATCGAGAAGGGCATCGCCGATTTCGGCCGCCGCGCCCGTGACGGCCAGCTCAAGATCGACGAGATGCAGGGCGGCACCTTCACCATCACCAATGGCGGCATCTACGGCTCGCTGATGTCGACGCCGATCCTGAACGCGCCGCAGTCCGGCATCCTCGGCATGCACAAGATCCAGGAGCGGCCGATGGTCGTCGGCGGCAAGATCGAGGTCCGCCCGATGATGTATCTGGCGCTGTCCTACGATCACCGCGTCATCGACGGCAAGGAAGCCGTCACCTTCCTGGTTCGCGTCAAGGAGAGCCTGGAAGATCCGGCGCGGCTGGTGCTCGATCTCTGATCGCTGATGCTCTGCTAGCGCCGTCGCCCTCTCGCGCGACGGCGCGTGTCGAACCATGGAGGGGCGCGTGACGGATAAAGTCGTTGTCATCACCGGCGGCAGCCGCGGCATCGGGCGGGCGACTGCGATCGCGGCGGCCGCACGCGGCTTCCGTGTCGTCGTCGGCTACGCCAGCAACAAGCAGGCTGCGGACGAAGTCGTCGCGCAGATCGCTGCCAGCAACGGCAAGGCCATCGCGGTGAAATGCGATGTCGCCGAGGAAAGCGACATCATCGACCTGTTCAAGCAAGCGGACAAGTTCGGCACGCTCGGCGCCCTCGTCAACAATGGCGGCATCGTCGGCAAGAGCGGCGTGCGCGTCGACGAGATGTCGGCCGAGCGCATCCAGCGCGTGATGGCGGTCAACGTCACCGGCTCCATCCTCTGCGCGCGCGAGGCGGTGAAGCGGATGTCGACCAAGCATGGCGGCAAGGGCGGCGTCATCGTCAATCTGTCGTCGGTCGCAGCCCGCCTCGGCGCACCCAACACTTATGTCGATTATGCCGCGTCCAAGGGCGCGATCGATTCCTTCACCGTCGGCCTCGGCTATGAGGTTGCGGGCGAAGGCATTCGCGTTGCCGCGATCCGGCCCGGCCTGATCGACACCGAAATCCACGCTGCCGGCGGCGAGCCCGACCGCGCCCATCGCCTGGCCCATATGGTGCCGATGAAGCGCGTCGGCACCGCCGAGGAAATCGCCAACGCCATCGTCTGGCTGATGTCGGACGATGCCTCCTACGTCACCTCGGCTATTCTCGATGTGTCCGGCGGACGCTGACACATCTTTCCACGCTAAACTCACGGGACTTTCTCTCATGGCTACCTACGATCTCGTCGTCATCGGCACCGGACCGGGCGGTTATGTCTGCGCGGTGCGCGCCAGCCAGCTCGGCATGAAAGTCGCCGTGGTCGAAAAGAACGCTGCGCTCGGCGGCACCTGCCTCAATGTCGGCTGCATGCCCTCGAAGGCGCTGCTGCACGCCTCCGAAATGTTCGAGGAGGCCGCGCATTCCTTCGCCAAAATGGGCGTGTCCGTCTCCACGCCGAAGCTCGAATTGCCTGCGATGATGAACTTCAAGCAGCAGGGCATCGACGGCAACGTCAAGGGCGTCGAGTTCCTGATGAAGAAGAACAAGGTCGACGTGCTCAAGGGCACCGGCAAGATCCTGGGCACCGGCAAGGTCGAAGTCTCCGCCGACGGCAAGTCGCAGGTGATCGAAACGAAGAACATCGTGATCGCCACCGGCTCGGACATCGCGCGTCTCAAGGGCATCGAGATCGACGAGAAGCGCATCGTCTCGTCCACCGGCGCGCTGTCGCTGGACAAGGTCCCCGGCAAGCTGCTGATCGTCGGTGCCGGCGTGATCGGCCTCGAGCTCGGTTCGGTGTGGAAGCGGCTCGGCGCTGAAGTCGTCGTCGTCGAATTCCTGGATCGCATCCTGCCCGGCATGGACGGCGAGATCGCCAAGCAATTCCAGCGCATGCTCGAAAAGCAGGGCTTTGGGTTCAAGCTCGGTGCCAAGGTCACCGCGGTCGACACCTCAGGCAAGACGCTGAAGGCGACGATCGAGCCCGCGGCCGGCGGTGCTGCGGAGACGCTGGAAGCCGACGTCGTGCTCGTCTGCATCGGCCGCGTGCCCTACACCGATGGGCTCGGCCTGAAGGAGGCCGGCGTTGCGCTCGACAATCGCGGCCGCGTGCAGATCGATCCGCATTTCGCCACCAGCCTCAAGGGCGTCTACGCCATCGGCGATGTCGTCGCCGGTCCGATGCTCGCGCACAAGGCCGAGGACGAAGGCGTTGCGGTTGCGGAGATCATCGCAGGGCAGGCCGGCCACGTGAACTACGACGTTATCCCAGGCGTCGTGTATACCACGCCGGAAGTCTCCGCCGTCGGCAAGACCGAGGAGGAACTGAAGCAGGCGGGCGTGGTTTATACTGTCGGGAAGTTTCCCTTTACCGCCAACGGCCGCTCCAAGGTCAACCAGACCACCGATGGCTTTGTGAAGATTCTCGCAGATGCGAAGACCGATCGCGTGCTCGGCGTGCACATTATCGGCCGCGAAGCCGGGGAAATGATCCATGAAGCGTGCGTTCTCATGGAGTTTGGCGGCAGTGCGGAGGATCTCGCACGCACCTGCCACGCGCATCCGACCCGCTCGGAGGCCATCAAGGAAGCCGCGCTTGCAGTCGGCAAGCGGGCCATCCATATGTAGGCCACGCCCCGAGTCTGTTCGGGCGGGACAACACATGCTGCGCCGCCTTCTTCAACCGGTCTGGGTCCTGCTGGCGATCATCTTTTTGATCGAAGCCTGGCTATGGGACCATCTCGAACCGATCGTCGCGCGGGTTGTCGCAGCGATTCCGCTCGCGCGCTTCAAGCAATGGCTGACGGAGCGTGTCGATGCGCTGCCACCGGCCTTGACGCTGATCGTGTTCGCGGTTCCGATCATTCCGCTGTTTCCGCTCAAGCTGGTCGGCCTGTACCTGCTCACGCATGAATACTGGCTGACCGGCGTATCCACGTTTCTGTTCGCAAAGTTGCTCGGCGTCGGCGTCACCGCCTTCGTATTCGACGTGACGCGCGACAAGCTCATGGAGATGCACTGGTTCGAGCGGCTCTACGATCTCGTCATGAAGCTGCGCGCCAAGGCGCATGAGCTGGTCGACCCCGTCAAGCAGCGCATCAAGGAGATCATCGGCGGCAACGGCGAAGGCTGGTCCTCCCGCACCCTCCGCCTGATCCAGCGCTTCCGCAAGAGCGTGCACCAGGCGCGCTGACTGTTCGCCGTTTATTCGGTGTCATTGCCCGCGAAGGCGGGCAATCCAGTATCCCAGAGACAGCAAGGCGAGAACCGAGAAGCCGCGGCGTACTGGATGCCCCGCTTTCGCGGGGCATGACACCATTGGTGTGGCTTCAAGCGCGCGCCTCACTCCCCCTAATGCAAATGCAGCAGATGCGGCCACCACAGGCCGAGCGCGGTCATGAGGAGGCCGCCCAGCGTCAGGATGCCTGCGACATAGGCCAGCGCGAACATGCCGGTGATGATGGTGGCCGAGGCCAGCACGATGCCGATCTGGAAGGCGGCGGACGCCAGCTCGAAGTGATGGTATTTCGCGGTCGCCTCGTCGCGCTCGTGCTCGGCATGCTTGGCCTTCTCGGCGAGCTGTTCGGTGCCTTCGCCGGTCTCGGGCTCGGAGCGGTAGCGCTGCGCGGTCTTGGTCCAGTCGTCGACCTGCTTCTGCACCGTCGCCTTCATGGCGTCGTCGGTGGTGCCGGCGAGCGTGAGCTTGCCCTGGTCGGCCGCGGTCAGCACCACGGTGCGGCGGATGCTCTTGGCCTGGAAGAACGCCCAGAGATTGGCGGACTCGACGTTCTTGCTGATCGATTCGGTCTGGGCGCCCTTGCCGAGCGTCTCCGAGATCGCCAGGAACAGCGCCAGCACGGCGATCAGAAGTGCGATCTTCTTGTTCGAGCCGGACGCGTGTTCGGCGTGCTCGGCATGCTCCATGCTTTCATGTGCGCTCATAAATCCCTCCTGCCTCGGTTCCCCACGATTGACCGAACCGCGGGCGACGCGCAAGAGGCAAGGAAGTTATGACGTCAGTGTGTCAGCGCCGCGGATGCGCGCTGGCATAGACTTCCAGCAGTCGCTCGGAATCGATGCCGGTGTAGACCTGCGTGGTCGAGAGCGAGGAATGGCCGAGCAATTCCTGGATCGCGCGCAAATCGCCGCCGCGCGACAAAAGATGCGTGGCGAAGGAATGGCGCAGCGCATGCGGCGTGGCGCTGTCGGGCAGGCCGAGCGCGCCGCGCAGCCGCTCCATCGCGAGCTGGATGATGCGTGGGCTCAAGGGACCGCCGCGCGCGCCGACGAAGATCGGTCCTTCCGCCGGCAGCGGATACGGGCACATCGCAACATATTCCTGCACCAGCGCGAGCACGTTCTGGAGCACCGGCACCATGCGGGTCTTGTTGCCTTTGCCTGTCACGATGAGCACGTCGCCTTCGCCCGGCTTCGGCACCTCGCGGCGCTTGAGGCCGAGCGCTTCGGAGATGCGCAGGCCGGAGCCATACAGCAGCGCCATCACCGCGGCATCGCGCGCCAGAATCCAGGTCTCGCGTTCCTCGCCGGCGCGCTCGTCGGCATCCGCAAGACGCTTGGCCGACGCCATCGGCAGCGGTTTTGGCAGGCTCTTGGCGACCTTCGGCGCGCGGATCGCCGACAATGCGCCGACCTTGCCCTTGCCCTCGCGTTCGAGGAAGCGGCCGAACGAGCGCAGGCCCGCCAGCGCGCGCATCAGCGAGCGGCCGGCAATATCGTCCGCCCGGCGCATCGCCATGAAGGCGCGCACGTCCGTGGCTTCCAGCGCCGCGAAGCGCTTGAGTGTGACGCGCTCGCCCCAATGGTTGCTGAGGAAATCCAGGCACTGCCGCAAGTCGCGGCCATAGGCCTCCAGCGTCTTCGGCGACAGCCGCCGCTCGGCGCCGAGATGCGACAGCCAGCGCGTCATCTCCTGCGCGATCGAGGGATCGGCGCTGGCGAGCTCGATGGGTGGGGCGGCCGCTTTGCTCATGCGCTCTGGACGTGGTGATTCCGCACAGTATATCGCATCACACTCGTTTATCGTTCGCTAAGGCCGCCTCACGGCGCTAGCCTTGAGGCCCCCGGGTTCCGATTCTCAGTTCATGGACCACACGTCCCGTAGCAGCACCGCCTCCGCCAACGCGACCCGCATGGTCGACGTGCTGGTGCCGGTCGCGCTCGACCAGACCTATTCCTACAAGGTGCCGCGCGGGATGGAGCTGAAGGCCGGCGATCTCGTCGGCGTGCCGCTTGGGCCCCGCGAGGTGCTCGCCGTGGTCTGGGCCGAGAACGCCAATCCCGATCCGCGCCTGCACAACCGCCTCAAGGAGGTCAACGAGAAGCTCGACCTCCCGCCACTGAAGCCCGAGCTGCGTTCGGTCGTCGACTGGGTTGCCAATTACACGCTGAGCCCGCGCGGCATGGTGCTGCGCATGTGCCTGCGGATGGGCGAGAATCTCGGCCCGGAGCGGGTGCGCCCCGGCGTGCGCCTGGTCGGCGATCCCCCCAAGCGGCTGACGCCGGCGCGGCAACGCGTGATCGAGGTGCTGTCGGACCGGCTGCTGCACGGCAAGTCGGAGGCGGCCAAGGAGGCGGGCGTCTCGGCCGGCGTGATCGACGGCCTCGTCGACGAAGGCACGCTCACGGTCGAGCCGATGCCGCCGCCTCCGCCGCCGCCGGCCCCCGATCCGGATTTCGGCCGGCCGGATTTCACACCGCTCCAGCGCACCGCCGTCGATACGATGCGCGCGCTCGCGGCCAACGGCACCTTCCACGTCGCGCTGCTCGACGGCGTCACCGGCTCGGGCAAGACCGAGGTGTATTTCGAGGCCGTGGCGGAGGCGATCCGCCGCGGCAGGCAGTCGCTGATCCTGATGCCGGAGATCGCGCTCACCGGCCAGTTCCTCGACCGCTTCGCGCAGCGTTTTGGCGTGCGGCCGATCGAATGGCACTCCGAGCTCACCCCGCGCACCCGCGCGCGCAACTGGGCGGCGATCTCCGAAGGCTCAGCGCCGGTCGTGGTCGGCGCGCGCTCGGCGCTGTTTCTGCCTTACGCCAATCTCGGCCTCATCGTCGTCGATGAAGAGCACGACCAGGCCTACAAGCAGGACGAGGGCGTGCATTACCACGCCCGCGACATGGCGGTGGTGCGCGCGCATATCGCAAAAATTCCGATCGTGCTGGCCTCCGCGACGCCGTCGGTCGAATCCGAGGTCAATGCGCGCAAGAACCGCTATCAGCGCATCGCGCTGCCCTCGCGCTTCGGCGGCCAGCACATGCCGCATATCGAGGCGATCGACATGCGCCGCGAGCCGCCGGCGCGCGGCCGTTTCATCTCGCCGCGCTTGGCCTCCGAGATCAGGACCGCGATCGAGAAGCGCGAGCAGGCGCTCTTGTTCCTCAATCGCCGCGGCTATGCGCCGCTGACGCTGTGCCGTGCCTGCGGCCATCGCTTCGCCTGCACCATCTGCGATGCCTGGCTGGTCGATCATCGCTTCCGCCAGCGCCTGGTCTGTCACCATTGCGGCTTCTCGATGCCGCGCCCGCATATCTGTCCGCACTGCTCGGCGGAGGAATCGCTGGTCGCGGTCGGGCCCGGCGTCGAGCGCCTGCAGGAAGAAGCGGCCGCGCTGTTCCCGGAGGCGCGCACCATGGTGCTGTCGAGCGATCTCATCACCTCGATCGAGACCATGCGCTCCGAGCTTGCCGAGATCGCCGAGGGCCGCGTCGACATCATCATCGGCACGCAGCTCGTCGCCAAGGGCCACAATTTCCCGCGGCTCAATCTGGTCGGCGTCGTCGATGCGGATCTCGGCCTGTCCAATGGCGATCCGCGCGCGTCGGAACGCACCTGGCAATTGCTCAACCAGGTGATCGGCCGCGCCGGCCGCGAGCAGGGCCGCGGCGTCGGCTATCTCCAGACCCACCAGCCCGATCATCCCGTGATGAAGGCGCTGATCGCCTGCGACCGCGAGGCCTTCTACGACAGCGAGATCGATCTGCGCGAGCGCACGCTCTATCCACCGTTCGGCCGGCTCGCGAGCCTGATCATCTCGGCCGGCGACCGTCCGAGCGCGGAAGGCTTTGGCCGCCGCCTCGTCGCGCTCGCGCCGCGCGACGAGCGCGTGGTGGTGCTGGGCCCGGCGGAAGCGCCGCTCGCCGTGATCAAGGGCCGCTACCGCTTCCGCATCCTGGTGAAATCGGCGCGCGGTTTCGATCTGTCGGACTATCTGCGCAACTGGCTCGCCGTTTGCCCGAAGCCGAAGGGCAATCTGAAGCTCGAGGTGGACGTCGATCCCCAGAGCTTTTTGTAGCTCTCTGTCATTCCGGGGCGATGCGCAGCATCGAACCCGGAATCTCGAGATTCCGGGTTCACGCTTCGCGTGCCCCGGAATGACGGCAACAAAAAAGCCCGCCGTCCCCCAAGACGGCGGGCTTGTTTCACGCGTGATGCGCCCTAGGAGATGACTTCCGCGGTGACGCGGCCGACGCCGGCGCCGGTGAGGCCGATGGCGCGGGCAGCACCCGTGGAGAGATCGAGGACACGGCCGCGAATGAAGGGGCCACGGTCATTGATGGTGACGATGACGCTCGAGCCGCCATGGGTGACGCGCAGCTTGGTGCCGAACGGCAGCGAACGGTGCGCCGCGGTCATGGCGTTCTGGTTGAAGCGCTGGCCCGAAGCGGTCCTGCTGCCGGACTCGTTGCCGTAATAGGAGGCCATGCCGGAGAAGCTGTGCCCGGTGCCCGAGGACGGCGTCATCGCCGCATTGGCGTTGCGCCAATCCGAGCCGGCATTGGAGTCGTTCTGGGCGGCGTGGTGGCGATGATGGTGCCGGTGATGCCTGGATTTGGCGGACGCTTCGGTGGCAGTTCCCCCAATGAGAAGAGTTGCGGCAATGAAGGCGATCGCCGTGCGCGGCCGGGTCACAGTGCCCAACGTCTTGAAAGACAGCATTTAATGGTCCCTAAGCTAGTATTGCCACATATGTGGCCAGTGGAGCCCCCATCAGGTTGTGAGCGGATTGGCGTTTCCTTTCGCAATGCGGCATGAATTGGGCAGTAAATCCGTTCTGTGTCGTCATGAAATATCTTGTGACCTGTTCTGATATTCAGGCGATATTCCGTAATATTTGGATTTAACGATTCGTTAACTACAGTATTACTTACCAATACTGTAAAACGAAGTCATAGCTTCCCGTGTTTAGAGTTGGGTAAGTATTCGCCGGGTGGAACTGAGGAGGCGGGAATCACGCCTCAGCGATCCGTGTTCATGGCCGCTATGCGCTGAGGGCAGGAACAATCGGGGGCGACGGCGACGTAGGGCTCGCGGCAATTCCGTGGCGCGGCAGGTCGCCGTGCAGGTCGGTGTTCAAGCCGTCGTTTGCGTGTCGCCGACTGCGACGAACTGGCGACAGAACCTCATGCCTTTAATTTGGCGTCATGTTGCACGTGCGCGCCTGCTATGTTAGCAAAGCCGCGATTTTAACGAGCCCGGCACTTCCCGTGCTGGTCGAAAATCGAAGTCCCGCTTGAATTCCAAGGGCTTGGATCGCTAGGCGCCGCTTCGTGGCGACGGTTTTTCCCTTGCGAATTTGACAGCTAAAAGAGCGCGTCTGTGGCTGCAGAAGATACCTCCGTTTCCGGTGTGTCCGGCCGTTATGCAACGGCCTTGTTTGAACTGGCCCGCGACCAGAAAGTGGTCGACGAGGTCAAGGCCGACCTCGACAAGTTTGAGGCCATGCTCGGCGAGAGCGCCGATCTGAAGCGCCTCGTCCGCAGCCCGGTGTTCGCGGCCGATGCCCAGTCCAGGGCCCTCACGGCCGTGCTGGACAAGGCCGGCATTGCCGGCATCTCCGCCAATTTCCTGAAAGTGCTGACCGCCAACCGCCGCCTGTTCGTGGTGGCTGACGTCATCCGCGCCTACCGCGCCCTCGTCGCCAAGTTCAAGGGCGAGGCGACCGCTGACGTCACCGTGGCAGAGGCGCTCTCGGACAAGAATCTCGACGCTCTCAAGGTTGCCCTGAAGTCGGTGACCGGCAAGGACGTCGCGCTGAACGTGAAAGTCGATCCCTCGATCATCGGTGGCCTCGTCGTCAAGCTGGGCAGCCGCATGGTGGATGGTTCGCTTCGCACCAAACTCAATTCGATCAAGCACGCGATGAAAGAGGCAGGCTGATGGACATCCGCGCCGCGGAAATTTCCGCGATCCTCAAGGACCAGATCAAGAATTTCGGCCAGGAAGCTGAAGTCTCCGAAGTCGGACAGGTGCTGTCCGTCGGCGACGGCATCGCCCGCGTCTACGGTCTGGACAACGTCCAGGCCGGCGAGATGGTCGAGTTCGAGAACGGCACCCGCGGCATGGCGCTGAACCTCGAAACCGACAACGTCGGTGTCGTTATTTTCGGTGCCGACCGCGAGATCAAGGAAGGTCAGACCGTCAAGCGCACCCGCGCCATCGTGGACGCGCCGGTCGGCAAGGGCCTGCTCGGCCGCGTCGTCGACGCGCTCGGCAATCCGATCGACGGCAAGGGTCCGATCCAGGCCGACAAGCGCATGCGCGTGGACGTCAAGGCGCCCGGCATCATTCCGCGCAAGTCGGTGAGCGAGCCGATGGCGACCGGCCTCAAGGCCATCGACGCCCTGATCCCGATCGGCCGCGGCCAGCGCGAGCTGATCATCGGCGACCGTCAGACCGGCAAGACCGCGATCGCGCTCGACACCATCCTGAACCAGAAGCCGCTCAATGCGCAGCCCGACGAGAACATCAAGCTGTACTGCGTCTACGTCGCGGTCGGCCAGAAGCGTTCGACCGTCGCCCAGTTCGTGAAGGTGCTGGAAGAGCAGGGCGCGCTCGAATACTCGATCGTCGTCGCCGCCACCGCCTCGGATCCGGCGCCGATGCAGTACATTGCCCCCTTTACTGCCTGCACCATGGGCGAATTCTTCCGCGACAACGGCATGCACGCGGTCATCATCTATGACGATCTGTCCAAGCAGGCCGTCGCTTACCGCCAGATGTCGCTGCTGCTGCGCCGTCCGCCGGGCCGCGAAGCCTATCCCGGCGACGTGTTCTATCTGCACTCCCGCCTGCTCGAGCGCGCGGCGAAGCTCAGCAAGGACCATGGCTCGGGTTCACTGACCGCACTGCCGATTATCGAAACCCAGGCCAACGACGTATCGGCCTACATTCCGACCAACGTCATCTCGATCACCGACGGCCAGATCTTCCTGGAAACCGACCTGTTCTTCCAGGGCATCCGTCCCGCGGTGAACGTCGGTCTGTCGGTGTCGCGCGTCGGCTCGTCGGCGCAGACCAAGGCCACCAAGAAGGTCGCCGGCAAGATCAAGGGCGAGCTCGCGCAGTACCGCGAAATGGCGGCGTTCGCGCAGTTCGGCTCCGACCTCGACGCCTCGACCCAGCGCCTGCTGAACCGCGGCTCGCGCCTCACCGAGCTCCTGAAGCAGCCGCAGTTCTCGCCGCTGAAGATGGAAGAGCAGGTTTGCGTGATCTGGGCCGGCACCAACGGCTATCTCGATCCGCTTCCGGTCAACAAGGTGCGCGCGTTCGAGGACGGCCTGCTCTCGCTGCTGCGCGGCAAGAACGTCGAGATCCTCAATTCGATCCGCGACAGCCGCGACCTCTCCGACGACATCGCTGCCAAGCTGAAGTCGGTGGTCGAAGGTTTTGCGAAGAGCTTCGCGTAAGAACCGTCACGGCCGGGCCAAAAGCGCGAAGCGCGTCTTCGCATTTGATGTCCCGGCCATCCACGCCTTGCCGCGTGGAAAGACGAAGACGTGGATGCCCGGGACAGGCCCGGGCATGACGACAGAGACAGGCTAGCGGTTTGACCGCAAGGGATCGAACCGTCGGGGACGAAGAATGGCGTCACTTAAAGACATGCGCGTGCGCATCGCCTCCACCAAGGCGACGCAAAAGATCACCAAGGCCATGCAGATGGTCGCGGCCTCGAAGCTGCGCCGCGCGCAGACCGCTGCGGAAGCTGCACGTCCCTATGCCGACAAGATGAGCGCGGTGATCTCCAACATCGCGAGCGCTGCGGCGGGCTCGCCAGGCGCGCCGACGCTGCTGGCCGGCACCGGCAGGGACCAGGTCCACCTGCTGCTGGTCTGCACCGGCGAGCGCGGCCTGTCCGGCGCCTTCAACTCCTCGATCGTGCGTCTCGCCCGCGAGCGCGCTTTGGCGCTGATGGCGCAGGGCAAGGAAGTGAAATTCTTCTGCGTCGGCCGCAAGGGTTACGAGCAGCTGCGCCGCCAGTTCGACAAGCAGATCGTCGAGCATCTCGACCTGCGCAGCGTTCGCCAGCTCGGCTTCGTCAATGCCGAGGACATCGCCAAGAAGGTGCTGGCCCGCTTCGATGCCGGTGAATTCGACGTCTGCACGCTGTTCTATTCGCGCTTCCGCTCGGTGATCGCGCAGATCCCGACTGCCCAGCAGATCATCCCGCTGGTCGTCGAGGAGAGCGCTGCCGCCAGCACGACGTCTTACGAATACGAGCCGGAAGAGGACGAGATCCTCACCCGCCTTCTGCCGCGCAACCTCGCGGTCCAGGTCTTCCGCGCGCTGCTCGAGAACAACGCTTCGTTCTACGGCGCGCAGATGAGCGCGATGGACAACGCGACGCGCAACGCCGGTGAGATGATCCGCAAGCAGACGCTGGTCTACAACCGCACGCGTCAGGCGCAGATCACCAAGGAACTGATCGAAATCATCTCGGGTGCCGAGGCCGTCTGACCAAGACGCTTCACTACCCGTTAAACCCAACATCCCGGTCAGTTGACCGTGGTCTAGAAGTTCGGATCGAAGGAGACATTCAATGGCAGCCCAGTCCGGTCGCGTCACCCAGGTCATCGGCGCCGTCGTCGACGTGCAGTTCGAAGGCCACCTCCCGGCCATTCTCAACTCGCTCGAGACCAAGAACGGCGGCAACCGCCTGGTGCTCGAAGTCGCCCAGCATCTCGGCGAGTCCACCGTGCGCACGATCGCGATGGACACCACCGAGGGCCTCGTCCGCGGCCAGGAAGTGACCGACACCGGTTCGCCGATCCGCGTTCCCGTCGGCGAAGGCACGCTCGGCCGCATCATCAACGTCATCGGCGAGCCGATCGACGAAGCCGGCCCGGTCAAGTCGGAAGGCCTGCGCGCCATCCACCAGGAAGCGCCGACCTACACCGACCAGTCCACCGAAGCTGAAATTCTCGTCACCGGCATCAAGGTCGTCGATCTTCTCGCTCCCTACGCGAAGGGCGGCAAGATCGGCCTGTTCGGCGGCGCCGGCGTCGGCAAGACCGTGCTGATTCAGGAGCTGATCAACAACGTCGCGAAGGCGCACGGCGGTTACTCCGTGTTCGCCGGCGTCGGCGAGCGTACCCGCGAGGGCAACGACCTCTATCACGAGTTCATCGAGTCCAAGGTCAACGCCGATCCGCACAATCCGGACCCCAGCGTGAAGTCGAAGTGCGCGCTGGTGTTCGGCCAGATGAACGAGCCGCCCGGCGCCCGCGCCCGCGTCGCGCTCACCGGTCTGACCATTGCGGAAGACTTCCGCGACAAGGGCCAGGACGTGCTGTTCTTCGTCGACAACATCTTCCGCTTCACCCAGGCCGGCTCGGAAGTGTCGGCGCTGCTCGGCCGTATTCCTTCGGCGGTGGGTTATCAGCCGACGCTCGCGACCGACATGGGCGCGCTGCAGGAGCGCATCACCACCACGCAGAAGGGCTCGATCACCTCGGTGCAGGCCATCTACGTTCCGGCCGACGACTTGACCGACCCGGCGCCCGCGACCTCGTTCGCGCATCTGGACGCCACCACCACGCTGTCGCGCTCGATCGCCGAAAAGGGCATCTACCCGGCGGTGGACCCGCTCGACTCGACCTCGCGCATGCTCTCCCCGCTGGTCGTCGGCGAGGAGCACTACGCGGTCGCTCGTCAGGTCCAGCAGGTGCTCCAGCGCTACAAGGCGCTCCAGGACATCATCGCGATTCTCGGCATGGACGAGCTTTCGGAAGAGGACAAGCTGACCGTGGCCCGCGCCCGCAAGGTCGAGCGCTTCATGTCGCAGCCGTTCCACGTCGCCGAAATCTTCACGGGATCGCCGGGCAAGTTCGTCGACCTCGCCGACACCATCAAGGGTTTCAAGGGCCTGGTGGAAGGCAAGTACGACCACCTGCCGGAAGCCGCCTTCTACATGGTCGGCACCATCGAAGAGGCGGTCGAGAAGGGCAAGAAGCTGGCGGCGGAAGCGGCCTAAGCATCTCGTCATCGCCGGGCTAAAGCGCGAAGCGCGTCTTCGAACTAAAGTCCCGGCGATCCATCGAAAGAGAATTTTGATGGATGGACCCGCGGGTCAGGCCCGCGGGTGACAGGCAAAGCAAGCGGAAACACCCATGGCCACCTTCCACTTCGATCTCGTCTCTCCGGAAAAGCTCGCATTCTCGGGTGAGGTCGACCAGGTCGACATCCCCGGCGTCGAGGGCGACTTCGGCGTGCTGGCGGGGCATGCGCCGGTCGTGGCTGCGATCCGGCCCGGCATCCTCACCGTCACCAGCGGCGGCAGGCACGAGAAGATCATCGTGCTCGGCGGTCTTGCCGAAGTCTCGGAGAAGGGCCTGACCGTGCTCGCCGACGTCGCGACCTCGCTGGACGAGCTCGACCGTGCCCAGTTCGCCGAGACCATCGCGGAGATGGAAGAGGGGCTGAAGGAGCACGAAGGCGGCGAGCTCGATCAGGCCATCGAGCGGCTCGACCACTTCAAGAGCATTCAGCAGCAGCTCAGCTCGACGGCTATGCATTAAGCCCCGGGGCATCGCTTCGGGGCTCGAACGCGAAATTCCTGCAAGAAATTCCTGAATAAATTCAGCGCTCGTCACGGAAGTGGCGGGCGCTGAAACTTTGTTGCACCGCGCCGCCGATAGCGGCATTCTTCGCCCGCGAATTTGTTCCGGGGCGGGTCACAGATGAAACGCAAGATCGCAGCGATTTTCGCAGCCGATATTGCCGGGTATTCGAGGCTGGTCGCGGAAGACGAGGAGGAGACGCTGCGGCGCCTCGCCTCCTACCGCGAAGTCATCGACGATTTCATCGCAAAGGCGAACGGCCGCATCTTCAACACCGCGGGCGATGCCGTGCTCGCGGAATTTCCGAGCGCGGTGGACGCGGTGCGCTGCGCGATCGACATCCAGGAGTCCCTGCGGACCCGCAACATGGCCTATCCGCCGAGCCGGCAGATGTCGTTCCGCATCGGCATCACCATCGGCGACGTGGTCGAACGCAACGGCGATCTGCTCGGCGACGGCGTCAACATCGCCGCGCGGCTGGAAGGCCTCGCCGAGGTCGGCGGCATCTGCGTCTCCCGTGCCGTGCACGAGCAGGTCGCCAACAAGCTGTCGGTGCAGTTCGCCGATATCGGCGAACAGGAGGTGAAGAACATCCCGACGCCGGTGCACGCCTACATGGTGGCGATGCGACGCGAGGACGGCACCTATTCGAAGCCGCAGCTGAAGAAGCCCGCCTCCAAGCTGGCGGCCGCACCCGTGTGGATGTGGCCGCTGGTGGTTGCAGTCGTCTCGATCGTCGCCATCGGTGTCACCGGCTTCCTCTACAACACCAAGCTCAAGCAGACGGCGACCGCCGCAGTGACGCCGGCCGCGACACCAAGCGCCGCGCCGAGCCCGACACCGACCCCGCTCGCAAAGGCGCCGATGACACCGATGGCGCCGCCGAATGCCGGTGCTGCGATGGCTCCGATGCCGGCGCCGTCGTCATCCGCCTCGCCGATGACAGGCAAGTTTGCTGCCGACGGCGTGCCGTTCATCAACGAGCGCGTCCGCAACTACCTGGCTGGCGACTATTCCGCCGCCGGCGACTACAAGGCCTTCGCGCTCAATATCGGCGGCTTCACCGGCTCGGCGTTGAACCAGCCGAACGAGGAGGCCGCGCGTAACGCCGCGCTCGAGCAGTGCCAGAAGCGCGCCGACTCCGCGCAATCACCGCGGCGCTGCGAGCTCTATGCGGTTGGCAACAATGTCGTCTACACGCACGGCAAGCCGCCGATGCCGCCGTCGCCCTATTTCCGGCATGACGCCATGACCGAACGGGCCTTCGCGTCGAAGGACTTTCCGATGGTGCGCGATCCGCAGAAAGTCCGGCTCGAGAACATGTTCGTGCCGGCGGCGAAATCCCGCTCGGTCGCGCTCGGCCCGGGCGGACAATATTTCATGGTGCTGGGCGCCTCGTCCGCCGACGACGCGGCGCGGCGCTCCCTGGAATCGTGCGGCGCCATCGCCGGCGTGGCCTGCCTGGTCGTCGCGATCGACGACAATTTCGTCGTGCCGATCCCGACCCTGTTCAGGACCACCGGCTTCTTCAATGCCGCTTCCAACGCTTCGATCGTGGCGGATGCGCGTAGCGAGGTCGTACGCAAGCTCGCCGACGCCATGGGCTGGAATGCCATTGCCGTCGGCACTGCGGGCCGTCCCGGCCTCGGCCTGAAGGCCGCCGACGAGCAGACCGCCGTCGACTCCGCGCTGGCCGATTGCGCCCGGCGCGACAGCGACTGCCACGTCATCGCGATCGGCCCGTTCACGGTGGGGCCGATCAATTAGCGCTGAAAAGGCTCGGCGGGCGCGTTACCGGCGACGATTGCGTCTTGCCACCAATTTCGTCTGGCGTTTCAGAAACTTCGCAACAACCACAGGGCATCGCGCCGGCGGTGGCCGGCTACTGTGCATGGGGTTGTTTTCGACGTTTTAGTTCGCGAAGGGCGCGAACTGCCTCGCCACGGCCTGGTAGACCTCGCGGCGGAACGGCACCACGAGATCGGCGACACGGTCGAGGCGCTCCCAGCGCCACGCGTCGAACTCCGCGGGCTGGTCGTTGCGCGGCGTCAGCGGATCGATCTCGTCATCCTTGCCAGTGAAGCGCAGCGCGAACCATTTTTGCCGCTGCCCGCGAAACTTCGCCAGCCGATGAGTCTGCGGGCCGTCATACGGCGGGAATTCATAGGTAAGCCAGTCGGTCTCGCCGAGATAGTCGGCGCTGGTCACGCTGGTCTCCTCCCACAGCTCGCGCATCGCGGCGTCGCGCAAATTCTCGCCTTCATCGACGCCGCCCTGCGGCATCTGCCAGTCGAGGCCCGGCAGGATGATCTCGGGGCCGTCGCCCTTGAAGCGGTGGCCGATCAGCACGCGGCCATCGGCATTGAACAGCGCGATCCCGACATTGGGACGGTAGGGTTTGTTGTCGTTCGACATGCGGTCACTTCTCTGATCGTCATTCCCGGATGGTCCGAAAGACCAGCCCCGGAATTCCGAGATCCCGGGTTCGTGCTTCGCACGCCCCGGAGTGACGGTGCAAACTATTCCTCCGCCAGCGCGGAAAACTCCTTCACCACGCGCTCATAGACCGGGCGTTTGAACGGGATGATCAACCCGGTCAGATTCTTCATCGGCTCCCAGCGCCAGCTGACGAATTCGGCCTTGTGGCCGCCACCGCCGGGGTTTTCGACGTTGATCTCGCTGTCCTTGCCGGTGAAGCGCACCGCGTACCATTTCTGGCGCTGGCCGCGGTAGCGGCCCTTCCAGGCGCGCCCCGCAACCGTGCGCGGGATGTCGTAGATCAGCCAGTCCGGAACCTCGCCGAGCCGCTCGACCGAGCGCACGCTGGTCTCCTCATAGAGCTCGCGCTTGGCGGCCTCCCAGGTGTCCTCGCCGGGATCGACGCCGCCCTGCGGCATCTGCCAGACATGGGCGTCGTCGACATGCTCGATGCCGCCGGCGCGGCGGCCGATGAACACCAGCCCCTTCGTGTTGATCAGCATCACTCCGACGCAGGTCCGGTAGGGCAGATCCTCGTAACGCGCCATTCCGCCAGACCTCTTGCGTGCTCTCGGTAGGGCTTGACCGGCCCCGCCTGGAGCTGTGCCGTACCAATTCGTTGATTTAGCTGGATTTTGATTTCAGCATCGCGGTTGTCAATGGCACCAATAGGATACCCCGGTCGCCTAATGTCCTGGTCCAGGCGCCGATGCGCTCGATCGAGACGGGGAGGGCGGAGGCGGTGCCGATGGCCGCGCCGCGCTCGCGCGCCGCCGATTCGAGCTTGTTCAGCGCACGGTCGATCTCGGCCGGGGTCGGCACCACGTCGATCGCGATGTCGCCCTTGCCGAACGGCATCGCCTGGCTCGCTGCGGCCTGCGGCGCGATGCTGCGGGGCGAGGAGCCGTCGTCGAAGAAGCCGAGGCCGCGCTTGGCCGCCTCGCGGATGATCGGCTGCATCGCCGCGTCCGTCGCCACGAAGCGGGCGCCCATGAAATTGGTGATGCCGGCGTAGCCCTGCATCCGGCTCAGGTGCCAGTACAGGCGGTCCATGTTCTGGTCGGCGCTGAGCGAGGTCAGCAGGGTCTGCGGGCCCGGATCGTTGTCCGGGAAGTCGTAGGGCTCCATCGGGATCTGGAGGAAGATCTCGTGGCGCTGCGTGCGGGCCCGCTCGGCGAGCTTGCCGGGATCGGAACCATAGGGCGTGAAGGCCAGCGTCACCGCGGCCGGCAACTTCATGATCGCATCGGTCGTCTTGGCGGCGCCGACGCCGAGCCCGCCGATCACGATCGCGACCACCGGCATCTTGGCGGCCTTGGCGCGGTCGGCATCCGCCGCGTAGACGTTGAACGGCTTCGATCCATCGGCGACCACCGGGATCATGCCGTAGCGCGATTTCTCCAGCAGCTTGGGGTCGATCCCCGCCATGACGGGCGGTGGTGCGGAGGCCGCCGGATCGCCCTTGTCGGCGGCCTCGCCGGCGCCGATCACCACGTCGTGGCGCGCACCGGTGGAGCCGTCGATCATGGTGACGGTCTTCTGCTCGCCGGGGGCGGCCTGCTTCGGCGCTTCCCTGGTCTCGTGCTTGCCCTCTTGCTTGCTGTCCTGGCCGTGGCCGGAGGCGGCCGGCTTCTCGTCCGTGGCTTTGGGCTCGCGGATCGCGATCCGGGCCATCGGCTCGCCGCCGAGCGGATCCTTGTTGAAGATGGCGAAGCCGGCAAAGGTGACCAGCAACAGGCCGAGCAGCACGGCGAGCGCCTGCATGGCCGTGAACGGCAGCCGCAGCCGGCGTTTCCGGCGCGGCTTGTCCTGTCCGAGCGGGGCGCTCAGATCATCGGCCGTTTCAGTCATGCGCGATCCCGAATCACTCACCGATGACGATACCACGCCGAGGTCAAGCGACGGCAGGCCGGGATAGGCCGGGGATGCCAGGCGTTCCAAGCAAAAAAGGGCGGCTCAAGGAGCCGCCCTTTGCGTTGGATCGCGCGGTACGCCGACTTGGTTCGCCGCCTCAGTTCGCCGCTTTGGGCTTGTCGGCCGCGGCCTTGTCAGCACCCGGCGTGGGCGCTGCGGAGGCGCTGTTCTTGATGCCGTGGAGCAGGTCGTCGGCGAGCTTGAGTGCCTTGTCGTCCTTGGCGTCCGGCGGGACGTAGGACTGCGAGCCGGTCTTCTCGTCGCCGTCGTTCTTGAGATGGCCGCGCAGCGAAGCTTCGCCCTTGGTGTCGGTGCGCGACTTCAGCTCGTCCGGCACGTCCTGGAGCACTTCGATGTCGGGCACGATGCCCTTGGCCTGGATCGACTTGCCCGACGGCGTGTAGTAGCGCGCCGTGGTCAGCCGCAGCGCGCCGTTGCCCGAGCCGAGCGGGATGATGGTCTGTACCGAACCCTTGCCGAACGAGCGCGTGCCGACGATGGTCGCGCGCTTGTGGTCCTGGAGCGCGCCGGCGACGATTTCGGACGCCGAGGCGGAGCCGCCATTGACCAGCACGATGACCGGCTTGCCCTTGGTGAGGTCGCCTGCATGCGCGGTACGGCGCTGGGTTTCCTCGGCATTGCGGCCGCGGGTCGACACGATCTCGCCCTTCTCCAGGAACGAGTCGGAGACGGTGACCGCTTCCTCGAGCAGGCCGCCCGGGTTGTTGCGGAGGTCGATGATGTAGCCCTTCAGCTTGTCGCCGATCTGATTCGAGAGGTTGGCGACCTCGCGCTTCAGGCCTTCGGTGGTCTGCTCGTTGAAGGTGGTGATGCGGATATAGCCGATGTCGTCGGCCTCGATGCGGGCGCGCACCGAGCGGACGCGGATGTTGTCGCGCACCAAGGTGACGTCGAGCGGATTGTCCTGGCCCTTGCGGATGATCTTGAGCTTGATCTTGGTGTTGACCGGACCGCGCATCTTCTCGACCGCCTGGTTCAGGGTCAGGCCCTGCACCGCTTCGTCGTCGAGATTGGTGATGATGTCGTTGGCCATGATGCCGGCGCGCGAGGCCGGCGTGTCGTCGATCGGCGAGACAACCTTGATCAGGCCGTCTTCCATCGTGACCTCGATGCCGAGGCCGCCGAACTCACCGCGGGTTTGCACCTGCATGTCGCGGAAGCTCTTGGCGTCCATGTAGCTCGAATGCGGATCGAGGCCGGTGAGCATGCCGCTGATGGCGGATTCGATCAGCTTGGTGTCGTCGGGCTTCTCGACATAGTCGGAGCGCACGCGCTCGAAGACGTCGCCGAACAGATTGAGCTGGCGATAGGTGTCCGCGGTGGCGGCTCGCGCGCTGGAGCCCATGAAGACCGCGCGCGGCTGGGTCACGAACAGCGTCAGCGCCGCACCGGTGGCGGCGCTGAGGAGGATAACTGAAGTCTTGCGCATCATCCGCGAACCTTCTCGCCTTCATTTGCGGCCCACCATGGGCCTGGATCGATTGGAGTCCCGTCTTTGCGGAACTCGACATACAGCACAGGTTGACTCGCGTTCGTGGCGAGAATGGAGGCGACTTGAGATGTCGACCCCATGGTCGCGACCGGCTCCCCCGTGAGCACAAACTGTCCGATGTTGACCGAAATGCGCTCCATCCCGGCGATCAGGACATGATACCCGCCCCCGGCGTTGAGGATCAAGAGTTGTCCATAACTGCGGAACGGACCGGCATAGACCACCCAGCCGTCACACGGCGTCGTGACCTGGGAGCCGGGCTTGGTCGCGAGCGAAATGCCCTTCTGGACCCCGCCGACCCCATCGGAACCGCCAAAGTCCCTGATCTTGTTACCGTTAACCGGAAGAGGCAGCAGGCCCTTGGCGGACGCGAAGGCGATTGCGGGGGTGGTCCGGGAGCGGTCCTTGAAAGCGGCCGGGCCGGACTTGGCGCTGGCGGCCGCCTTTGCCTCGGCCTGCCTGGCGGCCTCAGCCGCCTTCTCGGCCGCCTTGGCGGCGCTTTGCAGGTCCTGCTCCATCTTGGTGATCAGCCCCTGGAGATCGCCGACCTGCCTTGAAAGCATGATGGCGCGCGAGTTCTCGGCATCCAGGTCCTTTTCGCGCGCGGCCTGCTGGCGCTGCCGCTCGTCGACCAGCGCGGCGAGCCGGCTCTGGTCGTTGCGGACCCTGTCGCGGTCGGAGGCGAGCTGATCGCGTTCGGTGGCGATGTCCTTGCGCAGAGCCACGAGCTCGCCGAGCTCGCTCGCGATCTTTTCGGCGCGGCCGCGCAATTCCGGCACGACGGCGCCGAGCAGCATCGCCGTGCGCAGCGATTGCAGCGCATCTTCGGGCCGCACCAGCAGCGCCGGCGGCGTGCGCCGGCCGGCGCGCTGCAAGGCCGCCAGCACCTCGACGATGTCGGCGCGGCGCGAATCAAGTGACGTGCGCATCTGCTGCTCACGGCCGTTCAGCGTCTTCAGCCGCGTTTCGGCTTCGTCGATCTTGGTCTCGACGGAGCGCACATTGGCGGCAGTGTCGATCAGCTGCTGGTTGAGCTGGGTGCGGTCCTGGCCGAGCGAGGTGATCTCGGCCTTGAGCTTGGCCTGCGCCTCTTCCGCGCTCTTCTGCCTGGCGCGCGCGGCCTCCAGTTCCTGCTCGCGCTGCTTGATCGCATCGGGCGAGACGGCTGCGGTCTGCGGTGCCGGCGGCGTCTGAGCTTGCGCGAGGCTTGCGTCCAAGACACTTGCGCTCAAGACACTTGCGCCCGTGAGGCCAGCGATCAGCAGCAGGTTGAGGACAGGCGCTCGCATCGCTCTAGGCAAAGGTGCTCGTTGTGGCGCGGATCACGCGCGGTGATAGGGGTGGCCGGCCAGGATGGTGGCGGCCCGATAAAGCTGTTCCAGAAGCATGACGCGGACCATTTGGTGCGGCCAGGTCGCAGAGCCGAACGCGATCGCGAGCTTGGCCTTACAGCGCAATTCGGGCGAAAGTCCGTCCGCCCCTCCGATCACGAAGATAGTATGACCGGCACCCTCGTCGCGCCAGCGCCCGAGATGCCGTGCGAATACGGTTGAATCGAGATTCTGCCCGCGCTCGTCCAGCGCCACCAGGATCGACTTGTCCGGGATATGTGCGGAGATCGCCGCAGCCTCTTCGGCCATCCGCGTCGCGGTGTCGCGCGCGCGGCTCTCGGGGATTTCGTGGATCGACAGCTCGCGAAATCCAAGCTTGCGGCCGGCCTCGTCGAACCGCTCGAAATAGCGGTCGGCAAGCTCCCGTTCGGGGCCCTGCTTCAGCCGGCCCACCGCAATGACAGCAACACGCATGATATCTTCAGGGTCGCGTTTTCAAGACCGCGCGCAATACGCGCGCGCACGACGCTAGCATGCGCGTCAGCCGATTCGAAATCGGCTCGGTGAGCCTAGATCGCCTTCGCCGCCCCTGGGCCCTGCGTGTACAATCTCTCGAGATTGTAGAACTCGCGGACCTCGGGTCTGAACACGTGCACGATCACATCGCCGGAATCGATCAGCACCCAGTCGCAATTGGGCAAGCCCTCGACGTGGATGCTCTTGATGCCGTTTTCCTTGAGGCTTTTCGTGACGTTTTCCGCGATCGCGCCGACGTGCCGGTTGGCCCGGCCCGTGGTGACGATCATGTAGTCGGAATACGCCGATTTGCCGCGAAGGTCGATGGTGACCGTCTCTTCCGCCTTCATGTCCTCGAGGCGGGAGAGGATCAGGCTCAGCGTCTTGTCGGCGTCGGGTTGCGCCTTCAAGGCCGCAGCTTTGGTCGATGTTTTACGCGTAGGCTTAGCAACCTTGGGTAAAACAGACTTGGACAATACAGATGTGGCCAGGGACCATTCCTTTCACTGTATCGCGAGAGCCGAATCCGGCCCTCACTGGTTACACTACATCATGTGGGGTTAAGGGTTTCAATATGCCAGAGAGCCCCAAGCCCACACTCCATCCACACACTCCGTCTCACTTCGGACCTTTCCAGCTCCCGTCCGGGTTCCGTAAGCCCGTCGAGGACAGGTTCAGCTTCAATCCCGTCAGGAAGACCCAGGCCGGCGCCGGCCGATCCGCAAGCAATGCCGCCTCACTCTCGGGCAGGCGATAGCGCGCAAGCGCCTGAGCGGCGGGCGAGGCGAGGGCACGAAAACTCTGCGGCGGGCGATCGATGACCGCAATCGGCACCTGGTCGGCGATGCGCCGCCAGTGCTGCCAACGGTGGAATTGAGCGAGGTTATCGGCGCCCATAATCCAGACAAAGCGCAAGCCCGAGAGGCGGCGGCGCAAGGTGTTGATCGTGTCGATAGTGTAGCGCGTGCGAATGACGGATTCGAGACAGCTCACCTCGATCCTTGAATCGCTGGCGACGTCGCGCGCGGCCTGCATGCGCGCGCCGAGCTCATGCAGATTGCCGTTCTCCTTCAGCGGATTGCCCGGCGTCACCAGCCACCAGACGCGATCGAGTTGCAATCGCTTCAGCGCGAACTGACTGATCGCGCGATGCGCCTGATGCGGCGGATTGAACGAGCCGCCGAGCAGGCCGACGCGCATGCCTTCGGTGTAGGGCGGAATGGCCTGCGCGAAGAAACGTGGCGCGACGAAATTGTTACTCAATGCCCCACGCCTCGCGACATGACTTACGGCCGCGTCTGACCTGTGCCGTGGACGCGATATTTGAAGCTCGTGAGCTGCTCGGCGCCGACAGGGCCACGGGCGTGGAAGCGACCGGTGGCGATGCCGATCTCGGCACCGAAGCCGAACTCGCCGCCGTCGGCGAACTGCGTCGAGGCATTGTGCAGCACGATCGCGGAATCGACCTCGCTCAGGAATTTCTTCGCGGCAGCCTCATCCGCGCTCACGATCGCATCGGTGTGATGCGAGCCATGGTTCTGGATATGCGCGATCGCGCCGTCGACGCCGTCGACCACCTTCGCCGCGATGATCGCGTCGAGATATTCGGTGTCCCAATCGTCCTCGCTGGCAGGCTTGACCCGCGCATCGGTCTTCTGCACGGCATCGTCGCCGCGTACTTCGCAGCCGGCCTCGATCAGCATCTCGACCAGCGGCTTCAGGCTCGTTGCGGCAGCTGCGCGATCGACCAGCAGCGTCTCGGCCGCGCCGCAGACGCCGGTGCGCCGCATCTTGGCGTTGAGCACGATCGACTTCGCCATGGCGAGGTCGGCGCTGGCATCGACATAGACGTGGTTGACGCCTTCGAGATGCGCGAACACCGGCACGCGCGCTTCCTGCTCGACGCGCGCGACGAGGCTCTTGCCTCCGCGCGGCACGATCACGTCGATCGCGCCGTTCAATCCTGACAGCATCATGCCGACAGCCGCGCGGTCGCGCGTCGGCACCAGCGTGATCGCGGCTTCGGGGAGGCCCGCTTCGCGCAGGCCCTGCACCAGGCATTCATGGATGGCGCGGCACGAACGAAAGCTGTCGGAGCCGCCGCGCAGGATCACGGAATTGCCCGACTTCAGGCACAGCACGCCGGCGTCGGCTGCAACGTTCGGCCGGCTTTCGAAGATCACGCCGACGACGCCGAGCGGCACGCGCACGCGCTCGATGGTCATGCCGTTCGGCCGCTGCCAGCGCTCGGTGACGAGTCCGACCGGATCGGCGATGCCGCGCACGATGCCGATACCCTCGGCCATGGATTCGATCCGCGCCGGCGTCAGCGTCAGGCGGTCGATGAAGGAGGAGGTCGCATTGCCGGAGGCGCGCGCCTCCGCAACGTCCTCGGCATTGGCGGCGAGAATCGTCGCCGCGTTCGCGCGGATCGCCCGCTCCATGGCCTCGAGCGCCCGGTTCTTCTGCTCCGGCGGCGCCAGCGCCAGCACGCGCGCGGCAGCGCGGGCACGGGTGGCGAGATCGGACATCAGCGCCTGAAGATCGGCATTGCCGTCAACGGCTTTGAGGGGGGCGGCCATGGGGTTTTCAACCTTCTGCTAAGGCGGTGTCCTAGCACGGAAATCCCGCTTTTGCGAAGGGCGGGGAGGGTATGGCAGGGCCTCGGCCGCGCGCCGGCTGGGTCAATGACCTAGCTCTCCGGGCGCGGTCCAGCTCCCACGCCGCCCAGTGGTGTCATTCCGGGGCGGTGCGTCAGCACCGAACTACGGTGCGCGGTTGCGCACCTGAGAATCTCGAGATTCCGGGTCTGGTCCTTCGGACCATCCCGGAATGACGGAGCAAAGGGTTACCCGCCCACCACCAGATCGTCGCGGTGGATCATCTCGGCGCGGCCGCTGATGCCGAGGATGGTCATCACATCAGGGGAGGAGCGGCCCTTGATCCGCTCGGCGTCGTCGGCGTCATAGGCGATCAGGCCGCGGCCGATCTCGCTCATATCGGGACCGCGCACGATCACGGCATCGCCGCGGGCGAACTGGCCCTCGACCCTGGTCACGCCGGCCGGCAGCAGGCTGGCGCCGGCGCGCAGCGCCGTCACCGCACCGGCGTCGATCGTCAGCGTCCCCTTCGGCTCCAGCGTGCCCGCGATCCAGCGCTTGCGCGAGGTGATGGGATTGGCCGGCGTCAGGAACCAGGTGCAGCGGCCGCCATCGGCGATCGCCTGGAGCGGGTGCTCGATCTTGCCGGAGGCAATCAGCATATGCGTGCCGCCGGTGGTGGCGATCTTGGCCGCCTCGACCTTGGTGCGCATGCCGCCGCGCGACAGCTCGGACTCTGCGTCTCCAGCCACCGCCTCGATCTCCGAGGAGATGCTGTCGACGACGGGAATGAGCTTTGCGTTCGGGTTGTTCTTCGGCGGGGCGTCGTAGAGCCCGTCGATGTCCGACAGCAGCACCAGGAGGTCGGCGCTCGCCATGGTGGCGACGCGCGCGGCGAGGCGGTCGTTGTCGCCGTAGCGGATCTCGGTGGTCGCGACCGTGTCGTTCTCGTTGATCACCGGGATGGCGCGCCACTCCAGGAGCTTGCCGATGGTGGAGCGCGCATTGAGATAACGGCGGCGCTCTTCGGTGTCCTGAAGCGTGACCAGGATCTGGCCGGAGTCGATGCCGTGCGCGCCTAGCACCTCCGACCAGATCCGCGCCAGCGCGATCTGGCCGACGGCCGCGGCGGCCTGGCTCTCCTCCAGCTTCAGCGGGCCGCGCGGCAGCTTGAGCCGGCTGCGGCCGAGTGCGATCGAGCCCGAGGAGACGACGAGGACGTCGCGTCCTCCCTTGTGCAGCTTGGCCATGTCGTCGGCGAGCGCGGCGAGCCAGGACGTCCGCACCTCGCCCTTGTCGGAATCGACCAGCAGCGCGGAGCCGACCTTGACGACGATGCGGCGGAATTGACTGAGTTCGGGGCTGGCCATGTGTGTATGGGTTGGCGCGTGTGACGAATTGCTCGGTGTGGAACGGCGGAGCAAACAAGCGGCGCCGGTAAGGCCTGCTTTTGCAGCAGGACGATGGCCGGCGCAAGGCGGCGGGGATGGTAAACGGCGCAACCTTGCTTGGTCATCGGCCTTGTCTTGCGCGCCGGCCCGGTTCTAATGCCGGCAACCAAATAATGGGTTGGAAGGGGAAACGTATGGATCGCCGCAAATTCATGGCTGGATGTCTTGGAGGAGGTCTTGGGCTGCCGCTCCTCGCACCGGCGGGCGGGGCGCAAGCGCAGGCGGGGCTTTCAAAAATCATCTTTCCGTTTGCGGCGGGCGCCGGCGGCGACACGCTGTGCCGGCTGATCGCGCAGGAGATGGCTCCGGCGCTGCAACGGACCATCGTGGTCGAGAACCGAACCGGCGGCGACGGCCTGATCGGCATCAAGGCGGTGAAGGGCGCGAGCCCCGATGGCAACATGGTGCTGGTGACGACGGGCCCCACCATGTACCTGCTGCCGATGGTGGAGACGACGCCGAGCTTCGACACGGCCAAGGATTTCATGCCGGTGTCGCTGCTGGCGCGGTTCGAGTTCGCCGTTGTGATCGGCCCGGCGATCGACGCTGCCGATTTCAAGTCATTCGTGGCGTGGCTGAAGGCGCATCCCGACAAGACGTCGTTCGGGGTGCCGAGCAACGGCACCATTCCGCATTTCATGGGCTCCAAGCTCGAGAAGGATCTCGGCATTCCCTTGACCCGCGTGCCCTATCGCGGCAGCGCACCGATCCTCAATGATCTCATCGGCGGCCATCTGTCGTTCGGCATCGTGACATTGGCCGATGCGCTGCCGCAGCACCGCGCCAAAGGCGTGAAGATCATCGCGGTCTCGAGCGCGGAACGGTCGCCCTTCGCATCAGAGGTCCCGACGCTGAAGGAGAGCGGCATCGATCTGGTTGCGGACGCCTGGTACGGCATGTGGCTTCCCGCCGGCAGTCCGCCGGAATTCGCCAGCAAGCTCGGCGCCGCCGCAAGCGCTGCGCTCGCCAAGCCCGAGGTGAAGGAGAAGCTCACCGCGATCGGTCTGATCCCGGTCGGCAGTGCTGCGGATGGGCTGATGAAGGAGCTCGCCGCCAACACGGCGTTCTGGCAGCCGATCGTGAAGGCGACAGGATACAAGATCGAGAATTGAAGTCTTCTCCCTCTCCCCGCTTGCGGGGAGAGGGTCGGGGTGAGGGGGAGTCTCCGCGGGGACGCCGGCAGTTGGACTCGCGGAGACTCCCCCTCACCCGCCGCGCTTCGCGCGTCGGCCTCTCCCCGCAGGCGGGGAGAGGCAAAGAGCAACTCACATCTTCGCGCGCTGCGCGATGCCGTCCTTGATCGCCGCAAGCTCGGTCTCATCCCAGATGCCGATCAAAACACCGCCCTTCACTTGGAGCTGATTGTCGGCATAGGCCGCGATCTTCTCGCGCGGCGTCGTGATGTGGTGGTTGGGATGCAGTGCCCAGTCGAACAGCTCGGCCTGTAGCCGCGCGATGATGCCGGCGCATCCGGGATCGTCGCCGCGATCCAAAAACTCTTCCGGATCGGTTTCGAGATCATACAGCATCGGGCGGAAGCCGGAGGCGTGGATGTATTTCCAGCGGCCGTCGAACACCATGAACAGGCGACAGCGTTCGATCGGCTGGTTCAGCTTCAGCCGCACGTCCTGCATGGCGTAGTCGTATTCGGAGAAGGTGACCTTGCGCCAATCGCTTGGCGTTGGCCCGCGCAGCAGCGGCAGCAGCGAGCGCCCTTCGAGAATGTGGCCCGGCACCTTGCCGCCGAAGTAGTCGACGAAGGTCGGCGCGAGATCGATGCCTTCCACCAGTGCGTCGCTGCGCGTGCCGCGCGTGGCGTCTGCCTCCTTCGACGGATCGATCACGATCAGCGGAATCTTCGCCGACTGTTCGTGGAATAGATCCTTCTCGCCCATCCAGTGATCGCCGAGATAGTCGCCGTGATCTGACGTGAACACGATCATGGTGGTGTCCAGCAGGCCGCGTTCCTCCAGGAACTTCATCAGCACGCCCATCTGGTCGTCGATCTGCGTGATCAGGCCCATATAGGTCGGGATCACCTTCTCGCGTGCATCGTCGCGCGCCATGTTGCGGGAGTAGCGCATGTCCATATAGGCGCCGAACACCGGATGCGGGCTCGAGCGCTCGCGCTCGGAGCGGATCACCGGGATCATGTCCGCTGTCGAGTACATGCTGGCATAGGGTTCGGGCGCGATGTAGGGCCAGTGCGGCTTGATGTAGGACAGATGCAGGCACCACGGCTTGCCATCGGTCTCGGCCTCGGTGATGAAATCCATCGCGCGCCGCGTCATGTAGGGCGTTTCGGAATGCTCCTCCGGCACGCGCGCGGCCTTGTCGGCATGCACCAGCAGCCAGCCGTTCTGCAACGAGCCGTCCTCCGCTGCGCCGGAATTGGCCCAATGCTCCCAGGGATTGGGCGCTTCGAATCCCTGCTTGCGGAGATACTCATCGTATTTCGGGCGCGGCCGTCCCGTCGGGTGCAGGCCGTCGTCGCGCTCATAGGGCTCGAAGCCGCATTCGGCGACATGCACGCCGATCATCGACTCCGGCGGGATGCCGAGCGCCTTCATGCCTTCGAGGTCAGGAGCCATGTGGGTCTTGCCGACCAGCACGTTGCGCACGCCGATCCTCCTGAGGTGATCGCCGAGCGTGGGCTCGCCGACGCGGAGCGGCCAGCCGTTCCAGTGCGAGCCGTGCGAGCGCATGTAGCGCCCGGTGTAGAACGACATTCGCGAGGGCCCGCAGATCGGTGACTGCACGTACGCCTTGCTGAAGAGCACGCCGCGCTTCGCCATGGCGTCGATGTTTGGAGTCTTCAGCGTGGGATGGCCGGCGCAGCCGAGATAGTCATAGCGAAGCTGGTCGCACATGATCCAGAGAACGTTCTTCGCGCGCGCCATGCGTCATCCCTGCCGTTTCTTGATTGCTTGATGCTGCGCTATCGAATGCGCGATGGCAACCTGCCAGTGATGCCGCGGTTCTACACTCCGCTGTCGTCCCCCGCGCACGCGGGGACCCATAACCCCAGGACGTGGTTTTGCGAAGACTTGTCGTTCGGTACTGCAACCATCCGCAAACGAGAGATCACGCGGTATGGGTCCCGGCGTTCGCCGGGACGACGTTGGGGAGAGAGTTCAGGCCGACCAGGGCTCGGCTTCGGCGGCGCTCTTCGCCTTGGCCGACACCGGGGCCTCGCCGATCACGTCGACAAGCGCGCGCAGCGCTTCCTTGACGCCGTCGCCGGTGATGCCGGAGAGCAGCAGCGGTGTCTTCTTGGCGGCGCGCTTGAGCCGGTCCTTCTGCTTCTTGAGCTCGTCCGGCTCGACCGCGTCGATCTTGTTCAGTGCCACGATCTCGATCTTGTCGGTGAGCAGCCCGCCATAGGCATTGAGCTCCGTGCGCACCGTCTTGTAGGCCTTGCCGGCGTGTTCGCAGGTTGCATCGACGAGATGCAAGAGCACGCGGCAGCGTTCGACATGGCCGAGGAAGCGGTCGCCGAGGCCCGCGCCTTCATGCGCGCCCTCGATGAGACCTGGAATGTCGGCCAGCACGAATTCGCGGCCGTCGGCATTCACGACGCCGAGCTGCGGATGCAGCGTGGTGAAGGGATAGTCGGCAATCTTCGGCTTGGCCGCGCTGACCTTGGACAGGAAGGTCGATTTGCCGGCATTGGGCAGGCCGACGAGGCCGGCGTCGGCAATGAGTTTCAGCCGCAGCCAGATCCAGCGCTCCTCGCCGGGCTGGCCCGGATTGGCGTTGCGCGGCGCGCGGTTGGTCGAGGACTTGAAGTGCGCGTTGCCGAAGCCGCCATTGCCGCCCTCGGCGAGCACGAATTTTTCGCCGACATTGGTGAAGTCGTGGATCAGCGTCTCGCGGTCCTCATCGAAGATCTGCGTGCCCATCGGCACCTTCAGCACGATGTGCTTGCCGTTGGCGCCGTGGCGGTCCGAGCCCGCGCCATTCTCGCCCTTCTGGGCCTTGAAGTGCTGCTGGTAGCGGTAGTCGATCAGCGTGTTGAGGCCGTCCGCGACCTCGAGGATCACGTTGCCGCCGCGGCCGCCATTGCCGCCGGAGGGGCCGCCGAATTCGATGAACTTCTCGCGGCGGAACGCCACGCAGCCGTTCCCACCGTCACCGGAGCGGACATAGACCTTTGCTTCGTCGAGGAATTTCATGGGCCATAGGTAGGCCAGCCGGTCCCCCGCGGCAACCCGGACTTACCCGCAAATCGGCCGAAATTCCGCGAATTTCGCCCCTTGCTTAACCCCAAGGCGACTTCCAAGGCGACTTCAGAAGGGGCGCCTCCGGATCAGGAATTTCTGCATGCCCTCCAGCACCAGCTCCTTGCGCTGGTTGAACACGGTGCTTTTGAGCGTCACCACGCCGGTCGAGCGCCCCGGCATCAGCTCGGTGACCTCGAGCGCGGGATAGATGGTGTCGTCGGCGAACACGGGCTTTAGGAACCGGCTCGATTGCTCGAGGAAGCCGACCAGGGAGTCCTCGACCATGAACGGAAACAGGCCGGCGCCGGGCGCGGTGTGGATCAGCGTCTGAAAACCGTGGGCGAGCAGATGCGGCATGCCGCGGCTGCGGCAATATTCCACATCGTAATGCACGGGGTGGGTGTCGCCGCTCGCGGTCTGAAACGCCGCGAACACCGCCGACGTCTGGGTCCGGCTCGGCAGCACGAAGCGTTCGCCGACGACGAAATCCTCAAACCAGCGTTGCGTGGGGATCATGCGGTGCCGGGCTGGATCGAAGTCGGTCATGTCAAAGCTCTCTTTGTCGATGAGGCGCCTATCGCTACCGCGATGCGAAGAGTGCGACAATCCGTTCAATTCGGCGGTGGTGGGCTTGTCCTGATCGCCCACGCCATTAAAACGACCGCAAGCGACGCTAATCGCCGGTTTTCGACGCTTCCTCAGCCGTCATTGCGAGCGAAGCGAAGCAATCCAGTCTGCCTCCGCGGACGATTCTGGATTGCTTCGCTTCGCTCGCAATGACGACCTCTCACACTCCGACTCGTTCAATGTCCTTCTTCAAGAACCTCTCCGCCTATGACGACCGATCGGCGCGACTGGCCGGCATTGCACTCATGGTGCTGTCGATCTTCATGTTCTCGTTCGGCGATGCCATGGGCAAGTTCCTGGTCGGGACTTATTCGGTGGGGCAGCTGCTGTTCCTGCGCGCCTGCGCGGCGTTGTTGCTGCTGTCGCCGCTGATCTGGCGGCAACGTCACCAGTTCCTGCATCTGGAGCGGCCGCGCTTGCAGCTGTTTCGCGTCGTGCTGTCGACGCTGGAAGTGGCGGCCTTCTTCCTTGCGACGGTCTATCTGCCGCTCGCCGACGTCATCACGTACTATCTCGCCGGCCCCATCTTCGTCACCGCGATGTCGGCGATCTTCCTGGGGGAGAAGGTTGGCTGGCGGCGCTGGACGGCGATTATGATCGGTTTCTGCGGCGTCGTGATCGCGCTGCGGCCGTCGGCGCAGACCGTCAGCCTGCCGGCGCTGATCGCGCTCGGCGGCAGCCTGTCCTTTGCGACGCTGATGCTGATCACGCGCAGCCTGCGCAAGACGCCCGACATCGTAATGGCGTCCTCGCAATTCGTCGGCACGTTTTCGCTGGGCGCGGTGCTGTCGGCATTCCACTGGGTGCCGCCGACATCAGGCAGCCTCGTCATCTTCGCGCTGGCCGGATGCATCTCGGTGACGGCGCTGTTCTGCGTCAACCGGTCGCTCAAACTCGCGCCGGCCAGCGTCGTCGTGCCCTATCAATATTCGATGATCGTCTGGGCCGTGATCTTCGGCTTCGTCGTGTTCGGCGACGTGCCGTCGATCGCAACCATCGTCGGCGCCGCCATCATCATCGGCGCCGGGTTCTATATTTATCTGCGAGAGCGCGATCTGGGGCGGCAGGGCGCGCAGGTGAACCCGCCGGCCTAACCACGCACCCAATGTCGTCCCGGCGAAGGCCGGGACCCATACCCACAGGGTACAATTTTGCGAAGACTCGGAGTGGGAGTCTTCGCGCCACAAGCATTTGGGGTTATGGGTCCCGGCCTTCGCCGGGACGACAGTTGTGTATGTCGCGGTGTCTTCGCCTACCTCATCCGCCTCGCGCTGCTCCAGCTCTTCAGCGACGCCCACACCCCGCGTGACAGGCGGAAGCAGTCGACGGGCGTGGAGGAGCCCAGCGCCAGGAAGCGGTGCAGCTGGACGCCGCTCCACTGGAAGCCGCACTTTTCCAGCACCTTGCGCGAGGCGGGGTTGGTGACGCGCGCGCCGGCATAGAGGTGGTCGTCCTCGAACTCCTCGAAGAAGAAGTCGATCGCGCCGCGCGCGGCCTCGGTGGCGAAGCCCTGGCCCCAATGCTCGACGCCGAGCCAGTAGCCGAGCTCGGCATTGTCGGGCTTCGAGCAGTCGATCCCGACCATGCCGACCGGCCCGCTGTCGTGCTCGATCAGGAACACGGTCTCGCTGCCGATCTCGGCGGTGGCGCGGACGAATTCGACGGCGTCGTCCTGCGAATAGGGATGCGGCAGGCGGCGGGTATTTTCCGCGACACGGCGGTCGTTGGCGAGGTGGGTGATGGTCCTGACATCGGCAAGTGTCGGGCGCCGCAAGGTCAGCCGTTCGGTGGCGACGACGCTCGGTCTCGCCTCCCGCAAGGTGGTGCTCGAAAAATCCTGCAACATGTCCGGCTCCGTCGAAGTCACTAAGACAAAACGAAAGGGGAGGCCGGTTTCCCGCCTCCCCTGGAGCCTACTTGTGGACTCCGCCGGTTTGGTCAGGACCCGGCGGACTCCAAATTTGATCCACCGTCTATTCAGCCGCCTCTGCGATCGGGAGTACCGATACGAATGTGCGGCCGTTGGCTTTGGCTTGGAACGTGACGCGACCCTCGATCTTGGCGAACAAAGTGTGGTCCGTGCCCATGCCGACATTAAGGCCGGGGTGCCAGGTGGTGCCGCGCTGACGCGCAATGATGTTGCCGGGAATCACAACTTCCCCGCCGAACGCCTTGATGCCGAGGCGCTTGCCCTTTGAATCGCGACCGTTGCGCGATGAACCGCCTGCTTTTTTGTGAGCCATGGCTCGTCTCCGAAATCCTGAGTAGTTCTAGATCAATTCCTTGACGGAATCATTTCACAATTTCTCACGCATCAATTCGTGAATTGGCGTGATCAATTTATGCGGCGGCGTCTTCCTTGGTCGCTTCCTTGGCGACCTTCTCCTTCTTCGGACGCGGCCCCTTGGTGGGCTTGGCGTTGTCCGTCAGGATCTCGCTGACGCGCAGCACCGTGATCTCGTCGCGGTAGCCACGCTTGCGGCGCGAATTCTTGCGGCGGCGCTTCTTGAACGCGATGACCTTGGGGCCGCGCTTGTGGTCGAGCACCTCGACCGCCACGGACGCACCGGCCACCGTCGGCAGACCCAGGATCGGCGTGTCGCCGCCGACCACCAGAACTTCATTCAGCTGCACGATCGAGCCAACTTCGCCTTCGATCTTGCCTACTTCCAAGACATCATCCGGAGCGACGCGGTACTGCCGGCCGCCGGTTTTGATGACTGCGAACATCGTTGTTTTCCTTCGTGTTCAATCCCGGCCTCGCGACAGTCTGTCGGGGCCGGCTTTTTGTCAGTCGCTATGGGTTTATGCGAGTTTTGTGCGGGCGGGAGTTATCCCTTTGAAAACCCACGCAAAAACAAGCGGCGCGAGAAACGCCCCGCGCCGGGTGTGGGACTTATAGCCGCCGGACGCCGCAAGTCAAGGAAAACCGCCGAAAAAGGCCCGGTTTTGAAGGATTTGGCCACCCGCCCGCCCGTCAGCCGATTCTCCGCCGGCTTTGCAACCAACGGGTTCCCGCGCCGTTGTCCCAAGATTTCGCAAGCGGGCAAGGGCACCCATGGCAACGGACGAACTGGTCGCGACGACGGGCATTGCGCAGCACGGCGCGAGCCGCCTGCCGTCGGTGGATGTCGACAGTTTCAACCTCGAGATCAAGGACGAGGACGGTTTTCTCGGCGACCGCGCCAGCAAGGGCGCGTTCCGCGACATCCTCGACCGCTGGCGCAAGCCGCTGCGCAAGACCGGCGAGGATCCGTTCGGCAAGGAGCCCTCGGACCAGATCAGCAAGAAGACACTGGATGCGATCCTGATCGGCGACGACACCGAGGCCTCGGCGCTGGTCCACAGCACGATCGAGGATTTCGCCCAGGAGCTCGCTTATGTCACGCGCCGCTTTCTCAAGACCAAGGCCTGGGCCAAGACCGAGCGCATCATCGTCGGCGGCGGATTTCGGGATTCCAGGCTCGGCGAGCTCGCGATTGCGCGCACCGAGATCATCCTGAAATCCGAGGACTTCAAGATCGACATGCAGCCGATCCGCCATCATCCCGATGAGGCCGGCCTGATCGGCGCGCTGCATCTGGCGCCGTCATGGATCTTCGAGGCTCATGACAGCATCCTCGCCGTCGATATCGGCGGCACGAATATCCGCTGTGGCCTCGTGGAAACGAGCTGGAAAAAGGCGAAAGACCTGTCGAAGGCCAAGGTCGTGAAATCCGAGCTGTGGCGTCATGCCGACGACGAGCCGACGCGCGAAGGCGCGGTGAAGCGGCTCACCAAGATGCTGAAGGGGCTGATCACCGAGGCCGAGACCGAAGGCTTCAAGCTCGCGCCCTTCATCGGCATCGCCTGTCCCGGCGTGATCAACGCGGACGGCTCGATCGAGAAGGGCGCGCAGAACCTGCCGGGCAATTGGGAGAGCAGCAAGTTCAACCTGCCGGCGAGCCTGAGCGAGGGCATCCCCGAGATCGGCGAGCACGACACCGCGATCCTGATGCACAATGACGGCGTGGTTCAGGGCCTGTCGGAGGTGCCGTTCATGCAGGACGTCGAGCGCTGGGGCGTGCTCACCATCGGCACGGGCCTCGGCAATGCGCGCTTCACCAACCGCCGCAAGGACAATGGGAAAGACCGTGATTCTACCGAGAATGGGAAGAAAAAGGCCAAGTCTGACAAGGAGTAACCTTGACTGGTTAGGTTAAGGGACGGATTGCGTTGCGGTGCATGGGGCACCCGCTACGGTCGAATTTGTCGCCTCACCTGGCCGGCGAAGCCGCCCTTCCTGGCCAGCATTTCAATGAGCGGCACCGGGACCGCCAGTGTTTACCGCGTCTGGCGGTCCCGACCCCTCTTTCGGAGTCCCAGAGCGTTTTCGAGCGAAGTGGATGCCGGTTCGCGTCAAGAAAACGCGTCAAAACAAGAATCGAGCGCCCCGTTCCGATTCCATCGGAACGGAAGTGGTGCTCGAGCTTCAGCCCCAGCCGACGCGCTGAAAGAACGCCGCGATCTCCGCGGCCGCGCGATCCGGATCTTCCCGATGCGGGAAGTGACCGGCGCCGGGAAACATCGCGAGATCGAGCGCGCTGAACGTCTCGCCGAGCCGGTCGGTCCAAGCATAGGGAAACAGCGGATCGTGCTCGGCCCAGCGCACGCAGGTCGGCACATCGATCGGCGGCAGCAGCAAGGCTTCGCCCTTCATCATCGCGACGCGCCCGGCATGCGAGGCGCGATAATGCGCAAAGCCGCCGGCGAGGTTGCCGTCCTTGAAGAAATTGTCGACGAAGGCGTCGAGGACGTCGTCGAAGGCGTCTTTTCGATGCGCCCAGCCCTTCAGGAAGTGGCCGATATAGAGGCGGCAGTTTTCGCGGCTCGCGCCGACGAGCGCGGGCGCCATCTCCATCTGGTGGAAGGACTGGTACCAGATGTGGTTGAGCCTATCGGGCGCCGCCATGCGCGCCCCGATGCCGGGATAGACGAAATCAAAGAAGAAGAGACCGGCGAGCCGCCCCGGTGCCTGCCGGGCCAGGGGCTGCATCACGGCGCCGCCGACATCGTGGCCGACGACCCCGAATCGCGCGATGCCTAGCCCGTCCATCAGCGCCAGCATGTCGGCGGCATGGCCATCCGGCCCGTAAGGCCCGTCAGGCTTGTCGCTGTCGCCGAAGCCGCGCAGATCGGGCGCGATCAGCGTGAAGCGATCGGCCAGCCGGGCCATCACCGGCTCCCAGGTCAGCCAGAATTCCGGCCAACCATGCAGCAAAAGCAGCGGTTTGCCCTTTCCAGCGCGAACCAGGTGGAAATCGGCGCCATTGGCCTTGATCGACAGATGCTCCACAGCGGTTCCTCCCGGGCTGAAGGGCGGGGTGAAAGAGGTAGCGGATTTTCCTCCTTCGCGCCTTGTCTGGCCCGCCATCCTCGCCTATTAACGCCCCCAACCACAGGGGCCCTGCTCCTTACTTGGCGCCTTCAGGAGAGGTGGCAGAGTGGTTGAATGCACCGCACTCGAAATGCGGCATAGGTGCAAGCCTATCGGGGGTTCGAATCCCTCCCTCTCCGCCATAATAAAACGGCTTCGAGAAAGCCCCGCAAAATCAGCCTGATGTCGTCGACGTCCGCGGGGATTGCTGCGCCAGCACCGTCCGCGCCGTTGCCACAAACGCCTGTGCCGCCGGCGACAATGTCCGCCCCTGGCGCTGCAGCAGCGACACCGGGCGGGTGATGGCCGGACGTATCAGCGGCTTTGCGACCAGCGTCGGAAACTGATCGGCCGGCAGCATTGTCGCGGGGAGGATGGCGAGGCCGAGACCCTGCGCGGTCATGGCGAGCGCGGTGTTGATCAGCGTCACTTCATAGGTCGGGGCGAGATGCTTGCCCTGTGCGCCGAGCGTCTGATCGATCTGCATGCGGATCCGCGTCTCGCGCCGCATCGCGATCGTCGGGAACTGTGCCAGCTCGTCCCATGTCAGCGCGCGCCGCGCGGCGAAATCGGCTGTGCTCCGGCCGATCGCGCTCAGGCGCCCGCGGGTCAGCGTCTCGATCGTCATGTCCGCGAATTCACCCTCCACGCTGCCGATCGCGAACTCCGCGTCGGTTGCGACCAGGCGCGGAACGAGATCGTCGGCGGCAACATCCCGCATGTCGATCTCGATGTCGGGATGGGCCGCACGGAATTTTGCGATCACCAGAGGCAGCAGCGCCGAGGCGGCGCCGGCCGAGGCGAGAAACGCGACGCGGCCGGCGCGCGTTTGCGCGAGGTCGCGCATGCGCCGTGACAGGCCCAGCGCATCGCCGAGCATCCGTTCGGCCGCGAGGAAAGCCTCATTGGCGGCCAAGGTCGGCTGCACCGAGCGCGTGGAACGATCGAGCAGTTTGACGCCGAGCTGGGTTTCGAGCTGCTGGATCAACAGGCTCGCCGCCGACTGCGTGATCCCGAGCTCGCGCGCGGCCCGCGTGATGCTGCGGGTGCGATAGACGCCGGTGAAGGCTCGCAATTGGCGCAAGGTGACATTCATAGGCAATACTCATGAATTGATGAGTTCTTTCTGGCTTATCTCATAAGCGAGCCTGCAATAAAATGCATGCTGCGCGGACGGAGAATCCGCGGCGAGGCGAGCAGTGGAGATGAGTATGAGGACACAGGTGCTGGTCGTGGGCGCCGGACCCGTAGGATTGACCGCGGCCATGGATCTGGCCTCGCGCGGGATTGACGTCGTCGTCGCGGAGGTCCGCCATGCCGGCGATCCGCCCAGCGTCAAATGCAATCACGTCTCGGCGCGTTCGATGGAAATCTTCCGCCGGCTCGGCGTCGCCGCAAAGCTGCGTGACGCAGGCCTGCCTGCGGACTTCCCGAACGATTGCTCCTACCGGACCACGGCGACCGGCATCGAGCTGTGCCGCATCGACATTCCCTCGCGGGCGAGCCGTTACAGCGCAACCGGCGGCCCGGACACGTGGTGGCCGACGCCGGAGCCGCCGCACCGGATCAACCAGGTCTATCTCGAGCCGATCCTGTTCACCCATGCGGCCGCTCAAGCGCGCATCACCATTTTGGCGCGCACGGAAATCACCGACATCGAGCAGGGCGACGGCCATGTGGTCGCACTGGCGCGCGACCTCGACAGCGGGAGCTCGCTTCGCATCGAAGCGTCCTTCGTGATCGGCTGCGACGGCAGCCGTTCCCTGGTTCGCAAATCGATCGGTGCCAGCCTGTCCGGCACGCCGGTGATCCAGCGCGTGCAGTCGACTTTCATCGAGGCGCCGCAGCTCAAGGAGTTGATGGGCGCTCACAAGCCGGCCTGGATGGTGCTCTCGCTCAACCCGCGACGCTCGGGCACCACGGTTGCGATCGACGGTCACGACCGCTGGCTGATCCACAACCACCTCAGGCCCGACGAGCCCGAGTTCGATTCGGTCGATCGCGATTGGGCGATCCGCGCCATTCTCGGCGTCGACGAGCGCTTCGAATACCGGGTCCTCAGCAAGGAGGACTGGGTCGGGCGCCGGCTGGTGGCCGATCGTTTCCGCGACCGCAGGGTCTTCATCTGCGGCGACGCCGCGCATTTGTGGATGCCCTATGCCGGCTACGGCATGAATGCGGGCATCGCAGACGCCGTCGATCTCTGTTGGCAATTGGCGGCGCATCTGAACGGGTGGGCGCCGGCTTCGATCCTCGACGCCTATGAAGCGGAGCGTCAGCCCATCACCGAGCAGGTGTCGCGCTTTGCGATGGACCATGCGATGAAGATGATGGCGCAGCGCGGCGGCGTGCCGGCGGAGATCGAGGACGACACGCCGCGCGGCCACGCGGCGCGCGCAGCGCTGGCCAAAGCGGCCTACGATCTCAACGTGCAGCAATATTGCTGCGCGGGTCTCAATTTCGGCTACTACTACGATGCCTCGCCGATCATCGCCTATGACGGCGAAGCGCCACCGGCTTACGCGATGGGCAGCTTCACGCCCTCCACCGTGCCCGGCGCTCGCGCGCCGCATCTGTTCCTGCGCGACGGACGATCGCTCTACGATGCGTTCGGAGCCGGCTACACCTTGTTGCGGTTCGACCCGGCGATCGACGTGGCGCGGCTGCAATCCGCCGCAAGGGAGCGCGGCATCCCGCTCGCGCTGGTCGATATCGCGCCTGACGAGGCGAACGGCGCCTATGCCGAGAAGCTGGTGCTGGCGCGGCCCGACCAGCACATCGCCTGGCGCGGGCAGGTCGCGCCGGCGGACCCACAAGGCTTGCTGGCGCGCATCACCGGCGCTGCGGCGTAAGGCGGCTTGAAGCGGACGGCCCGGCGGCGCAGACCGCCCGGTCGTGGTTCACAAACAAGAACGTAACGAGGAGGGGAACGTGTTTCACGTTGCAAGGCGCCGCATTCTGGCCGTGCTGACGGCCGCAAGTTTCGCCGTGCTGCCGCTTGAGGCGGGCGAAGCCGCCTATCCGGAGCAATTGATCAAGATCATCGTAACCTTCCCGCCCGGCGGCAGCGCCGATACCGTGATCCGTGCGCTCGAGCCGTTGGTCACCGCCGAGCTCAAGCAGAGCCTGGTGATCGAGAACCGCGCAGGCGCTGGAGGCAACATCGGCATGGCCGCGGTCGCGCAGGCAAGGCCGGACGGCTACACGCTCGGCGTCGCGCCGGCAGGCAGCCTGACGGTGAACCCGCATCTCAATTCGTCGATGCCGTTCGAGCTGAAGGATCTCGCGCCGATCACACTGCTTGCGGAAATTCCCTTTGTGCTCGTCGCCTCCGCGAACATACCCGCGCACACGACGGCGGAGACGGTCGCGCTCGCCAAGGCAAAGCCGGGTGCGCTGTCGATCGGACATGGCGGCAATTCGACGGCCATGCATCTGACGGCGGCGCTGTTCACGCAGAGGACCGGGATCGCCATGGAGCTGGTCCCGTATCGCGGGACCGCGCCCGCCACGGTCGACGTTCTTGCCGGACATGTCCCCTTCGCGGTGCTGGATATTCCCGCATCAAAGCAACTGATCCTCGAAGGCAAGCTCAACGCGATCGGCGTCTCCTCGGCGCGCCGCCTTTCATCCCTGCCGGAAGTGCCGACGCTGGCCGAGAGCGGCATTGCGGGTTTCGAATCCGTCGGCTGGTTCGGGCTGGTTGCGCCGGCCGGCACGCCCGCTGACATCGTCGCCAGGCTGAACGAGGCTTTCACGAAAGCCCTGAAGGACCCGTCCGTGGCCGAGAAGATCAGGACCCTCGGCGTAGAGCCCGCACCGATGTCGCCGGAGCAGTTCGGCCGCTTCATTCAGAGCGAAAGCGCGAAATGGGGCAAGCTCATCAGCGAAGCCGGCATCAAGGCGAACTAGAACTGGCATCGCGATCGGTCGGCGCCACGCCGACGGCCGCTCCCTCGAGTGTGCGATGCCCACAACCGTGCGCCTGAGCTAATGCGCGGCGATGCCCGCGCTCTCGATCACCCGCTTGTAGCGTGCGGTCTCCTCGACGATGAACGGTCCCATCTCGGCCCGCCCCTTGTCGGCAATCGACACCTGGCCGTTGGTGGCGAGGTCCGCGACGATGCCGGGGTCGGCGAGCACCGCGGCCAGCGCCTCAGAGAGCTTGCCCACGATTCTCGGGTCGGTCCCGGCCGGGACCGAGACCCAGGTCGAACCGACACTGACGGCGTCCGGGTAGCCGGCCTCGAGCACCGTCGGCGCGTCGGGCAACGCGGCCAGCCGCGCCGTGCCGGTGGTGCCGAGCACCTTGACCTTGCCGGTGTCGATCAGCGGCCTGAGCACGGTGAGGTAGTCGAAGGAGACGTCCAGGATGCCCGACATCATGTCGGTCATCTGGCTCGAGCCCGACTTGTAGGGCACATGGGTCAGCTTGATGCCGGCGGCCGCCTGGAACATCTCGCCGGCGAGGTGCTGGGCGGTGCCGGGGCCGGGTGAGCCGAAGTTGACCTTGCCCGGGTTGGCCTTCGCGTAGGCGACGAACTCAGCCAGCGTGCTGTAGGGCGCTGCCGCGGTCGCGACGAGGATCTGGTTTGCCGAGCTCACGCCGCGGACGTGGATGTAGCTCTTGAGCGGGTCGTAGTTGAGCTTCGCCAGCCCCAGGTTCGGCTGGATCGTCATAGGCCCGCCGGAGGCGTAGAGCACGGTGTAGCCGTCGGGCTGGGCCCGGGCAACGAACTCTGTCCCGATGGTCCCGCCAGCGCCGGGTCGGTTCTCCACCACCACCGGCTGCCCAAGCCGCGTCCGCAGCAACTCCGCCATCTTGCGCGAGACGAGGTCGGTGACGCCGCCGGCCCCGAACGGCACGACCCAGGTGATCGCGCGGTTCGGCCAGGATTCCGCGGCCGTCTGGGCCCCCGCGGCGCCCTGGAGCGCCAGCGTCGTCGCGGCGACAAGACACAGGAGCGCTCTCCTCACCGTCCCGACCGGGCGACCGCTCAGGCCGCTGCGCGCGCCAAATCCCATGGATGAAGTCCTCCCTCGCTGCAGTGTGGCCGTTTACGGCCATGTTGACCGAAAGTTACAGCTTTGAGTCTTCTCCAACCATTGGCGCAGTCTGAGCATCTCTTTTGCAGAATATGAAAAGATAGATGGATCGCCTCTTGCGGGTGCGCAGGCGGTCCGCGAACGGAGCCTTGTCGTCTGACTGCGCAGCAATAGACAACCCGGTGTCCCGCAACCGGAGCAGAGCCAGGTTGAACCTGCTACCCTTGCGGCCCGACCAACAGCATCCCGCCATCAGGCGGGAGCGAGGTGATCCACGACGATGTTCGACAGAACCTACCGGCAGCGCCTCGAAGCTGATCTTGCGCAATGGGAAGCCGACGGCGTGATCGCGCCGGCGGCCGCCGTCTCGATCCGCAATGCGCTGCCGCCGCTCTCGCCCGGCATCAACATCGCCGTGGTCGTCGGCATCGTCGGCGGGCTGTTGATCGCGGCCGCATTCCTCGCCTTCGTCGCGGCGCACTGGACGGAGATCGCACGGCTGGTGCGGTTCGCGATCCTGATTGCCGGCATGGTCGTCGCGGGCGGGCTCGGGGCGTGGTTCGCCAGCACGGGCCGCACCGTCCTCGCCGATCTCTGCGCGAGCATCGGGGCGATCATCTTCGGCGCGGGCATCGCGCTGGTCGGGCAGATGTATCATCTCGGCGACGACTTCGCCGGCGGCATGCTGCTGTGGTCGATCGGCGCGCTCGCCGCGGCGCTGTTGACGGAGTCGCGCGGCGCGCTTGCGGTCGCCCTCGTGGCCGCCTCCATCTGGACCTGCATGCGGATTTATGATGCACCGGACGCGCTGCATCTTCCGTTCGTGCCGGTCTGGCTCCTCGCCGCCGCTCTTGCGTTTGCGTGGAATTCCCGCGTCGCTGCCCACCTCGTCGCGCTCGCGCTGCTTCCGTGGTGGATCGCGACCTCGTTTCGCTTCGAGTTCGATGGAGCCCAGCCGTCATTCGTGCTCGCGAACGGTGCGGCCCTGCTGTTCGGGGCCGGGCTCGCGATCGCGGCCGCACCCTCCCCAAGGGCGCTGCGGCTTGGGACTGTCCTCTCGATCTACGGGGCGTTTTCGCTGGCCGCCGCCGCTTTCATGGAGGTGACGACGGTCGACGACATCATCCGCTTCCGGACCGGTTCTGGTGCGGATCAACCGCTTTGGGCAATTCTGTGCGGGGGTGCCGGCGTGATCCTTGCCCTCGCGTCGGCCGCAGTCACCAGGCGCGCAGGTGAGGTTCTGGCGGGATGTTCAATCGGGCTCGTCCTGCTCGCGGCGCCACTCTGGCCGGCATCCACGGCCGGCGAGCCCTGGTTCGCTTATGCCGCGCTGCTCTGCGCCATGCTGTGCCTCGTCGTGTCAGGCATGCTCGACGAGGTGCGTCCGCGGATCGTTGCCGGCTGGCTCGGGATCGCCGGCGTCATCGCCGGCATCACCTGGGCGGTGAAGGGCTCGCTGCTGCGTCGCTCGGCCTTCCTTGCGGCGGCCGGAATCGCGGCCGTCGCATTTGCAACCGCACTCAATCGCGCGCTGCCGAGGACCGAGCGATGATGGAGATGGTCGTATCCGCTACAAAACTCTGGCAGCGCATCCCGAAAGCCGTGCTGTTCGGCGTCGCCATCCTGCTTCAATGCGCGCTGCTGGTCCTGATGGTCGCCGATCGCATGCAGATCCTGCGCGACGGCCGTGAGGTGACCTTGCAGACGCAGCCGGTCGATCCTCGCGATCTCCTGCGCGGCGACTATGTCGTGCTGCGCTACGACATCTCGCAGCTGCCGGCGGGCGCGCTCGCCGGCAAGCCGTCCGCCGAGCGCAATTCCGTCGTGTTCGTCAAGCTGGCGCCCAATGCCAACGGGCTTTACGAGGCGGTCTCGGTGTCCGCCGAGCCTGTTCCTGTCACGGCTCCGGAAATCCTGATCCGCGGCCGCGTCAGCTATTCCTGCGGTTCGCCAAGCCCCATCTTCTGCGAGAAGCTGACCATCAAATACGGTCTCGAAAGCTATTTCGTGCCCGAAGGCGAGGGCAAGAAGCTCGAGCAGGCCCGCAACCAGCAGAAGCTGCGGGTCGTCGCCGCGGTGCTGCCTTCGGGCCGCGCCGCCATCAAGCGGCTGCTGCTCGACGGCGAGCCGGTGTACGAGGAGCCGTTGTACTAGCGGTCGATCTGTTTTGCCTTCAGCGCCCGCCGCAGCACGTCCCACATCCGGGGATCGCTCATCTGCGCCACGTTGAATCGCATGAAGTCCGGCGCCGTCTGTGACACGCTGAACACGTTGCCCGGTGCGAGCACGACGTTCTCCTCGAGCGCCGCGCGCGCCACCGCCGTTGCATACTGTCCGCCCGCGAGATGGCACCAGAGAAAGAAGCCGCCGCGCGGCACAAGCCACGGCTCGATGCCCAGCGCCTGGAGCTTGCGTGCCACCTCACGCCGGGCGCGTGTGAGCCGCTGCCGGAGCTCGTCCATGTGCTTGCGATAGCTGCCGCCGGCCAAGACCCCGGCGATGATGTCGGTCGCGACCGGGCTCGGGCCGCCAAAACTGGTTGCGACCTGGAGATCGACGAGATGCTCGATCCAGTCGGCTCGCCCGGCGATGTAGCCGCAGCGCACCGAGGCCGACAGCGTCTTGGAGAAGCTGCCGATGCGGATCACGCGATTGAGACCGTCGAGTGCGGCCAGGCGCGGCGAGCGTTCCGGCTCGAAGTCGCCAAAAATGTCGTCCTCGATGATGGTGAGGTCGTGCGCCGCGGCCGCGGTCAACAGCCGGTGCGCAGTCTGGAGCGATAGCGTCGCGCCGGTCGGATTGTGCAGCGCTGAATTGGTGATGTAGAGCCGTGGCCGCTCGCTGACGAGGATCTGCTCGAAGCGCGCGATATCCGGACCCGACGGCGCGTAGGGCACGCCCACGATCCTGGCCTGATGCGCGCGCAACAATGCGCGAAAGTTGAAGTAGCAGGGATCGTCGACCAGCACCGTGTCGCCGGGGCGAAGCAGGAAACGGCAGACGAGGTCGGTCGCTTGCGTGCCCGAGCCCGTCAGCATCAGCTGGTCGACCGACGCCTCGATCGCGTCTTCCGCAAGGCGCGTCAGCAGCAGCCGGCGCAGTGCGAGCGAGCCGGAGGTCGAACCGTAATTGGTCAATACGCTCGCATCGGTGCGGGCCAGCGTGCGCGCGGCGCGGCGCAAGGCCTCTTCCGGCATCCACTCCGGCGGCAGCCAGCCGCAGCCGGGTTTGAGCACGCTTTCGTCGGCATCGAGCGATTGCCGCGAGACCCAGAACGGGTCGACGGCACGGTCGCGGCGTGGCTCGGCCTCGGTCAGCGCAAGCGGCGGCGTCACGGTCGGCGAGACGTAGAAACCCGAGCCACGGCGGGGGCGGATCAAGCCTTCGGCGGCGAGACGATCATAGGCCTCGACGACGGTGGAGGGCGAAACACCCATCGTTGCGGCAAGGCTGCGGATCGACGGCAGGCGGTCGCCGGCTCCGAGCGCGCGGCCCGCGACCTTGGCGCGGATCGCGCTCATCACGTCAACGGTCCGGGTGCCGCCCCGGCCCTTCGTTAGCGTTCCGCTGTCCAAGGTGTACTGCCTTCCATATCCATACAGTTTGGCTGGATTGTACTGGATTGTGGCTGTCCCTGCTACCGGGGAAGGCCGAGTATCGCCGCTCAAGAAGCGAGGCGGACATGCAGTCTGTGGGCAGCGGCTGGGGCAACGGGCTTCTCGGCGTCATCATCTTCAGCGGCTCGCTGCCGGCGACGCGCGTGGCGGTCGGCGGCTTCTCCGCGCTGTTCCTGACGTCGGCGCGCGCGGTCATCGCCGCGCTGATCGGTGCGGCCGTGCTCGGCCTGCTGCGTCAGGCGCGGCCGCAACGAAACGATCTCGCCTCGCTTGCCATTGTCTCGATCGGCGTGGTGGTCGGCTTCCCCCTGCTGACGGCGCTTGCGCTCCAGCACATCACCTCCGCGCATTCGATCGTCTTCATCGGCCTCTTGCCGCTGTCGACCGCGATCTTCGCCGTGCTGCGCGGCGGCGAGCGGCCGCAACCCCTGTTCTGGCTGTTCGCGGTCCTCGGCAGCACCACGGTGGCCGGCTTTGCCCTCTCCAACGGCGGCTCGGCATCGATCACCGGCGATCTGCTGATGGTCGCCGCGATCGTCCTGTGCGGACTCGGCTATGCCGAAGGCGCCGCGTTGTCGCGCCGCCTCGGCGGCTGGCAGGTGATCTCCTGGGCGCTGCTGCTTGCGGTGCCGCTGATGGTGCCGGTCGCGATCCTGACCTGGCCGTCGACATGGAGCGGCATCACTGCGCCGGCCTGGATCGGGCTCGCTTATGTCTCGATCTTCAGCATGTTCGTCGGCTTCATCTTCTGGTACCGCGGCCTTGCGATCGGCGGCATCGCGCGGGTTGGCCAATTGCAGCAGCTCCAGCCGTTCTTCGGTCTCGCGCTCGCCGGCTTGCTGCTGCATGAGCCGGTCGCATGGGGCATGATTGCCGCGACCGCGCTCGTGGTCGCCTGCGTCTTCTTCGCGCGCTGGTTTGCATGACGACACCCCACTAGGTCGGCTTGCCGCCGGGCGGCGTCTTTTCGATCCCGGGCAGTCGCGCGATCTGCTCGGCGAGGAAGTCGACCAGCAGCCGCACCCGCGCGATGCCGGACCGCTCCGGCACGATCAGCATGTTCAGTGGAACGGGAGGCGGCGAATAGTCCGGAAGCACGCGTTCGAGTCTGCCGGCCGTAAGAAGGTCCCCGACCAGCCAGAGATGGGCCGGCGCAATGCCGCGACCGGCAGCGAGCGCCTCTCGTGCGGCAAGCCCGTGATCGACACGCAATCGCCCGGACAAAGGTACCGCATGGCGGCCGCCGCGGCGTCCGTGCAGCACCAGCATATCGCTGCCGGCGATGTTGGACATCCCCACGGTCTCGTGTTTGGCGAGATCGTGCGGGCGCGCGGGCCTGCCGCGCATAGCCAGATAGTCGGGCGAGGCCGCAAGCACCCGGCGCGACCGGCCAAGAGGCTTGAGCTTCATCGAGCTGTCGGTGAGCGGGCCCAGTCGGATCGCGACGTCGACACCTTCGCGCACGAGGTCGATCCGTTCGTCCGTCAGGCTGAGATCCACTGACACGTCCGGATAGCGGTCCTGGAAGGCGAAGACAAAACGGCTGACGTGGAGAACGCCGAAGGCCGCCGTGCAGGAGGCGCGCACCGTCCCGGCAGGGGCGCCGCGCGTGCTGCGTGCCTCTTCGCCGGCGTGCTCGACAAGGCGCAGGATCTGCACGCAATCGGCGTAATAACGGCGCCCCTCGTCGGTCATGGTCACCCTGCGCGTCGTTCGCGTGAGCAGCGGCACGCCGACCGCTTGCTCGAGCTCCCGAATGTGCCGCGTGACGGTCGACTGACCGAGACCGAGCTCGCGTGCCACCGCGGACAGGTTTCCCCGCTCGGCGACCCGCACGAAGCTGCGCATGCGATCGAGCGAAACCTCCGGTCTATCCATTTTTCGGCATAATCCTATCCATTGCCAATATCTAGCGGATCGCGGCCGGCGGGGCTAGTTGGTGTGCGAAATCATCAATCATTGGTGCTGATCATGAAAGTGTTGATCGTCTTCGCCCATCCCGAGCCGGGCTCGCTCAATGGCGGGCTGCGCGATGTTGCCGTCAGGTCCCTCGAGGCGCAGGGCCATGAGGTGCGGGTGTCGGATCTTTATGCCCAGCGCTGGAAATCGGATGTCGATCGCGCGGACTTCCCCTCGCTGCCGGCGGACAGACGACTTGCGCCAGCCGCCGCATCCAAGCAGGCGTTCGAGGCCGGCACGCTGACCGCCGACGTCAAAGACGAGATCGAGAAGCTGCTGTGGGCGGATGTGCTGATCCTGCAATTTCCACTGTGGTGGTTCAGCATGCCGGCAATCCTCAAGGGCTGGGTCGACCGCGTGTTCGCCTACGGCTTCGCGTACGGTGTCGGCGAGCACAGCGACAAGCGGTGGGGCGACCGTTACGGAGAGGGGACGTTGGCAGGCAAACGCGCGATGCTGATCGTGACGGCGGGCGGCTGGCATGAGCATTATTCGGCACGAGGGATCAACGGGCCGATCGACGACCTGCTGTTCCCGATCAATCACGGCATTCTCTATTATCCGGGATATGAGGTTCTTCCGCCGTTCGTGGTCTACAAATCCGACAAGCTCGACGGAGCCGCTTACCAGGCGGTTGCCGAAAGTCTGCGCGAGAGGATGCGAACGCTTGCGACGACCCCGCCCATTCCCTATCGGCGCCAGAATGGCGGCGACTACCTGATTCCGGGCATGCAGCTTCGCGCGGGGCTCGAGTATTCCGCGGCAAGCGGCTTCGCGCTCCATGTCGAGCGGGCCGAGCAGCACGGCTCGCGTGCCGAGCCGGATGCCGTGCGGCAGCCGACGGATGTTCGCGCGGCAACAGCCTAGGTCTGCGGATTGCCTTGCATGACGGCGAACGCGTGCGGGATCACGACACCCGCACGTGGTGCGCCGGAAAAGCTTCGAAGCAATCGATCATGCACTGGCGCGAACTCGATCGCCGCGAACGCGCTCACTCCATCACCGTCCGCGTCAGCGTGCTCCTCGCGAATTTCTTCAGCGGCATCGGCTTGCCGAACAGAAAACCCTGCACGAAGTCGAAGCCGAGCTCGTTCGCGGCGACGAGGTCGGCGCGGCTCTCGACGCCTTCGGCGATCGCACACGCGCCGTAGCCCTGCGCAAGCTCGACGATGTGGCGGCACACCGTGCGCTTGAGGCGGTCATTGCCGCTGCCGGTGACGAAGTGCCGGTCGGCCTTCAGCTTGATGAAGGGGAGCTTGCCCAGGTCCATCAGCGACGGCCAGTTGGCGCCGAGATTGTCGATCGACAGGCCGATATTGTGCAGGCCCACTTCGCGCGCCACCTCGCCGAGGACATCGAGGTCGCGGATCGCCTCCTCGCTGTCGATCTCGATCGTCAGTCCGCCGAAGGCCGGATGCGTCGGCATGCGACGGCAGAGATCGCGCACGGCCTGCGGCTCCTTCAAATACGAGGCGGGCAGGTTGATCGAGAGATCGACCGGGCTTTGGTGCTCCAGCAGATAGTGCCAGTCCTGCACGGCGCGCTCGATCACGAATTCCGAGAGGTCGCGCAGATGCGGATCGTGCGCCTCGGGAATGAAATAGGCGGGCGGCACCACGCCCCAGGTCGGGTGGCGCATCCGCACCAGCGCCTCGGCGCCGTTGCGGATCAGCGTCCTCGCGTCGATCTTGGGCTGGTACCACAGCTCGAGCCAGCCGGCATGCAGGGCCTCGCCGACATGCACGGCCGGGCTCGGCGCCGGCTCCTCCGGCAGCAGCATCGCGACGCGCTCGCGCAGCGTCTCGGCGGCAAAGGGCGTGGTCAGCGGCGGCAGCATGGCAAGGCCATATTCCTCGCCGACCTGCTGCACGGCCCTGACGATGATCGACTCGCGGGCGCCGACGGCGAGAACCTTGCCGTCGAAGGCCTCGCGCACCAGCGTCTCCAGAAATGTCCCGGGCTCGATGCCGTCGGCGGCGATTCCGAGCAGGATCAGGTCCGGTAATTCGCTCGTCAGCACGGTTTTCAGCTCCTCCGCGCTGGCGCATTCGGTCGTGACGAAGCCGAGATCCTCCAGCACCTCGGCGAGGAAAGCACGCAGATGGCGCTTGCCGTCGGCGACGCAAGCGCGCGGCGTTACCTTTCGCCGCCCGAAGGTTTTGGGCCTTCGTCCGGCGAGTTCTACAATTTGATCGTTCATCTCAAGCCACTCCCGTTCGGCGACGGTGTTAGCGATGGGAGCAGTTTCAAATATGGAAGGCTTCAGTCGATTGTCGGATTATCTGGGTAACGTTAAAGCCCTCATCATTCCTAAAATTGTTCGGATCTCGTTTGAGAAGTCTTTACGTCTGACCGCGTGTGACGGACGCATGACACGGTCATCGCGAGAGATTTTTTGAAAGCTGCGGCCGGTGCGAGAGCAAGGCCGGTGTCCTGCAATTGGACGACGCCGTTCGCGCTTCGCCCAATTGAATAACGATGGCCTTCAATTGTTTGTGGCCTTGTCGTGCTGAGCCATGCCGACCGCCTTGTAGTCATAGGTCGGATAGAACTCGGTGCGGTACGCGCCCCACGCGGTATCCTCGATGACGCGATTGACTTCGCGCAGTCGCGAGGCCGGCAGCCGCAGCGTGATCACCTGGCCGATGCCCATCATCACGTACCAGCTCACGACCTCGATTCCGGGCGGCGGAAACGCCTTGTGGAATCCCTGCTTGTCGAGCTGCGCATTCAGCTCGTTGAGCGGGCGGGACTGGTCGTGCTTGAAGAAGACGGTGAGCAGCACCGCGTTGTCGGCGGTCGGCGCGGCATTGCCTTGCGGCGGCGAGGTCTGCGCCATCGTCGTCGATGTAAGCGCCAGTGCGCCCGCAAGCAGAGCCGCCTTCGTCAAGATCCGTCGGTTCGATCTCATCGCGGAGTCCTTCCCAATGCTCATGCAGTGCATCGGAGAATAGGAGCGACAGCTGCGGCCGAAGAACTCATTTTCGCGCGATGCGCGCATGTTCCGCCTCCGCTCGTGACGGTTCTGCGACAATGCGCGCGGCCGCGACGGCGAAAGTGTGAAGCAGATCACATGCGGCTTGCTGCACCTGCGCTATTGCTTGAGGCAGCCGGTGGTGGGCTGTCGAGGATCGCAGCAATGACGACGCGGCGCATATTGTATTGGTGGTTCAGGTTCGTGCTGTCAGGGCGATTTCTCGATCGCTTCCTGTGCCTGCCGCGCGCGCATTGATTGCGCTGCCTTATGTCAGGTCTGTCCGATCAATTTGCGAAACGCTGCCGCGCCGTCCTGCACGGCGTCGCGTCCCTTCCAAGCCAGGTAGGACAGCTTGCCGCCGAGCGTGTCGTGGCTGCGTAGCCGGCGTGAGCCAAGAATGTGTCCGACATTGGCCGGGAAGCGGCTCACCTCGGCAGCTACCAGCGCCGCGATCGCGTCCATCAATTGCTGGAGGCGGACGCCCCATTCGCAATGTTCGATGCCGTCGATGCGGACCTTGAGTGCATATTCGGTGTCGTAGATTTCGGCGAGCAGGTCGCGGGAGATCAGCACCCGGTTGTGCCGGAGCGCGATCCTGAGAGCGAGGCGCTTGTCGTCGAGCCGGTCGAGCACCATGGCAACGACGCAGGCATAGGGCGTGGCGGCGACGTCGGCCGCGCTCTTGCTCGCGGCGGCCCTGGTGGCGAGGTGCACCAATTGCCAGGACGTCTTCAGCCGCCGCGCCACCAGTGCCAGCGCGAAGGGCAGCGCCTCGGGATAGGCCTTCTTGAAGGCATCGAGCCGCGCGGTGATCTGGGCGACCTGGCCGTCGTCGAATTTGGCGATCTTCTCGGGCAGCTTTTCGTTGAACTTCGGCAGCGCTGCGCCGGCGCGCAGCACCTGCTGCATCTTCTTGACGTCGTCGAAGGCGCTGCGCGAAGCCGTGTATTGCGCGAGCTTGCCGCGGGCGAACTCGGTGCTCTCCGTCGAGGCGAGGGTGTTCTCGAGGACCTTGACGACCTTGGTCTGGAAGATCGACGCGATCTTCAGCACTTCCTTGGGGTTGTTGGCGGTGACCTGGTCGTTGATCGCCTTGATGTAGTCGCGCGCCATGGTCGGCAGCAGGTCGCGGCAGATCCACTCCCAGATCGGGGTGAGGGTGTTGCGCGAAATTCGCCCCATATTGGCATGCTCGGGTGCGCCGTCGATCAGCAGCAGCTCGAGTGGCGCGAAGAAATAACGCGAGGGACTGGTGGCGCGCGCCTGGGTTGATCCGTCCTTGCGAAACTCGGCGCGCAGGCGGGCCTGGACGTCGGCCGAGCCCGGCATGTCGATGCCGCACAGCTCGAGCCGCTCGAGCTCGCTGAGCAGACAGCTGCGCGACAGCGGCGTCAGCCTCTGCAAGAACTCCGACAGCCGGTCGATCTCGTTCATGGCACGCAATCTTCCGCAACGATTCCAGCAAGCCCACGGGCTCAATGCATGGAGGCATTTGCGCGCTCTCAATCGGATCTAGAGAAGCAAGTCGCCGTTAATTTATCCGTAAAATCCGGGGGCGGCGGACGACCGTCTGCGAGACGTCGGTTAAGGAGGCTTCGGCCTATCTGCCCAGGATATGGGCGAAATCCTCAACCCTTGCATGGTCAAGGTCAGCTTCGCGCAAGCATAAATTGTGCCGATGCCGGCGTTTTAGCGCAAAACTGCCAAAATCACCGTAATCTTACGGAGCAAAAAGTTAACCACAGATCGGCCCGGGTTCCGCTAAACAGGTCACATGGGGTCACAGAACGATACGGCGACCGATTCGCGGCCGTCGGAATGGTACGAAAGCAGCACTGCTTCGGCTGAAGAGCTCGATTTCGTCCGCTTGAACGCCGCCCGCGCCAAGGCCGCCGACGAAATGGCCGCCGCCATCGCCCGCGAGCTCAATGGCCCCCTGACTGCGCTCCTGCTCTATATGGGCGAGATCAAGCATCACAGCGATCAGCTCGCGCCGGTTACGGGCGACCGTGCCTATTTGCAGCGGGTGGTGGAGAATGCGCTGACGCAGACCGAGCGCGTTTGCGGCTTGGTCAAGCAGCTTGCCGGTCCCCACAAGGGCGACTCGCCGGTCCCGCCCCGGATCGAGGACGCCGAATCGAAGGCCGCCCGCGTGCCGCAGCCGCAGCGCTTGCCGAGCGCCGAACTCCTGGGCCTGTCGGGCCAGAAGCGGCTGACCAAGCGCGAACGCGAGGTGCTCCGGCTGATCAGCGAGGGCTATTCGAACAAGCAGGGTGCGCTTCGGATGCAGATCAGTCCGCGCACGTTCGAGAGCCATCGCGCCGAGGCGATGCGCAAGCTCGGTGCGCGCAACACCGCGGACCTCGTCCGCGCGGCGCTGCTGCATTCGATCGATTGAGGTTGTTGTCTTGCGCTGCCCGTGGCGGCGCGGCGCCGGGGCGGCCGATCGCGTTCAGAAATAGTCCTCGGAGAAGGGGCGCGCGCGCGAGACGGGGCGCAGCGGCTTGATCTCTTCCTTCGGCGCGTTCGGAATGATCGTGATGGTCCAGCGGGGAGGCATGCTCGATTCCTGCTCCAGCACCGAGCGCACGAAGCCAGTCACCGTCGACTCGCCGGCCTTCACCGTCGCCATCCGGCCGTTGAACTGTGCGATGCGAAAGCGACGGACCTCCTTCTGGTCCACAGTCTCGTAGGTGAACATGGAAACCCTCCTGGTTTCCCGCGACTATCACCAGCTATGATTAGCCATCTGTGAAAATCCCAAACCGTAGAAGTACGGCGGGGTTGCATAGGTCTCGTTATGCCTGCGGATCCTGCGCGCGCGCGGCGGCGTAGGCGGCATCCATGCGCTCCAGGAGATCACTGAATTCGGCCTCGTCGAGCGTCTCCGCGGTCTTCTCCAGCCGCAGCGCCAGCGCCGCGAGCCTGAGATAGCCGAACGTCCCGGCCGCGCTCTTCAGCGAATGCGCTTCACGCGCAATTTTGGCGGTGTGCTGCGCGAGCGAGAGCGTGCGGAACAGTTGCAGGCGCGCGCAGGTCTCGCTCCAGAACACGGCGCGCACTTCGCCGGCGCCGTCCTCGCCGATCTCGCGCACCAGCGCCGCGTACGCGCCCGGCTCGCGCGCGGGCTCGGCATCGAGCGCTGCCTGCGCAGGCGCAACGGTCATTTCAAGCATGGCTTTGCCTGCCTTGGTCACGGTTCGTTTGTCGCGCAGCGCATTCGGCGCGAGGCTCGGTCCGAGTCTACGGCATTTGAATTTCAGTTCCGGTAGCAGGACGGCGGGTGTTTGCAGGCCGGCATTAGCCGCAGGTTTACCACGCGACGGCGCCGGTCAGCGCCGGCCGAGCAGGCGGTCGTACTGGGCCTTCACGGTGGCGTAGCATTCGCAGGCGGTCTGGCGCAGGCCGTCCAGGTTCAGGATCTGGATGTGCCCGCGGCTGTAGTGGATGAAATTGGCCTGCTGCAAGGTATTGGCGACCAGCGACACGCTGTTGCGGCGCGCCCCGATCATCTGCGCCATGGCCTCCTGGGTCAGCAGCAGCCGATAGTCGCCCGACAGATCATGGGTGTGCAACAGGCAGCGCGACAGCCGCGATTCCACCGGGTGGGCGGCGTTGCAGCCCGCGGTCTGCTGGACCTGCACGTAAACCGCCAGCCCGTGGCGCGTGAGCAACGTCCGCAGGGTGCCACTCTGGTCGGCCGCGATGCGCAGCCGGTCGAGATCCATCATCGATGCGACGCCGGGAATCAGCACGATCGCCGTGTTCAGCGCGCGTGCATCGCCCATGGTCGAGAGCGTGCCGAGCAGGCTGTCGCGGCCGATCATCGCGACCTGCACGTGCTCGCCCTTGGCGAGCTTCACCACCAGCGAGATGACGCCGCGGTGGGGAAAGAACGCGCGCTTGAGCGTCTCGCCGGCCTCGACTAGAACGGCCTCGTGCGGCAGATCGACCGTGCGCAGGTGCGGGCGGATCAACTCGTAATCGTCCGCCGACAGCGCGGACAGGAAACCGTTGGATGGACGCACCATCGTTTCCAAAGCTGCCTCCCGTCTCGTCAGGCAGGGACTTGCGAGAGCGAATTTGCCGATCCCGGCACGGGCAGGCTCCATCATGTTCCCGTCGGGATATATAGGCAATTGAGACAAGATGTCCGGGTGCGGCGTCAGCCCGGCGAGGCTGTGTGCACCACGGCATCCGATCGGTCGCGTCGAGCTCTCGTCACCGCGGCGCTCCGAGCAGGCGTGAATGGAAGGCCTTGACCGCCGCATAGCAGTTCGCAGGACGTCGTCTCCAGCGCGCGCGGGTCGAGGATTTCGATCTGCCCGCGGGTGTAGCGAATGATGCCAGCCCGCTGCAGCGCATGCGCGACGAGAGAAATGGCGTGCGCCGCACGCCCATCATCTGTGCCAACGCCTCCTGTGTCAGCGGCAGGATCGCGCCGTCGGAGAGGTCGTGGGCCCGCAAGAGCCAGCGCGCCAGCCTGGCCTCGACCGGCTGCAGCGTATTGCAGAGCACCGATTGTTGCGCATGTGCGAGCAGGACCTGCTCATGACGCACCATCAGACTTCGAAACGGCACGCTCGCGGCGGCGACCGTCCGGAAAGCCGCGATTTCAAGCATGGACGCCGTGCCCGGGAAGAGCACGACCGCGTCCGCCAGCGCGATGCCGTCGGTAAGCGCCGCGCCGCCGCCCACGACGCTGTCGCGCCCCAGCATTGCGATCTCGATCATTTGTCCTTCGGACAAGCCCAGCGTGATCGAAACGGACCCGCCGTGCGGGAAGTAGACGTATCTCGGTGCAGCGCCCGCCTCGCCCAAGACAGATTCCCTGACCATTTGGACGGTCGCGAGATGGGGGCGCAGCAGGTCGAAATCCGCAGCATCGAGCATTCGCAGCAATTGATTGGGCGGGGAGCCGTTCGCGGTCATGCAGGATCAATTCCGACGCGTTCAATCTACGATCGACGCCGCGCCCATCTTGCCGCGCCGCAACAAGAGCATATTGTACAGGTTGTGCTGCTGTCCATATACCCGTTAGTGGGCAGACAGGCTGCCGCATTTGCGGCGGAGATGAGTACTGCGCGCTGATTCGCTCGGGAACCTTCGCGCATCCTGCGAGGCTGCGCAGGAAAAAGCGGCAGGGGGCCCCTCATGAGCCGGCAGCACTGCATCCGCGCTGCGATCGGACGCCGGTCAGTCCGCGCAGCCTCGTCTGTTGGACGAGCGGTTACCGCAACCGGACATCGCTCCGAACCATGGCGCCGCACGGCTGCAGATTTCGCATCCGTCGTTTCCGTTTTCCTGTCTCCGCCAAAGATGTTTGCGACCGTCAATTCTTCGATCCCAACCAGAGGAGAAAGGCGTGCCCCACGGTTCAATTATTGAATCGCCGAAACTGGAAGCTCAAACGGGGACAGAAAATCTGCGCCATATTCTCGTTGTCGACGACGACCCGATGGTGTGCATGGCCATCGAGGTCTATCTCCAGCGAAACCATTTTCGGGTGACGACTGCCGAAGGAGGCGAGGTCGGACTGCGCGCCCTCGAACACGATCATTTCGATCTGATGATCATCGACATCTTCATGCCGCACATGCGCGGCTTCGAATCGATCAGGATCTTCCACGAGCGGGCACCCGCCATTCCGCTGATCGCGATGTCCGGCTACGCCTTCGTAAATCTGAATTCACCCGCTCCCGATTTCCTCCGGATGGCGCTCGAGCTCGGCGCGGCACGCTGTCTGCGCAAGCCGTTCACGCCGCTCGCGTTGCTCGCCGCCATCAAGGATTGCCTCGCGGAGCACCGTTCCGACGACATTATCTCGGCCGCGCGCCTGGGTTAGCGCGGCGCAGGCCGTCGTAGCGGCGGGGTAAGCATCCGTTTACCACAACCGTGGGCCTTGCGGATCCCGGCAGGGCGCGATGCGCTGGTCGCAAGAGCGCTCCCGATTGCGCGCGATCGGCCTCGATCCCACGCGGGCCGTGAATATCGTCCTTCACGAGCAGAACTTTTCGCGCGTGTTGTCTCGCCGTTATCGGCGCATTTACCTAACGCTTCCTTGCGTGACGGTTGGGTGCCGGTTTTGCCGAAAAGTGCTGCCGCATGCGGCCGAACCGCAAACTTCTCTTCAATATCCGTATTAGCACGGAGGATGAAATTAACGGGACCGTGAAAGCGGTTGTCTAACGATCCACGCGCGGACTTCCGTCGATGCCAAGCGTGGCTCAGGCGCCGAAGCCCAGCTCAGTAAGGCGTAGCTCATGGATGATCTGTTGCGGGAGTTCTTGACGGAGACCAGCGAGAGCCTGGACACCGTCGACAATCAGCTGGTGAAGTTCGAGCAGGAGCCGAACAACGCCAAGATCCTGGATAACATCTTCCGCCTGGTCCACACCATCAAGGGTACGTGCGGCTTCCTCGGCTTGCCGCGTCTGGAAGCGCTGGCGCATGCCGGCGAGACGCTGATGGGCAAATTCCGTGACGGCATGCCGGTGACGGGGCAGGCGGTGACGGTGATCCTGTCCTCGATCGACCGCATCAAGGAAATCCTCGCCGGCCTCGAGGCGACCGAAGCCGAGCCGGAGGGCACCGACCGCGATCTCATCGACAAGCTGGAAGCGATGGTCGAGCAGGGCATGGCCGCGATGGCGGCAGGTGCCGCCGCTCCCGTTGCTGAAGCGCCGCCGCTGGTGCCGGAAGCGCCGGCCGCCGCTGCGCCCGCCAAAGAGATGACCTCTGGCACGCTGATCGACCAGACCCTGGAGCGCCCGCTGCGGCCCGGCGAAGTGTCGCTCGACGAGCTCGAGCGCGCGTTCCGCGAGACCGCGATCGAAGCGCCGGTCCCCGCGCCAATGGGGGGGGGGGGGGGGGGGGGGGGGGGGGGGGGGGGGGGGGGGGGGGGGGGGGGGGGGGGGGGGGGGGGGGGGGGGGGGGGGGGGGGGGGGGGGGGGGGGGGGGGGGGGGGGGGGGGGGGGGGGGGGGGGGGGGGGGGGGGGGGGGGGGGGGGGGGGGGGGGGGGGGGGTGAACCCGCACCGGCGCCGGCCGCTGAAGCCCCGGCGCCTGTCGCCAAAGAGGCTACGAAGGAAGCTGCCAAGCCTGCCGCCAAGGCCGCGCCGAAGAAGTCGATGGCCGACGAGGGCGCCTCCGAGGGCGACCGCATCGCCAACCAGTCGATCCGCGTCAACGTGGATACGCTGGAGCATCTGATGACCATGGTCTCCGAGCTGGTGCTGACCCGCAACCAGCTGCTGGAGATCTCCCGCCGCAACGAGGACACCGAGTTCAAGGTGCCGTTGCAGCGCCTGTCCAACGTCACCGCCGAGCTGCAGGAAGGCGTCATGAAGACGCGCATGCAGCCGATCGGCAATGCCTGGCAGAAGCTGCCCCGCATCGTCCGCGATCTCTCGTCCGAACTCGGCAAGCAGATCGAGCTGGAGATGCACGGCGCCGACACCGAGCTCGACCGCCAGGTGCTCGACCTGATCAAGGACCCGCTCACCCACATGGTGCGCAACTCCGCCGACCATGGCCTGGAGACCCCCGCCGAGCGGCTCGCGGCCGGCAAGGGCGAGCAGGGCACCATCCGCCTCTCCGCCTATCACGAGGGCGGCCACATCATCATCTGCATCGCCGACAACGGCCGCGGCCTCAACACCGAGAGGATCAAGGCCAAGGCGATCTCCTCGGGTCTCGTCACCGAGGCCGAGCTCGAGAAGATGAGCGAAGCCCAGATCCACAAGTTCATCTTCGCGCCGGGCTTCTCGACCGCGGCCGCCATCACCTCC
>NZ_LBJZ01000166.1:0-67867 GCF_028128935.1 Bradyrhizobium sp. CCBAU 11361
TGGAACACTGAAGCTTCGCAACCTCAGCTTCCTCGGTTCAGACCAGATGGACAACCTCCTGAGACACCAAAGTTAGCGCAGCGTAACCCGCCATGCTTCAGCGATAGCGGAACGAAGTTGGTGGATTACGCTTCGCTAATCCACCCTACGGCATCTCCCAAGCCCGCCGATTTCAACCCTCCGTTCACCATCTGGAAACGACCGCAGCTTAGAGTCGCCTCCACCTGCCTTGGGGGGAGGGGTTTTTCCATGGCTTCGAATGTCGTCGCGCGCCGTTGCGCGATGTTTTTCTTTGCGTTGTCTGTTTGTGTCGCGGGCGCTCGCCACATCACGGATGCACATGCCGCCGGCGCGTTTGCGGTCGGCAAGTGCGGCGCCTATGGCCAGGCTTTCGATTACGGCGCCGAGCACGAGGCCCGCGCCGTGGCGCAGAAGCAGTGCAAGGGCGATTGCACGACGGTGACGATGAAGCGCGCCTGCGCTGCGATGTCGGTCGACCTCGCCAACCCCTGCGGTGCGTACGGCTATGCCGTCAAGCCGAAGATCTCCGCCTCGCTCAATGCCGCCACGCGCGAATGCTACAAGTACGGCGGCAAGGAATGCGTGATCCGCGCCTGGGCCTGCGACGCGAAGGGATAATTCTTCGAGCGCTGAATTTCTCTTGCTGTCATTCCGGGGCGATGCGTAGCATCGAACCCGGAATCCATTCGTCCACCGACTCTGTGGCCCGATGGATTCCGGGCTCGCGCCTTCGGCGCGCCCCGGAATGACAGTTCGAGGTATTCATGCAGTTCGACACCAAGATCGCCGTCGTAATCCGCTCCGATCTTCAGGCCTGGCAGAAGCTCAACGTGGCGGCTTTCCTCACCAGCGGCATCGCCGCGGCTTTTTCCGAATGCATCGGTGAGCCCTATGAGGATGCCTCGGGTACGAAATATCACGCGCTGATCGGCCAGCCGATCCTGATCTACGGCGCCGACGGTCCGGCGCTGTCGCGCGCGCTCGACCGTGCGCTCACCCGCAACGTGGTGCCGGCGGTCTATACCGAGGACATGTTCAAGACCACGCATGATGCCGCCAATCGCGAGGTGGTGAAGGCGGTGGCGCGTGCCGATCTCAACCTCGTCGGTATCGCTGTTCGCGCCGAGCGCAAGGTGATCGACAAGATCGTCGACGGCCTCAAGTTCCATAGCTGACACGTCCCCGCGCCTCGCGCCGCATCGTCATCGCGATGTCACGATGGCGCGAGCGTTTGCGCAAACTTTGTGCGGTTTGATTCCAATCAAAGGGGGAGCCTTGCGGCCTCGCTAGTCTGCGCCGCGTAATGCAAGGGAGCAGACCGATGCCGACCATGAAAGCCGCAATCGTCAGACAATTCGGCAAGCCGCTGGTGATCGAGGACGTGCCGGTGCCGCAGCCCGGTCCCGGCGAGGTTCTGGTCAAGGTCAAGGCCTGCGGCGTCTGCCACACCGATCTGCACGCCGCCTCCGGCGACTGGCCGGTGAAGCCGGTTCCGCCCTTCATTCCCGGCCACGAGGTTGCCGGCATCGTCGCCGCGCTCGGATCCGGTGTGAAAAATCTGAAAGTGGGCGATGCCGTCGGCGTCGCCTGGCTGCATGACGCCTGCATGTCCTGCGAATATTGCGAGACCGGCTGGGAGACGTTGTGCGAGCACCAGCACAACACAGGCTACAGCGTGAACGGCGGTTTTGCCGAATATGTCATCGCCTCGGCTGCCTTCGCCGCCAAACTGCCGGCGACGATCGATTTTGCCGGCGTCGCGCCGATCCTGTGCGCCGGCGTCACCACCTACAAGGGCTTGAAGGAGACGGAGGCAAAGCCCGGCGAGTGGGTCGTGATCTCGGGTGTCGGCGGGCTCGGCCATGTCGCGATCCAGTATGCCAAGGCGATGGGGCTCAAGGTCGCCGCCGTCGACATCGCCGAGGACAAGCTCAAGCTCGCCCGCGAGACCGGCGCCGACCTCGCGGTCAACGCGCTCGCGGCCGATGCCGTGGACAAGGTGTTGGCGACAACCGGGGGAGGGGCGCACGGTGTGCTGGTGACGGCGGTCTCGACCGCCGCCTTTGCCCAGGCACTGAAGATGGTGCGGCGGAAGGGCACCGTCAGTCTCGTCGGCCTGCCGCCGGGCGAATTCCCGACGCCGATCTTCGACGTCGTGCTCAAGCGCATCACCGTGCGCGGCTCCATCGTCGGCACCCGCCGCGACCTCGACGAAGCCATCGCGTTCGCCGCGGACGGCAAGGTCAAGGCCGAGGTGACGAAAGTGCCGCTCGCAGAGATCAACGACGTCTTCGACCGGATGAAGGCCGGCAAGATCGACGGCCGCATGGTGCTCGACTTTGGCTAGTGCCGGCGCCTCACGGCGGCGGCATGGTCTCGAACTTCGGCAGGTCCGGATCGAGACGATCCCATTCATGGCCGCGCGCGGCGTAGGTTACCACCTGCGGCTTGTAGCGGGCGGGCTCGTCGAGGCTTGCGGCGCGGATGGTGAAGATGTCGGGCATGGCGGCAAAGGTCAGGTAAACAGGCACGCCGCACTGGGGGCAGAAGCCGCGCGTCTTCACATTGCCGCTGTCGCCGACCATGTCCCAATGCTTCGCCTCGCCGCTGAGCGTGACGCCGGCGCGCGCGAAGGTCGCGTAGGAGCCGTGGCCGCTGCCGCTTTCCCGCTGGCAGTCCCGGCACTGGCAATGATTGCTGAACAGGGGCTCACCGAGAATCGAATAGCGGATCGCGCCGCAGGCGCAGCCGCCGGTATAGGGCTTGTCCATCGTGATGACTCCTTACTTGTCTTCGCCGCTGATTTCGTCGAGCTGTCGGACGACCTTCTTCCAGCCGCCGCTCATGATCGTGTAGGCACTGTCGTTCCTGGGCAGCACGAAGCCCGCATGAATCAGCTGGATCCGCGTGCCGGCCTCGACCGGGGTGAGGGACCAGGTCACGACGGTGTCGAGCGGTGCGCCATAGCCGGTGTTGCGCTCGTCGCCGCCCTTCCAGGCGTAGACGAGGCGCCTGTTGGCCACGACCTCCAGAACGCGGCAATGAATGACGCCGTCCCAGTCGCCACCCGGTTTGGTCTGGAACGTGAAGGCCTTGCCTTCGACGGCCTCGAAGCCGGTCGGCTGCATCAGCCAGCGCGCGATCAGCTGCGCGCTGGTCAGCGCCTTCCAGATCGTCTCGGCCGTGTGAGGGAAGACCTCGTCGATGACGATGTCTTTGGTTTCAACTTTCAACTCGGCAGCACTCACGAATCGATCTCCTTCAAGAGGTCACGCAGGTTCTGGAAGCGCTCGCGCCAGAAGACGCCGTAATGATCCATCCAGGTCACCAGCGGCTCGAGTCCTTGCGGCGCAGCGCGGTAGTAGACGTTGCGGCCCTCCGCGCGCTCGGCAACGAGGCCGGCCTGCTTCAGCGACTTCAGGTGCTGCGAGATCGCACCCTGCGTCACGCCACTGCCGCGCGTCAGCTCGGCGACGCTGATCTCCTTGCTCTCGAAGACGCGCTCGAACACGGCGCGGCGGGTCGGATCGGCGAGGGCGCGCATCACGGTGGTGACGGGGTTTGGGGCGGCTTCGATCATGCCGATAAATTAGCGAAGGCTAATGCATTAGTCAATGCTAATTTAATTTGGTCGTCCCGGTCCGACTCTTCGATTGACTATGACTGACTAGTCAGTCATGAATTATGAATGACAAAGAAGCCCTCCAAAGCCGCCTCGGCATCTGTGGTTCATGCCGGGAGCCACATGCCCGAAGCCGCGCCCGCCTCGAACCGTGCCATACGCGCGGCGGAGCGGCGTGCGGCGATCGTGGAGGCGGCGATGGAGGAGTTCATCGCGCGTGGCTTTGCCGCGACGCGGCTCGACGACATTGCGAAGCGGGCCGGAGTCGCGAAGGGCACGATCTACCTGCACTTCAAGGACAAGGAATCGATGTTCGAGGAGCTGGTGCGCGTCGTGATCGTGCCTGTGGTGGCGCGGCTGACGACGTTGCCGCCGCCGGTGGGCTCGGTGCGCGACCTCATCGAAGCCTTCGCCGGCAACTTCCTCAAGGAGGTGATCGGCACCAGGCGCGGCGATCTCGTGCGCCTGATCGTGGCGGAGGGGCCGCGCTTTCCCTCCGTCGCCGACTTCTACTATCGCGAGGTGGTCTCGCGCGGGGTCGCCGCCATGCGCGCGCTGATCGAACTCGGCATCGCCCGCGGCGAGATCCGCGAGAAGGACCTTGCGCGCTATCCGCAGATCCTGATTGCGCCTGCGATGATCGCGGTGATCTGGCAGAGCCTGTTTGAGCGTCACGCGCCGCTCGACGCGCGGGACATGCTTCGCGTCCATCTCGATTTGATTTTTGGCGAACGGAGGACGACATGAGGTCGTCGCGAACCATCTCTCACCTCATCCCGTGGAGCGCGGAACGCGCGTCTCGAAGGATGCAGGCCCCACTGTGGCTCCTCGCGCTTCGAGACGCCGCTTCGCGGCTCCTCAGGGTGAGGGGTCGACAGGGGTATCTGCCGCGCCTCTGTTCGATCGCGGTTCTGGTGCTCGCAACCGCTCTGGCGGCTTGCAACGAGAAGCGCGATCCCGGCTTCCAGGGTTGGGTCGAGGCCGACATGATCTTCGTCAGCCCGGATGAAGCGGGCCGGGTGACGAAGCTGAGCGTCCGCGAGGGCGACGAGGTCAAGGTCGGCGACGCCCTCTATTCCATCGATGACGATCTCCAGCTTGCCGATCTCAACCAGAACAAGGCGACGCTGGCGAACGCGCAGCAGACCTATGACCGTGCGGCCTCGCTGAACAAGACCGGTTCGGGCACCCAGGCCAATCTCGATTCCGCCGTGTCCGCCTTGCGCGTGGCGGAAGCGCGGGTTGCGACGTCGGAGACGCGGATGGCGCGGCGCAGGGGCTTTGCGCCGGTCGCCGGCACCATCCAGCAGATCTATTTCCGCGAGGGCGAGATGGTGGCGGCGCAGCGGCCGGTGCTCTCGATCATGCCGCCCGGCAACATGAAGCTGCGCTTCTTCGTGCCGGAGACCGAGCTGCCCAAGCTTGCGATCGGCGACACGGTCCGGATCGGCTGCGACAATTGCGCCGCCGATCTGACCGCCAAGATCTATTTCATCGCGACCTCGGCCGAATACACCCCGCCGGTGATCTACAGCCTCGATGAGCGCAACAAGCTCGTTTACCTGATCCAGGCGCGGCCCTCGCGCCCCGATGCCTTGCGCGTCGGGCAGCCGATCGACGTTTATCTCAATCCAAAAACTCCGATGGCGGACAAGCGATGAACGGCGGCAACGGCATCGCAATCGACGTCAAGGGCCTGACGAAGTCGTTCGGCGGCCGCGAGGTCGTGCACGATCTGTCGATGCAGGTGAAGCGCGGCTCGATCTACGGCTTCCTCGGTCCCAACGGCTCGGGCAAGACCACCACCATCCGCATCCTCTGCGGCCTGCTGACGCCCGACAGCGGCGAGGGCACCTGCCTCGGCTACGACATCCGGCGCGATGCCGAGAAGATCAAGCGCCAGGTCGGTTACATGACCCAGCGCTTCAGCCTCTACCAGGACCTGTCGGTGCGCGAGAACCTCGAATTCGTCGCGCGGCTCTATGGCCTCGCCGATGCACGCGGCGCGGCGCGTGACATGGTCAAGCGGCTCGGGCTCTCGGGGCGCGAGGAGCAGCTTGCCGGCGAGCTCTCCGGCGGCTGGAAGCAGCGGCTGGCGCTCGGGGCCTGCACGCTGCCCAGTCCGAAGCTGCTGCTGCTCGACGAGCCGACGGCGGGTGTCGATCCCAAGGCACGGCGCGATTTCTGGAACGAGATCCATGCGCTCGCCGCCGACGGCCTCACCGTCCTGGTCTCGACCCACTACATGGACGAAGCCGAACGCTGTCACGAGATCGCCTACATCGCCTACGGCCATCTGCTCGCGCACGGCACGGTGGAGGAGGTGATCGCGAAATCCGCGCTCTCGACCTACACTGTGACCGGCGAGGACCTCAACGAGCTCGCGGCTGCGCTCACCGGCAAGCCCGGTGTGGACATGGTGGCGCCGTTCGGCACCTCGCTGCACGTCTCGGGGCGCGACGTTGCCGCGCTCGAAGCCAGCATCGCACCGTGGCATGAGAAGAGCGGCCTGCACTGGCAGAAGTCGAATCCCTCGCTGGAAGACGTGTTCATCGAACTGATGGGCCGGTCCAAGGACAATTTCCAATGAGCGTCGTCGATCATCTGGCTCCCGCACGCGAAATCCGCGAGCGCTTCGGCTTCCTGCGGCGCTCCTATGCGATGCTGATCAAGGAGTTCATCCAGCTCAAGCGCGACCGCGTCTCGTTCGCGATGATCGTGATGCTGCCGGTGATGCAGCTCATGCTGTTCGGCTATGCCATCAACACCACGCCGCACAATTTGCCCAGCGCCGTGCTGCTCCAGGAGGACTCCGATCTCGCCCGCTCGATCCTGAAGGCGCTGGAGAACACCGCCTATTTCCGCTTCCTCTACGAGGTGCACGACGTCGAGGACTTCGACAATCTGCTGAAATCGGGCAAGGTCCTGTTCGGCGTCGAGATCCCGCGCGGCTTCGAGCGGGCGGTGCGGCGCGGCGACAGGCCGGCGCTGCTGGTCGCGGCCGATGCCACCGATCCCGTTGCGGCGAGCTCGGCGATCGGCTCGCTCGGCATGGTCGTGCAGACCGCGCTCAAGCATGATCTCTATATCGGCGATCCCCCGGAGATGCCGTTCGAGATCCGCGCGCATGCGCGCTACAATCCGGCCGCAGCGTCAAGCCTCAACATCGTGCCGGGTCTCGTCGGCACCATCCTCACCATGACCATGCTGATCTTCACCGCGCTCTCGGTCACGCGCGAGGTCGAGCGCGGCACCATGGAGAGCCTGCTGTCGATGCCGATCAAGCCGGTCGAGGTGATGTTCGGCAAGATCATCCCATACGTGCTGGTCGGCTTCGTCCAGGCCTTCCTGATCATCAGCATCGGCGTCGGCCTGTTCGGCGTGCCCGTGTTCGGCAATCTGTTCCTGCTGGCGCTGCTGTCGACGCTTTTCATCACCACCAACCTGTCGATCGGCTACACGATCTCGACCTTGGTGCAGAACCAGCTCCAGGCGATGCAGATGTCGATGATGTTCTTCCTGCCGAGCATTCTGCTCTCCGGCTTCATGTTCCCGTTCGCGGGCATGCCGGCCTGGGCGCAATATGTCGGCGAGGGCCTGCCGCTGACCCATTATCTGCGCATCGTCCGCGCCATCATGCTGAAGGGCGCGACCATGGAGAATTTGCGCTATGACGCGCTGGCGCTGGCGGTCCTGATGCTGATCGCCATGACCATCGCCGTGACGCGCTTCCGCCGTACGCTGGATTGAGGCAAACTGTCCCTTGATGTCATTCCGGGGCGCACGAAGTGCGAACCCGGAATCTCGAGATTCCGGGTTCACGCTGCGCGTGCCCCGGAATGACTGGGGGATGGGATGGTTAGGTTTGCGAGCAGGAAGGCGCGGCAGCACGCCGCCTTGTCGGAGGATTTCGAGCGCGAGCTGACGCGGGAGGTGCTGCGCACCGAGCTGTTGCGGGTGCGGACACTGATCATCACCGGCTGCGTCATGATCTTGTTCCTCACCTCAACCTTCCTGATCGACCCGGCCCTCGTGAACCGGGTCTGGCGCGGGACGGAGGGCCTCGTCCGCGAATACATCCTCTTGGGAGGCTTCATCCTCTTCGAAGTCTGGATCCACAGCCAGATCAGGCGAAACCTCAAGCTCGATCGCGACCTGCCGGTGATCAGGCGCTATATCGGCGCCTTTATCGAAACGTCGCTGCCGACGATCATCCTGATCCTGCAGATCCGCAGCATGGGTGCGAGCCAGGCGCTCGGTTTCGTGCTGCCCCTGGTCTATTTCATCTTCGTCATTCTTTCGACACTGCGGCTCGATTTCTGGCTATCCACCTTCACGGGATTTGTGGCCGCAGCCGAACTCCTGGCCGTCGCGCTGTATTTCAATTCGGCCAGCGACGCAGGCGAACCCCTGATCTACTTCCACGCCGTGCGCAGCACCATCATCCTGATCTGCGGCGTGCTTGCCGGCTCCGTCGGCGCGCGGCTCCGCCGTCAGTTTGCCGCGAGCATCGCGGCCGCCACCGCGCGCGACCGGGTGACGAACCTGTTCGGCCAGCATGTCTCGCCGCAGGTGGTGGAGCGGCTGATGGCGGAGGGGACGAGCGCCGCCCGCGACCTCCGCCGCGTCGCCGTGATGTTCGTCGATTTCCGCGGATTCACCGCCGGGGCGCAGTCGCGCACCCCGCAGGAGGTGGTCGACCGGCTCGACGGCGCCTTTGCCGTGCTCGTCGACATCCTCGATCGCCAAGGCGGCATCGTGAACAAGTTTCTCGGCGACGGCTTCCTCGCGCTGTTCGGCGCGCCGCTGGAGGCCTCCGACGCTGCGCACCGCGCGGTCGCCGCAGGCCGCGAGATGCTGACCGCGATGGACCACATCAACGCGCAGACGAGCTGGCCGCTGCGGATCGGCATCGGCATCCATTTCGGCGAGGTCGTCGCCGGCAATATCGGCTCGCCCCGGCGCAAGGAATATACCGTGATCGGCGATACCGTGAACTTCGCCTCGCGGCTGGAGGCGCTGAACAAGGAATTCGGTTCGCAGCTCCTGATCTCGGCGTCCGTGCGCGAGGCGCTCGGCGATGACGGCAACGATGCCGTCGCGCTCGGCGAAGTCGAGGTGCGCGGCTACGAGCAGAAGGTGGCGGTGTTTCAACTGGGATAGCGCGCGTTCAAATGTGAGTCGCGTTTGGTTGAAGCGCGGTCGCGTTCCGTTGAAGGCGCGTGATGAAATATCTCTGCTAGCTTTCGGGTCTTGCACAGTGGAAGCCGAAACAGCTCGGCTTCCGTTTGTCACCCGGAGAAAGCCAATGACCCGACTGACCCTTGTTGCGGCCGCCCTGATCGCCGCCGCCGTCACCCAAACCCAAGCCGCATCCGCGCGCCACGTCGCCCCACCGCGCGCGACAACCGAGGCGACGGCCGACTACTGCGTCAGGGCTCCGGCGGAGGGCGCGTATGCCACGGCGCCCTACAAGCGGCCGCCGTGCCTGCCCAACACGACGACGTACTGACGACCACGGCAGACGAAGCCGGGCTGGTGAAATCCGCCAGCCCGGCGTCGCGAATGTCCATGGCAGCTCCTGTCGTTGGCGGTATTTTAGTAGCGCTTGACTCGCATCTCATCTAGTCATCTATATGACTATATGAATTTAGCGCCGTTCGACGACCGCCTGCCACGCTACCAGCGCCTGCGCGACGACCTCGCCGCGCGGATCAACCGCAATGAGTGGCGGCCAGGCGAGCCGATCCCGTCGGAGGCCGAGCTCGGCGCGCATTACGGCGTTGCGATCGGCACCGTGCGCAAGGCGATCGACCAGCTCGTCGCAGATGCCGTGCTGGAACGGCAGCAGGGCCGCGGCACCTTCGTGCGCCGCGCGCGCTTCAACTCCTCGCTGTTCCGCTTCTTCCGCTTCCAGTCCGAGAGCGGCGAGCGGCGCGTGCCGAAGAGCCGCATCATCAGGCGCAAAAGCGTGCCGGCGACATCGGCGGTCGCATCCGCACTCCGCATCCCGGTCGGCGAGCCCGTGATCAGCCTGTCGCGCCTGCGCCTGATCGACGATGTCCCACTGCTCGCCGAAGAGATCTGGCTGCAGCAATCGCGCTTCGCGCCGATCCTCGACATCGACACCGCCGAATTCGGCGACCTGCTGTACCCGCTCTACGAGGAGCGCTGCGGCGAGGTCGTGGTCTCCGCCGAGGAAATCCTGACGGTCGAAACCGCCAACGAGATGCAGGCGCGCCTGCTGCGGCTCGAGGCGCATGCGCCTCTGATTGTCATCGAGCGCCTCGCGCTCGACCTCGAACGGCGGCCGATCGAATGGCGCCGCTCGCGCGGGCCGGCCGACCGCTTCCGCTATCACGCCGAGATCAGGTGAAGCGGCCTTTCAACGACACCAAGCAATAACGAGTACAGGGGTAGGAAACATGTCGAACTGGTACAGCGAAAGCTCGCCGCTGGAGCGGCGCACGTTCTGGGCAAGCTTTGGCGGCTGGGCGCTGGATGCGCTCGACGTCCAGATGTTCGGCCTCGCGATCCCCGCGCTGATCGCCGCGTTCGGCATCAGCAAGGCCGACGCGGGCCTGCTCGGCTCGGTCACGCTGTTCTTCGGCGCGTTCGGCGGCTGGCTCGGCGGTGCGCTCGGCGACCGCTTCGGCCGCGTCAAGGCGCTCCAGATCACGGTTCTGACCTTTGCGCTCGCGACCTTCGCCTGCGCATTCGCGATGACCTACACCCAGCTCTTGGTCCTGAAGGCGATCCAGGGCCTCGGCTTCGGCGCCGAATGGGCCTGTGGCGCGGTGCTGATGGCCGAGATCATTCGCCCCGAACATCGCGGCAAGGCGCTCGGCTCGGTGCAGAGCGCCTGGGCCGTTGGCTGGGGCGCAGCCGTGCTGCTCTCGGCGCTGGTCTTCACCTATGTACCGGCCGACATCGCCTGGCGGCTGCTGTTCGCGCTGGGGCTGTTGCCCGCGCTCCTTATCATCTTCATCCGCCGCGGATTGAAGGAGCCGCCGCGGGCCGTAGCCGCCGAGAAGACGCCGTTCTTGGCGACACTCTCGGGCATCTTCCATCGCGACGTGCTGCGCGCGACGCTGATCGGCGGCCTGTTCGGCATTGGGGCGCATGGCGGCTACGCCGCGCTGACGACGTTCCTGCCGACTTACTTGCGCGAAGTGCGGCATCTGTCGGTGCTGGGCTCCAGCGGCTATCTCGCCGTCATCATCGTCGCCTTCTTCTGCGGCTGCGTGGCGAGCGGCATCATCAGCGACCGCATCGGCCGCCGGGTCAATGTCGCGTTCTTCGCCAGCGCCTGCATCATCACCGTGCTGATCTACATCTTCGCGCCGCTGACCAACGGCGAGATGCTGGTGCTCGGCTTTCCGCTCGGCTTCTTCTCCGCCGGCATTCCCGCCAGCATGGCGGCGCTGTTCAGCGAGCTCTATCCGGCCGGCGTGCGCGGCACCGGCGTCGGCTTCTGCTACAATTTCGGCCGCATCGTCTCTGCCGCGTTCCCGTTCCTGGTCGGCTTTCTCAGCGACCACATCGGGCTCGGGCCGGCGATCGGCATCGATGCGGCCTTCGCCTATTCGCTGGTGCTGATCGCGGTGCTGATGCTGCCTGAGACGCGCGGCAAGGTCTTTGAACAGACCGCTGCGACGCGCGCCTGACGCGGGATGGGGAGGAGCAGCCATGACATCGTCCCAGCGCGGCCTGACGCGCCGCCAGTTTGGCGCGGGCCTCGCGTCGCTCGTGACGGTGGCCGCGACCACAGCCAGCAGTGAGGCGGCCTTGCGGACGATCGATACCCACGCCCATGTCTTTCATCGCGGCCTCAAGCTCGCGCCGGGCCGGCGCTACGCGCCGGATTACGACGCGCCGCTGTCGCTCTATCTGGAGCAGCTCGACCGCAACGGCATGACCAATGGCGTGCTGGTGCAGCCGAGCTTTCTCGGTACCGACAACTCTTATCTGGTCGCTTGCCTGAAGGAGGCGCGCGGTCGCCTGCGCGGCATCGCCGTCGTCGACCCCGCTGTCTCCGCGGACGAGCTGCGCACGCTCGACCGCGCCGGAATCGTCGGCATTCGCCTCAACCTCGTCGGTCAGCCTTTGCCCGATCTCGCTGCCGGCGAATGGAAGACGCTGCTCGCAGGGGTGAAATCCATGGGCTGGCAGGTCGAGGTCCAGCGCAACTCCTCCGATCTCGCTGTGCTTGCGCCGCAGTTCCTCGATCACGGTGTCACCGTCGTGCTCGATCACTACGCGTTGCCCGACTCAAAACTTGGCGTCGCCGATCCCGGCTTCCAGTCTGTGCTGAAGCTCGGCACGTCGCGGAACGTCTGGGTCAAGATCTCGGCGCCGTATCGCAACGGGGCTGCGGGCGAGGATTTCGCGAACGCGGCCTATCCGCTGCTGCGCAACGCCTACGGTCTCGATCGCCTGCTGTGGGGCAGCGACTGGCCGCACACGCAGTTCGAGGCGTCGCAGGCTTACGAAAAGAACCGGCGATTTCTCGATACGCTGATCATTGACCAGAGTGAGCGCGCGCAAGTGCTGGCATCGCCGTATCAGCTCTTCCGCTTCTGATACGTCATCTGCGATTGCTCCGATTGCTCCGAATTTTGGGGCATGACGGACGATGTCGCTCGCTTGTAGACTGCCGGCGATGCAGCCGGTTGCGGCTGCGATCTGAGTGAGGAAAGCGAAGATGCAGCGCCGCTACATCACCGTCGACGTGTTCACCGACCGCTCCTTCGGCGGCAACCAGCTCGCCGTGGTGCTCGATGCCGGCGGCTTGTCGACGGCGCAGATGCAGGCGATCGCGACCGAGTTCAACTATTCCGAGACGACCTTCGTGCTGCCGCCGCGCGACAAGGCCAATGACGCCGAGGTGCGCATCTTCACGCCGGTCCGGGAGATGCCCTTCGCGGGGCATCCCAACGTCGGCACCTCCTTCGTGCTCGCGGGCCTTGCGAAGGAGCCGAAGCCGCGCCTCTTGTTCGAGGAAAAGGCGGGCCTTGTTCCGGTCGACATCTTTCGGGAGCAGGGAAGGGTGGTCAGCACCGAGCTCACCGCGCCGCAGCCGCTCTCGCGTCTGGCGGAGCTTTCCGCCGCCGACGTTGCGGCCTGCATCTCCCTGACGGCCGACGACATCAGGACCGATCACCACGCGCCGCAGGTCGTCGGCGTCGGAACTCCGTTCGTGGTGGCGGAAGTGAGTTCGCGCGATGCGCTGAAGCGGGCAAGGCCGGACGCGGCCGCCTTCGGCAGGGTGCTGCCGCGCGACGACGCCCGCTCGGTGTGGTTCTATACCCGCGATGTGCCCGCGTCGGAGGCTCCGAGCGAGCGGCAGGCGCGCATGTTCATGCGCGGCGCCGGCGGTCTCGCCGAGGACCCCGCCACCGGCAGCGCCACGGTTGCCGCGGCCGCGCTGTTTGCCGATCTCGATCCCACACGCGACGGCGAGTTAAAGCTCACGGTCGGCCAGGGCTTTGATATGGGACGGCCAAGCATCCTCCGGACGCGCGTGCGCAAGCAGGACGGCAAGATCGTGTCGGCGCATGTCGGCGGCAGCTGCGTGCAGATGATGGAAGGGACGTTCCGGCTGGCGGGAGAGGGGTAGGTCCATCAACCCGTCATTCCGGGGCGCGACAAAGTCGCGAACCCGGAATCCATTCCTCCACTAGCTCTGCGGCCCGATGGATTCCGGGTTCGCGACTTTGTCGCGCCCCGGAATGACAGCGCAGCTAAACCTGCCGCCCGGCCAAATTCCTCACCGTCACGCCATCCCGCTCCGCAATCACCTCCGCGATCATCTGGCGGTGACAGTGGGTGTGGTCGCGCTCGTAGCAGAGCAGGCACACGGGCCCGGCCTTCTTCACCAGTGCCGACAGCTCGTCCATTTCTTCCCTGGCCTGCGGCGTCTTCAGGTGCCTTGAATAGATCTTTTCCAGCACGTCGTACTGGCCGCTGCGCGCCGCAAGGCGCCCCTCCTTGGGCGTGCCGAGTGCGGCGAGATGGACATAGGCGATGCCGCGTTCGTCCAGTCCTGCGGAAAGCTGCTTCTTGGAAAAGCCCGGCCGGCGCGACGAGGTCACCGCGCGCACGTCGACCACGAGCTTGACGCCGGCCTGCTCCAGCTCGTCCAGCACGGCTTTGGGCGGCGTCTGTTCATAACCGATCGTGAAGAGCTTCTTCGCCTTTGCCATCGACCACCCTCAGCTCACCCGTGCGATCAGTTCCATGGCGCCGGCCGGCGCGCGCACCTTGCCTTCGTGGATGACGTAGGCGAACACGTCGCGCGGTTCTTTCTTCGGCTTGGCCTTGTCGACCTTCGGCAGATCGTCGGGTTCACTTCCCTCGGCCCAGTCCTGAAAGCGCTTGGCCCAGGCATCGAGTTGCTTCGGCGGATAACAGGTCTTGATCTCGTCATTGCCCTTCTGGAGCCTGGCATAGACGAAATCGCCGGCGACGTCGGCGATCGCCGGATATTTGCCGTGCTCCGCAAACACGACCGGCGTCTCGAACTCGCGGATCAGCGCAACGAAATCCGGCGCACAGAAACTGTCGTGGCGGACCTCGACGACATGGCGCAGCGCGCGTCCGTCGAGCTTGCGCGGCAGCAGCTCGAGGAACTTGCCGAAATCGGCACCGTCGAATTTCTTGGTCGGCGCGAACTGCCACAGCACCGGCCCGAGATGGTCGCCGAGTTCCAGCACGCCGGAATCATAGAAGCGCTTGATGGAATCGCCGGCTTCCGCGAGCACGCGGCGGTTGGTGGCAAAGCGCGGCCCCTTCACCGAGAAGACAAAACCCTCGGGCACTTCGCTGGCCCATTTGCGAAAGCTCTCCGGCTTTTGCGAGCCGTAATAGGTGCCGTTGATCTCGATCGAGGTCAGCTTCGAGGCCGCATAGGACAGCTCCTTCGCCTGCGTCAGCTTCTCCGGATAGAACACGCCACGCCAGGGCTCGAAGGTCCAGCCGCCGACGCCGATGAAGATATTGCCGGATTTCTTGGACACGGTTTTTGCTTTGGCCACGGAAGGATCTCGCATCGACGTGGAGGGGAGGCCGGCATCCTAGTCAAACGAGTTGTGATTGGCCAGTTGCCGCGGCCCGTCTAAGCTTCGAACCAGATCATCTGCGAAGAAGGAGAACAAGATGCGGATGCTGATGCTGGGAGCGGCGCTCGTGATGACATCTGCTGCCATGACATATTCTGCCATGGCGGATGACGACGATGCCAGGGGCGCGCAGAAGCTCGCCATGCAGGGGCGCGACGATTACTGGCATTGCCTGGCGCGGGAATATTCGCGCGACAGCAATCAGGGCCTGTCGGAACAGGATTTTGGCCGCTCGGTTGCGGGCGCCTGTCCGTCGGAGCGGCAATATTACCGGGTGGCATTGCTCGACTATCTCTCCACGCAATACCCGAGCATCGATTCCGGCGCCCATCTCGCGACCGCGAACAGGGCGGTGGAGTCGGCGCAGAAGGACATCGTGACGGCCTTCGTCAAGCGCAGGCCGCCGCAGAAATGATTCGAAAGGCCGTTGCGGTCCCGTGGCTCTTCCGGCTGCGCGCTCATCCGTGGTATCAATGATCGCATCTGGAACAGGAATGGGCTTCCATGTCGTCTGAGTCGGTGGGTGGCATTTTGGGCGCGATCGTCGCGGCGGTCGTGCTTGCGGCCGCCGTCGTCCTCGGGCCGATCGGCCAGTACGGCAAGCCGCCCAAGCCCGCCAAGGTCGATCCGGCCTCGGCCGCCGCGCCGGCAGCCCCTGCCGCACCCGCGCCGCGCGGCCCGGTGATCAAGGAAGTCCCGAACTAGTCGTCGGCCCGAAAGAGGGTGCTTTTGCCCCTTGAAAAGCGGTCTTGCAGTCCCCATCTAGCCTTTAACGGCGACGTTGAGAGAAAAACTCCGTTGCTGGAACGACCTTGGAATAGCTCAGGCTGCGCCGGATGTACGCGCGGTCCGCCGTTCCGGGGTCGTTGGCATTTTGGGACCCTTTTTGGCCCTTCCCCTTGGAAACCCCGGCTTGGCAGCGCAGGACGCGGCGGATATACGCTGCCGTCATGAATGAAGCGATCAGACCGGGCTCCGACAACCGGCCCCAGGCTCAAGAGGGGCCGGAACTGTCGGTCATCGTCCCGACCTTCAACGAGCGCGACAACGTCACGGTGCTCTACCGGCGCCTGGAGGCGACGCTCCCCAACGTCGCCTGGGAGGTCGTGTTCGTTGACGACAATTCACCCGACGGCACCTGGGACGTCGTACGCGCGCTGGCGCAGCGCGACAGCCGCGTGCGCTGTGTCCGCCGCATCGGCCGCCGCGGCCTGTCCGGCGCCTGCATCGAGGGCATCCTGGCCTCAAGCGCGCCCTTTGTCGCCGTGATCGACGCCGACCTTCAGCACGACGAGACGCAGCTGCCGAAGATGCTGCTGCTGCTCGCCAGCGACCAGGCCGATCTGGTGGTCGGCAGCCGCTATATCGAAGGCTACAAGAGCGAAGGCTTCAACAAGCAGCGCGCCGGCGCCAGCGCGCTGGCGACCGAGGTCGCCCGGAAGATGCTGCGGGTCGAGATCGCCGATCCCATGAGCGGCTTCTTCATGGTCCGCCGCGATCGTTTCGAGGAATTGGCGCCGAAACTTTCGGTGCATGGCTTCAAGATCCTGCTCGACCTCGTCGCCACCGCCCACGGCAGTTTGCGGGCGGTCGAGATTCCCTACACTTTCGGCGCCCGCCAGCACGGCGAGAGCAAGCTGGATTCCATGGTCGCGCTCGACTTCCTTGGCCTGGTGCTGGCCAAGCTGAGCAACGACACCGTTTCGCTGCGCTTCATCCTGTTCGCGATGGTCGGCGGCATCGGTCTCGTGGTGCACTTGACCACGCTGTTCATCGCCCTTCGGGTCTTCAAGGCGCCGTTCGCGGAAGCGCAGGCCGCAGGCGCTATCGTCGCCATGACCAGCAATTTCATCCTCAACAACTTCCTCACCTATCGAGATCAGCGGCTGAAGGGCTTCGCGCTGCTGCGCGGCCTGATCGCGTTCTACATCGTGTGCAGCGTCGGCCTGCTCGCCAATGTCGGCGTCGCCTTCTCGGTCTACGACCAGGAGCCGATCTGGTGGCTGGCCGGCATGGCCGGCGCGCTGATGGGCGTGGTGTGGAACTACGCGATGTCCGGACTGTTCGTCTGGCGCAAGAAATAGCTCACGATGGGTGGAGCTGACGCGCGGGTCGTCCGCAATACCGCGCTGGTGATCCTTGCGCTGGTGGCCCTGCGGCTCGTCGCGGCCGCCTTCACGCCGATCACCTTCGACGAAGCCTATTACTGGATGTGGTCGAAGAATCTGGCGGGCGGCTATTACGACCACCCGCCGATGGTTGCCTACGTCATTCGCGCCGGCACGATGATCGCCGGCGACACCGAGCTCGGCGTCCGCCTCGTCTCGATCCTGCTCGCGCTGCCGATGAGCTATGCGATCTATCGCTCGGCCGCGATCCTGTTCGGCGGCGCCCGCCTCGCGGCCAACAGTGCCATCCTGCTCAACGTGACGCTGCTGGCCGCGGTCGGCACGCTGATCGTCACGCCCGATGCGCCGCTGCTGGTCGCCTCGAGCTTCGTGCTGTTCTTTCTCGCAAAAGTGCTCGAGACCGGCCGCGGCGTCTGGTGGCTCGCGGTCGGTGCAGCCGTCGGTGCGGCGCTGCTGTCGAAATACACCGCGATGTTCTTCGGGCCGGCGATCCTGATCTGGCTCGCGGCCGTGCCGAAACTCAGGCGCTGGTTCCTCTCACCCTGGCCCTATCTCGGTGGCCTCGTTGCCCTTGCGCTGTTCTCGCCGGTGATCCTCTGGAATGCGGATCATCAATGGGTCTCGTTCGCAAAGCAGCTCGGGCGCGCCAGGATCGAGGATTTCCGCCCCGTCTTCATCGCCGAGCTGATCCCGACCCAGATCGCGTTCGCAACGCCGCTGGTCTTCATTCTCGGCGCGATGGGGCTGCACGCGCTGACCTGGCGCCGGGCCGGCGCGCTGGCCTCGCGCGTGCTGATCGAGTCGCTGTTCTGGACCATCGTCGCCTATTTCGCCTGGCATTCGCTGCATGCCCGCGTCGAGGCCAACTGGTTCGCGCCGGTCTATCCGCCCTTCGTGGTTGCGGCTGCGGCCGCCGCCAACCTCGTGCAGTGGAAACCGCGTGCTCGCCGCCTGGTCGACTTTTGTCTGCGCTGGGCTGCGCCTGCCGGCATCGTGATGTTCGCAGCCCTCATTGTGCAGGCCAACACCGGCTGGCTGTCCGGCTATCGCCGCGATGCGACCGTGCGCAGTGTCGGCGTCGGCTGGCGCGAGCTCGCCGCGGAGATCGAAGCCGTGCGCGCCCGCACCGGCGCGACGTGCGTGCTCGCGCCGGATTACGGCACCACGGGCTGGCTCGCCTTCTATCTGCCGCGCGGCACCTGCGTGGTGCAGCAGAACCAGCGCATCCGCTGGGTCAACATGCCCGAGCCCGATCCAAAGCTGCTTGCCGGCAAGCTGATCTATGTCGATGAGCTGCGTAGTGGCGGCCATCCCGCCGTCAACGATCTGTTTGCGCAGGTGACGCAGGTTGCGCAATTGCAGCGCAAGCGCGGGCCGCTCGTGGTCGAGACCTACGGCATCGATCTGCTCGAAGGCGCCAAGGGCGACGTGCTGGACCGCTCGCCGCCACCGGAAGCGCGGTAATCACCGTCGTCCCGGCGAACGCCGGGACCCATACCGCGTGATCTATCGATGAGCGCAGGCGCTGTACCGCGTGAAGACCTGTTCACTGCCAGTCTTCGCCAAACCTCTCCCTGGGGGTATGGGTCCCCGCTTTCGCGGGGACGACGGCGGAGTGTTTGGTGGGGCGGCCAGGGCCTCAATCGATCATCTCGGCCTTGGTCGCGGCCTGGCTAGGCCCGTTTCGGTCGCGCCAGAACCAGACGGTCACGACGCCGGAGCGGCCGCGGACCTGCGTGAGCAGGGGGCCTGTCAGGACGCCGTCGGGCGCGCCATGGAAGTCGGCGGCATCCAGCAGCGTATCGGTCAACGCGAGCCGCGCATCGTTCTGGGCGGCGACCTCCATCAGCCGGCTTGCGACGTTGACGGTGTCGCCGGTCGCCGTGATGTGCTGGTGGCTTTCGCCGAGACGGGAGGCGACGATCGGGCCGAAATGCGCGCCGATCTTGAAACCGACCTGGCCCCCGATTGCTGGGGGCAGTGAGGCGATCCAGCGCTCGACGCCGCGATGCAGGTCGATCGAACATTTCAGCGCGCGCGCCGCGTCATCCGGCATTGCGTGTGGCAGTCCGAACAGGATCATGGCGCCGTCGCCGAGAAAGCCGGTGACCATGCCGCCGCAATCGACTGCCGCCTTGTCGATCAACGCGTGAAACGCCTTCAGGAGATTCGTGAGCGCGTCCGGATCGGTCCGCTCGCTCAGCGCCGTGAAGCCGGAGAGATCGATGAAGACCACGGCGGCATCCTGCCGGACAGGCTTCGACAGGAAGTTCGGGTCGCGCGCCAGCCACTCCTGCACGGCGGGTGCCTGGAATAGCGCGAGCGATCTGCTCTTGGCGGCGAAATACTGCGTGCGGCGGCCTCCCGCCCACAGCTGGACGCCGGCAAAGATCGCAACAGGCGGAACCGCGGCTGCGAGCGTGGTCGCGCCATTGAGCCAGATGCCATGGGTGAACGCGAACAGATTGAGCCCGGCCCAGGCGATCATCACTGCAGCCGCCGCGACGACGCCGAACGCGCTCCGCCGCCAGGATAGCAGGCCCACCAGCAGCATCGGCAGCAGGATGGCGGCGAGCGCGTCGGCGATGTGCACCTTGCGGTCGCGCACGATGCCGTCGCCGGCGATGAGATGGGTGATCGCGGTGGAGATCACCTCGACGCCGGGCATGAGGGAATCGAACGGCGTCGGATAGAAATCACCGCCGCCGGCGACCGAGGCGCCGATCACGACGATCCGGTTCTCGATGGCGGCGCGACTGAGCGTGCCGTCGAAGATGCTCTGCGCGCTGACGGTGCGGATGGTGCGGCGCGGACCGTAATAGGTGATCGGCAGCGCGAAGTCGGTGTCGGTCGGCACCGCGCGATCGCCCAGCATGAGGTGATCCGGCGCGATCGTCAGCGGCTTGTCGAGCGCGCGGGTCGCGACGCGCAAGGGGAATGACAGCTCGACCTTGTCGTGCGTCCGGAACAGCATCGGTACCGAGAGCGGCGAGCCGGATTGTCCCGTCGCGACGTTGACGACGCCGACCTCGGCGTGAGCGGCAAATGCGGGCAAGGGCAGCAGGAAGCGCTCGGCTTGCGGCAGGACGGCGAGGGGACCCTCGCTGCTGGGCGCCACGGTCTCGCTGGCAGTCGGGAAGATCGCCGCGGCGGCGAGGACCATGGGACCGGTGGCGAGCGTGTTGGCCAGCGTGGCATCGCCGATCGCGGCGCTGCGGTCGACCAGCAAGAGGTCGATCGCGACGACCTTCGGCTTGAACTGCACAATGGTGTCGACGACACGGGCGAGATCGGCGCGCGGCAGGGGATAGCTGCCGCCGCGTTTGACGACGGTGTCGTCGATCGCGACGATGGTGACGAGATCGGGCGGAACCTGCACGCCGCGGATCTGCGTCCGCAGGTCGGTCAGCGTTGCTTCGAGGTGGTCGAGAAAGCGCAGATGGCCGTTGGCGTGAGCGGCATAGATGCCTGCACCCCACAGCGCGGTGAGGACGAGTGCCACCAGGATCTGAACGCGTCTAGTCATTACGTGCTGCAATCTTCTTTACGTACTGCAATCTTCTTCGTTTTGTCGTCCGGGCCTTATTGACCCAGTCTTGCCATCAGCGCGTCGACGCGCGGCTGGCCCCATGTCTTGACGGTCAATGGACCGGTTGCCTCGACATCGACGCCTTCGCCAGGACCTAGAACGACGCCGCGTCCGCGGCTCCTGCGGCTCACGCCGACACGACCGTCGGCGACGAAGACCGAGGTTTTTGCATCGGCGACGTCGACGGCCCATTTGGTGCCGCGCACGGCGGCGATCGCCTGCGGCGTCAGCACCTTGAAGGGATTGCCCCCGGGCTTTTTGGGCACCTCGACCAGCAGCGCTTTGCTGCTCAACTCCACGGAGTCTATATGTCCGTCGCGGTTGGCGTCCTTAAGTTCAAATCTGGCGCCGTTTTCCGCAACGATGGTGATGCCGTTGTCGCAGCGCCAGGTCTGCGTGCCGGCGGCGGAGAGCGACGCCGTGCAGCCCGCATTGGCAGGCTGAGCGGCCACGTATCCCGTCAACAACGACGACCACGCCAGAGCCAAAAACCCGGCACGTGCGATCCCTATCATGCCAGCCTCCGTTTGCGTGGCACAGTTCAAGGCGATGTTGATACGGTACCGTATCACGCGCAGAGGCTGCTGAAAAGTGCCGCTTCTCGCAGGTATTTAGTTGCCGCGGCCTTTTCCAGACCGGCGCGATCAACTTTCAGTCAGGGAGCCGTGCTGCGTGAGCGCTTGGTGCCATGTGTGATGTGTGATGTGCGTGAGCGTTGCCGTCATGTCGCTGACGTCGGTGCGCCGAAAGACGGAGGGGACGCCCGCGCGCGCCAGCCTCGCGCAATGCTTCGCCGCTATGGTCCGGCGGTATTGAAGACCACGAAAATGACTTGGTTGGATGCGCCTACAGAGGCCGTCGAAGACGTCCGCTGAGCTCACCGATCAGGCCGAGAATTATAGTTAACAGACGCGGCTAAGTCCGTAGTTCTGCGGACTTTTTTCTCGAAATGGGACAGCGCTAACGCGGTGCCTCATATCTGCCCGAACTTAATCTGCATTTAACTAAAAGTCGCCTTAATGACGCTCCGACCGCCTGCGAGATGCTGTTCCCGGATCGTGACCAGCGGCACTTCGAAGGGGGACTGAGTGACACCGTCCTGGACGCAAGGCGAATGAGTACGAGTATCGCTGCGCAGAGTAACGCGGCACGGAAGTCCAAAAATCCTGGCAAGAATTCACATCGGAAGCCTTCCCGGAAAATGACCACCCAAAACGTGCTTGGCGCCGCCTTGATCGGCTGCGTCGTGCTTGGCGCCGGCTGGACCGTCTACAGCAACATCTTCGCCGCCAGCGTCTATCCGACCGTCGGCAGCAACGGTTACGACGAGCCCGTGGTCAAGCGCGCGCCCAAGGTCGCGCTGCGCGAGGCGGGCGACGCCATCAAGGAAGCCTTTGCGCTCCTGCCGGACCGTTTGCAGGTCGCAGCCCCCATCTCGCGCGAGATGTTCAACGAACGCTTTGCCGCGGCTGCGACGCAAGGCGTGGAATCCAATGCGGCGAGTGCCGTGGCTCAGGCGCCCGCAACCAAGGTTGCCGAGGCCCCGAAGCAGAGCGTAATCGCGAAGGTCGCGGAAGCGCTGAAGCCGGCGGCCCCGGCCAGGGTTGCCGACAAGACCGCGGACAAGGCCAAGCGCGCTCCGGATGCGCAGATGCAACTGGCTTCGGCCGATCCGGCCGAGATCGTGCCGGCGCCCGAAGCGAAGCCAAAATCATTCGCCGACCGCGCCAAGGCCGCGGTGATGTCGATCACCGGGCCGCGCCAGTCGATGGTCGAAAAGCTCTGGGGCAAGCGCGAGCCCTCCGGCGGACTGCTGGCCTATGCCTCGGCCGATGCCAGTGTGACCGCGTCGATCGCGCCGAGGGAGCAGAACCCCATGCTCGGCGGTTCGGCGCCCTATGAGCGCGACACCGCGGTTTACGACATCACCGCCAAGACGGTTTATCTACCCGACGGCACCAAGCTCGAGGCGCATTCCGGCCTCGGCTCCAATCTCGACGATCCCCGTTCCTCGCGCGTCCGCATGCGCGGCGTGACGCCGCCGCACATCTACACGCTGAAGCCGCGCGAGGCGCTGTTCCACGGCGTGCCGGCGCTGCGCCTGACCCCGATCGGCGGCGAGAGCGCGATCTACGGCCGCGACGGCCTGCTCGCACACACCTTCATGCTCGGGCCGAACGGTGACTCCAACGGCTGCGTGTCGTTCAAGGACTACTACGCGTTCCTCGACGCCTACCGCAACAAGGGCATCCGCAAGCTCGCGGTGCTGGCGCGGGTGGATTGAGGCGCTCCCGGGCGCCGTTCCGGAGCTCTATCGCTTCACGAAGGTGAAAGTGCAGGGACGAAGCTCGTTGCGCTTGCCGCTGCCGCGGGTGCGCTCGAATTGCGCGTCGATCGTGTACGCATAGGGCGAGCCGGGCGGAGCATTGTTGACCGTATAGGTGCTCTGGCCTGTCAGGCCCCGGGCACTCAGCGTGGTCTTACCGTCGGGTGGTATCTGGCCGTCGATCAGAAGCGTGTTGGTCGTTCGCTGGTCCGGATCTTCGGCGTGTAACGCGCCGTTCGTGACGGTGGCTGACAGGGCTCTCGTGTAGCCCTGTGCCTTGCCGGAAGAGGTGCAGCTCACGGTGACGTCCCACTTGCCGTCAAAGTTCTTGGTCTCGCCGGCTGCCGGCGCCAGCGCCGTCTTCTGTTTCAGGCCTTCAATTCGCGCCCTGGCGAGGGTGGCGAAGATGCAATTGGGAAATCGGGCGAGATGGTCTTCGTAGGCACCCAGCGTGCCGATGCCATCCGCAGCCTTCCAATGGGCCTCTGCGGCCGCGCAGGGATCAGGCCGCGGCGCGGCTTGCGGGGCCGCTGGCGCGACCGTGACCGACACCGGCCCGTTCAGGTAGAACTTGCCGATGATCGAGAGCGACAGCTCCGGCAGCTGGGTCTTGCCGCTGCTGTCATAGACGTCGCTGCTGATGTCGCGAAAGACGTCGCCGATCTCCTGCGGCTCCTCGATGTGCTTCAGGAACGCCGTCGTGTAGGGGCTGTTGCGACCGGTGCCGTCGGCGGCGACCTGCCCTGATTGCGTCGAGAACGACACGATCGTGCCGCGCGGCGCTTCGACCTTCGACAGCCCGCGTCCGATCGAGGCGGCGCGTGTCATGCCGGCGGAGCGCTTCAGGCTTTCCGCCAGCGGATTGTCGCGGCAGGAATCGAGCACGAGGATGCGCAGGTTCTTGGCCTGCTGCAAATCGTTCACGATGTCGTCGACCCGCACGAAGCGCTTGAGGTCGGCTTCATCGGTCAGCACGGCATCGACGGGCATCAGATAGTTCACGCCGTTGTACTGCATCGCATGGCCGCTGTAGTAGAACATGGCGACGTCGGCCCGGCTCGCGGCGCGCGCGAAGCGGATGGTCAGGTCCTGCATGTCGGCCTGGCGCAGGTCGATGCCCTGAAGCACCTCGAAACCGCTGCGCTTGAGCGAGTTTGCTACGTCTTCGGCATCGTGCGACGGGTTGGGAAGCTGCGCCGTCGAGGCATAGGCGCCGTTGCCGATCACCAGCGCCACCCGCGTCTCCGCCGATGCGGGACCCAGGCACAGCCAGCATGCGAGGAAAAGCAGGCAGAGTTCGGCCAGGCAAAATCTGGAAAGAGCACGCATGAATGCCTTCCAAGGAAATATTGAAAAATATCCCTCCAGATTAGCGCATGCCGCGCGGGCATCAATGCCCTCGCTGTGGAACCGTCAGATTGGTCGTCCGTGACATCCTGTCACGCCGGGCTCGCCGCCACGGTCTTGCGCAGCGCCATCTCGGTTGCGATCGCCTCCCTCACGGCGGGCCGCGCCTGCATGCGTTCGAGATAGGCCGACAGGGATGGCCATTGCGCGATGTCGACCCCTGCGGGACGCAGCAGCAGCAAGGCCCAGGTGAGGTGGGCATCCGCGACGGTGAAGCTGTGACCGACGAGGAATTCGCGGCCCGCAAGGTGCGCTGATGGTACCGACAATGTCTGCGTGATGCGGGCACGCGGCTTGGCGAGCGAGCCGTCGTCCTTGTACCAGAAGGTCGGAAACAGGAACGCCTTGTGGATCTCGGTGCCGATGAAGCTCAGCCATTCCTGGAGGCGATAGCGATCGGGATCGCCGAACCGCGGCGCGAGCCCCGTCTCCGGCTTCAGATCGGCGATGTATTGCAGCACCGCCGCGCACTCGGTCAGCCGTTCGCCGTTCTCCAGCACCAGGACCGGCACCGCGCCCTTCGGCGAGGCGCCGCGGAAATCGCTGCCGTCGTCCACGACCTGCTTCGTCAAGAGATGCACCTGATGATAGCGCGCATCGAGGCCGGCTTCCATCAGCGCGATGCGGCTCGCAAGCGAGCAGGCCATCGGCGAGAAATAGAGTTGCAGCATCGCGTTGCTCCGCTATTTCAGCGCATCGCCGCGCGCGATGATCGCGAAGCGGTCGGATAGCTCGGCGAGTGCAACCTCGTGGATGGTCCGGGCGTTCAGCGTGCCGCCGCGGCCGTCGGGCAGGTCGCGCGTGGCGCAGGAATCGGCGTCGATGGTCGTGCGAAAGCCGAGGTCGAGCGCGGCACGGGCGGTGGAGCTGACGCACATATGCGTCATGAAGCCGGCCAGCACGATGTTCTTCCTGTCGGTTGCGGCAAGGCGCGCCTGCAAATCAGTGCCGGCAAACGCATTCGGCAACTCCTTCTCGATCACCAGCTCGCCGGCACGGGGGCTCAGTTCGGCGACGATGGCGCCGCGCTCAGCGCCGCGATCGAACAGGCTGCCGGCCTTGCCGCGATGGGCGATATGGATGATCGCGGCTCCGCTCTCGCGTGCCCGTGCCAGGAGCGCAGCCGCCCGCGCGATCGCAGGTCCCGCGTCGGGCAAAGCGAGAGGACCTGCGAGATATTCGTTCTGGATATCGATCAGCACCAGCGCGGCGTCGCCAAGACGCGGCGGGTTGAGATCGGCACCGGCGAGCTGCAGCAGGGTCTTTGCGGTCGTCATGGTTTTGGAAATCTCCGGAGCAAAAGGCTCTGCGAACATAGCCCCGGGAATGCCTGCCGATATGCAGGGATATTGCAGCGGGTGGCTGCAATATTGCAGGCTGCGCCCGGCCGGTATAACCTCGCACGATGAACTGGGACGATCTGCGCATCATCGCTGCCGTCAGGGACGAGGGCACCTACGCCGGTGCCAGCGCGCGGCTGCGCATCGACGAGACGACGGTCGGGCGCAGGCTGTCGCGCATCGAACGTGCGCTCGGTTTGCGTCTGTTCGAGGCCGCCGACGGCGTCCGCAGGCCGACGCGGAGTTGCGAGGCGGTGCTGGCGCATGTCGAGGCGATGGCCGCACATGCCGCCGAGATCGGTCGCGTCGGCGAGAGCCTGGCAGGTCCGGTGGGGCGCCTGCGCATCGCCTCCACCAACACGGTCGCCGAGGAGGTGCTGTCGCCGCGCGCGAGCGACTTCCTGCGCGCCAATCCCGGCCTGACGCTGCAATTCCTCACCTCGAGCGAGAACGTCAAGTTCTCGCGCTGGGAGGCCGATCTCGCCATCCGGCTGCGCAAACCCGACAAGGGCGACTTCGCGATCTCCAGGCTCGGCGACGTCAAGCTCTATTATTTCGAGCCTGCTACGACCGAGGGCGAGCCGCTGCTGTGCGCCTATCCGGACGAACTCGGTGCCATTCCCGAGATGCAATTTCTGCGCACGAAGAAAGCTCGCGCGCGCTGCGTCACCGACAACGTTCGCGTCATCCGTAATCTGATCCGCGCGCATCAGGCCGCCGGCGTGTTGCCGGAGTATAGTTGCGCGGACTTGCTCGGCGATCGCCGCCTGCGTGCCACGCTGCTGCCGAAGCGGCGCGACGTCTGGCTGCTCGTGCAAAACCACCTCAAGCGCGACGCCGCAACGCGCGTGACGATCGACTGGGTGAGGGCGAGTTTCCAGGAGATGTCGCGCAGTTGACGTTAGGCGTCGATCTCGCGATGGCACATTTGGTTGCACATCGTTTGGTTGAACTAGTTTCCACTTGCCCCTAACATCTGGTCGTCATTCCGGGGCGGCGCGAAGCGCCGAGCCCGGAATCCATAACCACAGGCAGATGGAATGGCGTACTACGTCTACATCCTGGCAAGTAAGAAATACGGCACGCTGTACATTGGCGTAACGAGTGACCTTGTGCGACGCGTCCACGAGCACAAGACCAAGGTCGTCCCGGGATTCACTAAGCGATACGGGGTCGACAAGCTGGTTCTGTTTGAGATTTTCGATGACCCGGCAAATGCAATTGCCCGAGAGAAAGAGCTCAAGAAATGGCGGCGCGATTGGAAGACGCGATTGATCGATGAGCAAAATCCAAACTGGGATGATCTCTACAACGGTATCTCCAGTTAGAGCTGTGGTTATGGATTCCGGGCTCGCGGCTTCGCCGCGCCCCGGAATGACGAATAAAAAATCTTGCGTCACCCCCTTGCACCCCGAACGTGCTTCGTCTATTAGCCCGCTCCTTCGCTAGGCCATGGGTTCGGGCTCGTTGAGATCCCGACTGGCGCGATCCGGTTTCCGGTCTCGTGTTCCGCCGAACGAAGAAAACCGCAGGACGTAGCTCATGGAGAGCGTCGGGTTGCACCCGAAGGCATCGGTTCGATTCCGGTCTCTTGCACAAGGGATAGCTCAGTTAGGTAGAGCAGATGACTGTTAATCATCCTGTCGCGGGTTCGAATCCCGCTCCAGCGCTCCGTTTCAGCCTGAAAAGCTGATACCTCTGACGAGGACCGGACGCGCGCTTCAGTCGCAGTCCGGCCGTTTTGCCGAAAGGCTTTCCGTCCGAACCTAGACACTGTGAGACCGGCTTTGCGCCGCGGGTAGATACCGCTTGCGCTGATGCCGGGTGGCTCCGCATGACCGCTCGACACGCGTCGAGCGATCGCGCGCGTGCGCCCGTCGTCATGCAAGCTCAAGCCCCGGCCCGCCGATTTCCCGGGAAGCGTCGTCCGCGTCCTCACGTCCTTTGCAAACGAAACCTGTTGTTCGGCATCCGGCCGGGCGCAAACGAAGGAGGCGTGTCATGACTTCTGAAAAGACCTGGCACTTGCTGATGCTGAACGTGACGGTGAAGGATGGCGAGCGTGCGTTGCTCGGGCGCAACGGGCAGCTCGTGCGCGTGCTCGCGCCCGGCAAGCATCGCCTGTTCGATCCCCTGCACGAGCTGAAGGCCGAGGTGCTCGACGTGGTCCGCAGCGAATTCCCTGCGGATCGCTACGCGGTGCTGAAGGCCGCGCGGCCCGATCTTGCCGCCGAGCTGTTCGAGGCGGTCGAGACCAAGGCGGACGAGATCGCCATCGTCAGCCTCGACGGCCGGCCCGTGCATCTGATGACGCCCTGGCAGGTGCGCGTCTACTGGAAGGTCGCGACCCGCATCGATGTCGAGCGCATCGATGTGTCCGCTGATCCCCGTGTCGGCGCGCGCCACCTGACCATGATCGAGCGCAACCGCTCGACCGTCGTGATGGAAGCGGTGGTCGAGAACCACGAGGCGGGCCTGCTCTATGTCGAGGGTCGGCTCGTGGAGCGGCTTGCGCCCGGCCGGCACGCCTTCTGGACCGTCGGCCGCAAGATCGAGGTGAAGCGCCTCGACCTGCGGCCCCAGGCGGTCGAGATCACCGCGCAGGAGATGCTGACCAAGGACCGCATCGCGCTGCGGGTGACGCTGACGGCGTTCCGCCGGATCGTCGATCCCGAGCGCACGGTTGCGACCGTGCCGGACGTGGATGCGTGGCTGTACCGCCTGGTGCAGTTCGCGATCCGCGAGGCGATTGCGGGCCGGACGCTGGACGAGGTGCTGTCTGCAAAGGCGGCGCTGGATGCGGAGCTGCGCGACTATGTGCGCGCACGCCTCGCGGAGTCCGGCGTCGAGGTGACCGATCTCGGCGTCAAGGACGTGATCCTGCCCGGCGAGATCCGGGAGCTGGTGAACAAGGTGGTGGAGGCGGAGCGGGTTGCGAAGGCGAACCTGATCCGTCGGCAGGAGGAGACCGCGGCGACGCGTTCGCTCCTGAACACCGCCCGCCTGATGGAGGAGAACCCCCTGCTGCTGCGGCTCAAGGAGCTGGAGTCGCTGGAGCGGCTGGTCGAGAAGGTCGGCCGCATCGACCTCCACGCCGGCAACGGCGAGGGCCTCGATGCTCTCCTGACCCGGCTCGTGCGCCTCAAGGCGCCCGAGAGCGCGTGAAGCAGAAGGGCCGCCCACGGGCGGCCCTTCATATCTCCGTTGTCCTCGCTTGCGGTGAACGCGCAAGCGGGCCGGTGCGACCAAAATCCTGCGAGGGGATTGCGCGCCCGCAACGGTTGCGTAATCTCGCGATGACGATCACGGTCTTGATCAGGGCAGGCCCATGACCACTCTTGAGCAAACGATCCGCCCCTCGGCGCAATCGCGGGAATGGAAGGCGATCGTCATCCTGATCCTGCTGGTCCCGGTGCTGTGGTCGCCGCCGTTCCTGTTTCGCTTCTTCCTGTACCAGCCGTTCAACATCCCCTCCAATTCGATGGCGCCGACGCTGTTGGTGGGCGATTACGTCTTTGCCGCGAAATCGGCCTACGGCTACGACCGCTATTCGTTTCCTTTCGCGCCGTCCTGGATCTCGGGCCGTTTCCATGCCGCCGATCCCGACTACGGCGACGTCGTCGTGTTTCGCACGGCGAAGGACGCCTCGGTGGACTACGTCAAGCGTGTGGTGGCGCTGCCGGGCGATCGGGTCCAGATGCGCGACGGCCGGCTCGTCCTCAACGACAGGCCGGTGACCCGCGTTGCGCTTGCGAGCGTGCCTGGCGCCTCCACCTGCGGGCTCGAGCCCGGCGCGAAGGTCAAGCGCTGGCGCGAGACGCTGCCGAACGGCGCGAGCTATCTGACCTACGATTGCGTCGACAACGGCTACCTCGACAACACCAGCGTCTACACGGTGCCGTCAGGCCATTTCTTTGCGCTCGGCGACAACCGCGACAACTCCACCGACAGCCGCATGATGTCGGTGATGGGCTTTGTCCCGATGGACCATCTCGTCGGCCGGGTGACGCGGATCTTCTGGTCGCTCGACGAAGACGGCCGGTTGCGAGGCGAGCGGATGGGGAAGGTGTGGTGAGGCCCGACTGTCTCACCTCGTCATTCCGGGGCGCGCGAAGCGCGAGCCCGGAATCCATAACCCCAGGCGGATGGAATGGCCTATTACGTCTACATCCTCGCAAGCAGGAAGCACGGCACGCTCTATATTGGCGTGACCGATGACCTTGTGCGCCTAGCACAGGACCAAAGCCGTCCCCGGCTTCACGACGAAGTACGGCGTCGACAAGCTCGTCTTGTTCGAGATCTACGACGACCCCGCGAGCGCCATCGCACGCGAGAAGGAGCTCAAGAAGTGGCGACGGGATTGGAAGGCGCGCCTGATCGAGGAGCAGAACCCGAACTGGGATGATCTCTATTCGGGGATAGCCAACTAAGGTTCGTGGTTATGGATTCCGGGCTCGCGCTTCGCGCGCCCCGGAATGACGAGGTGGAGAGAGTTGCGCCACAAACAAAAACCCCGGCATCGCTGCCGGGGTTTCGTAGTCCTTGAGGTGGTTGGACCTTAGAAGTCCATGCCGCCCATGCCGCCGCCCGGAGGCATCGCGGGGCCGGCGCCGCCCTTCTTGGGCAGCTCGGCGACCATGGCTTCCGTGGTGATCAGCAGAGCCGCAACCGAGGCTGCGTTCTGGATCGCGGTGCGGACCACCTTGGTCGGGTCAATGATGCCCTTCTTGACGAGGTCGCCGTATTCGCCGGTCTGGGAGTCGAAGCCGTAGGCGTACGACTTGTTTTCCAGCACCTTGCCGACGATCACCGAGCCGTCTTCACCGGCGTTGATCGCGATCTGGCGAGCGGGAGCCGACAGCGCCTTGCGCACGATCTCGACGCCGGTCTTCTGGTCGTCGTTCTTGGTGCGCAGGCCCTTGAGCTGCTCGGAGGCACGGAGCAGGGCGACGCCGCCGCCCGGGACGATGCCTTCTTCCACGGCCGCGCGGGTCGCATGCATCGCGTCATCAACGCGATCCTTGCGCTCCTTCACCTCGACCTCGGTCGCGCCGCCGACGCGGATCACCGCGACGCCGCCAGCGAGCTTGGCGAGACGCTCCTGGAGCTTCTCACGGTCGTAGTCCGAGGTGGTCTCCTCGATCTGCGCCTTGATCTGGGACACGCGCGCCTCGATGTCGGCCTTCTTGCCGGCGCCGTTGACGATCGTGGTGTTCTCCTTGTCGATCATCACCTTCTTGGCGCGACCGAGCATGTTGAGCGTGACGTTCTCGAGCTTGATGCCGAGGTCTTCCGAGATCGCCTGGCCGCCGGTCAGGATCGCGATGTCCTGCAGCATGGCCTTGCGGCGATCGCCGAAGCCCGGAGCCTTGACGGCCGCGACCTTCAGGCCGCCACGGAGGCGGTTCACGACCAGGGTGGCGAGGGCTTCGCCTTCGACGTCCTCGGCGACGATGACCAGCGGCTTGCCGGTCTGCACCACGGCCTCGAGCAGCGGCAGCAGCTCGTTCAGCGAGGAGAGCTTCTTCTCGTTGATGAGGATGTAGGCATCGTCCATCTCAACGCGCATCTTGTCGGCGTTGGTGACGAAGTAGGGCGAGATGTAGCCGCGGTCGAACTGCATGCCCTCGACGACGTCGAGCTCGGTCTCGAGCGACTTGGCTTCCTCGACGGTGATGACACCCTCGTTGCCGACCTTCTTCATGGCGTCGGAGAGGAACTTGCCGATCTCCTGGTCGCCGTTGGCCGAGATGGTGCCGACCTGGGCGATCTCTTCGTTCGAGGTGACCTTCTTGGAGTTCTTGACGAGGTCCGCAACGACGGCTTCGACCGCGAGGTCGATACCGCGCTTGAGGTCCATCGGGTTCATGCCGGCGGCAACCGACTTGGCGCCTTCACGCACGATGGCCTGGGCGAGCACGGTGGCGGTGGTGGTGCCGTCGCCGGCCGCGTCAGCGGACTTGGAAGCGACTTCGCGCACCATCTGGGCGCCCATGTTCTCGAACTTGTCCTCGAGCTCGATCTCCTTGGCGACGGTGACGCCGTCCTTGGTGATGCGGGGAGCGCCGAACGACTTGTCGAGCACGACGTTGCGGCCCTTCGGACCGAGCGTGACCTTCACCGCGTTGGCGAGAATGTCGACGCCGCGCAGCATCTTGTCGCGCGCTTCAACCGAGAATTTGACTTCTTTAGCTGCCATCTGGATTTTTCCTTAGGTGTTTGGCTGGGGGCGAGAGGGGGCTCTTAGGCCGCCTTCTTCTTGGAAGCGGGGACGTCGAGGACGCCCATGATGTCGCTTTCCTTCATGATCAGCAGATCGACGCTGTCGATCTTGACCTCGGTGCCGGACCACTTGCCGAACAGCACGCGGTCGCCGACCTTCAGGTCGATCGGGATCAGCTTGCCGGCTTCGTCGCGGCCACCGGGGCCGACGGCGACGACTTCGCCCTGGGAGGGCTTTTCCTTGGCAGTGTCGGGAATGATGATGCCGCCAGCGGTCTTCTCTTCTGCGTCGATGCGCTTGACCACGACGCGGTCGTGAAGCGGACGGAATTTCATGCAGTCCTCCTAAGCAATTGCTCGGGTTGATGATTTCAGATTGTTAGCAGTCTGTGCCCGCGAGTGCTAGCACAGGCGAAGCTGAAATAGGACAGGAATTTTGCGGGGGCAAGGGCTTCTAGCAGAAAAATCGGCACTCGGAAGCGCGCTGTGCCAGAATCTCTTTTCCATCGTTAACCGTCAGCCGGACCGTATTAGCACGGAGCCGTCTCTGCTGCTAACGCATTGAATTTCAACAGCTTGTTAAACTTTTGGGCTTGAGATGGATTATCAGTTTGCGTCACATTTCTCTCATGTGAGCGCATCTCCACCGGGTGGCTCGTAAGCAGCGTACCGGATCAAGCCGCCCCTGAATGCGCTCCTGCAAAGGAGGTTGGCATGGTCTCGCGGGTTGGGGTGGTTTCCGACGACTTCCGGAAACAGGTGCTGGGTTACGGGCTGACGACGGCTGAAATTCTCTATCGGATGCCGGATCATCCCTCGCTGCTTCAGACCTATGTCTGGCAGAACTACGATCTCTTCCCGAAATTCCCGGCGCTGACCGACTTCCTGGCGTTCTGGCAGCAGAAGCTCGACGGTCCCCTCTATTCGGTCACCGTCGCGCATTCCAAGCTGATCAAGCCGGCCGAGCTACGTGCGGTCGACGGCGTGTTCAGGCTGCATTGACGCAGCGATCAGGCGTCGCTGCTGCAATAGCGCTTCCACATCGCGCGATAGGCCTCGTCCACCGCTTGCGCGTAGGCGACCGGGTTGCAGGCGGGCGCAGCCCTGACCTGTCCGGGCAGCTCGCGGCGCAATTTGTCGAGGTCGCCGACCTGCGCCGCGCGGCTCGCCGCGATGTCGACATATGCCTCCTCGCTGTCCGTAACCCAGTCCGGCAGGCCAAGCGCGGTGAGGATGGAGCCGCCGGCACGGCTGGGCAGACTGTTCCCGAGCTTCGCCACCACGGGCACGCCCATCTGCAAGGCTTCCAACGTGCTGACGCCGCCGTTCTGCGGGAACGGGTCGAGGGCAATATCGACGCGATGGAATGATCTCAGATGATCGATTCGCAAGGTGGTTCCGAGCAGATCGACGCGTTCGGCCGGCACTCCGCAAGTTGCAAGCCGTGCCAGCAGATTGTCGCGGACCAGTTGATCGTCCAGCGCAAGATCCTTGATCAGCAGCCGTGACCCCGGCACTCGCTCGAGAATCCTGGACCAGGCCTGCGCGGCCGCGTCCGAAATCTTGCTGATGCGGTTGAAGACACCGAATGTGACGAAGCCGTTCGAGGTCGCCGGCGTTGACGCCCGCGCAAGCTCGATCGGCAGCGGCTCCAGCGTGACAAAGCACGGCAGATCGACAACGGTTTCCGCAAACAGATGCCGAACCGCGGCAGGAATCGCGACCGGGTCCGAGAACAGATAATCGATCGTTGGCAGACCGGTGCCGGTACCGTGGCCCCAGCCATGCACCTGGATCGGCGCCGGCTTGAGCGCAAATACGCCAAGGCGGTTTCCTTTGGTATGGCCGGACAGATCGATCAGGATATCGACGCCATCGGCGCGGATCTGATCGGCGAGGCGTTCGTCGCTCCACTGCGAGGCGTCGCGCCAGCGATCGGCGATCTTATGAAATTCGTCGGTCGCCGCATCCGCTTTTGATGAACAAGAGTAGCACACAATCTCGAACTGTTCCCGGTCATGGTATTGCAGGACCGGCTTGAAGATGAACGCGGCCGAATGCGCGTTGAAGTCCGCCGAGACATAGCCAAGCACCAGAGGGCGATCCGGATCGCGGCTGTTGTCGTGCGATCTCGCCGCTTCCGAAGCGACTTTCGCGCCGATCTGATCCCACCATACTTGCCGCGCTTGCTGATGCTGCTCAACGCTGGCATCGCCCAAGAAATCAAGTGCGAAGATCTTGTTGGAGATTGCGCTCGCGAAGTCAGGCGTAATGGCAAGAGCCCTGTCGAAACTGGCCAGGGCTTCGTCGACTCGGCCAAGTCCGGTGAGACAAAGGCCCAGCACCAGGTGAGCTTGAGCGGACTCGGGATCGATCGCGAGGGCCTTCTCGCAATCGGGCAATGCTTCGGCCATTTGCTTCATCTGGAGCCAGACGCTGGCCCGCCAGAGCCACCCGTTCGCGTCGTCGGGTGCCAGGGCGACCGCCCGATTGCAATCCGCCATGGCTTCGTCAAATCGCAGCAGCTCCTGCAATGCGACGGCGCGGTTCGCCAGCGCTGAGGCATAGTCAGGCTTGATCGATAGCGCGCGGTTCAAGCTTGCGATGGCCTCGTCAAAATTGCGCAGACGGCAGAGCGCCCAACCCCGGCCGTTGTGGGCTTCGGCAAGGTTTCCGTCAATTGCGAGCGCCTTGTCGTAGCACGCGAGCGCTTCCTGAAGATCGAGGGTCACGCTTGCGTTACCGAGATTGGACAGGGCGAGGGCGTAGTTGGGGCGCAAGGCGAGGGCCCTTCGATGGCTCTCGCAGGCCTCGTCGTGACGTCGTAGCCCGTTCAGCGCGACGCCCAGGCTCATATGAGCTTCGGCAGATCGCGGATCCGCGGCAACCGCCCGGCTCAGCAGAATCTCAGCCTGCTGATAGCTCTTGGCGTCGGACTCCAGGACGCCGAGCATATGCAGCGCGATGAACTGGTTGGGCGCGAGTTGCAGGAGTTGGCGATAGGCCGCCTTGGCCTCGGGGAGAAGCCCTTTCTTTTGCAGCTGGAGGGCGTTCCCGAGCAATGGCAGCACGTCGGCCTCCTGCCGTTTCCGAAGCCGGGCATTTTGAAATGCACGCTGACCTACGCTGTTGCTCATGAATCAATTCCCCCAGAATCTCGCAGCGAGATTAAATCGCCGAGGGAACGAATACGAGACGACGGCCGTTCGCGACGACAGCTTCGGACAAGCTACGAACGACGCGTCGTCGCGTGACCAGCCCGAACCCGCGATTGCTGCCTCGTCCAGGACTGGATAGTCTGCCTTCGGGTTGTACCCGTCCGGCGGGCGCGGCTCAGATCAGGGAGGCAGACAATGGCCAGGCAAAAGGCATCAAGACCCGCAACCAAGGCAGCGGCGAAAAAGCGGAGCGGCACCAAGGCGGCGGCACGATCCTCGGCGCGCAAGACGGTGAAGGCAAAGGCGCGCACGACCGCTCCGAAGAAGCCCCTACGTCCCCGGCAGCGCGTCGCGATCAGCCATCACCGCGAGGAAGACTTCAAGGCCGATGGCCTGCGCGCTTATGCGAAATATCGCGATCTGGGCATTGCCGATGCGAGCCATGGGCTCGCGCAAGCGCATGTGATCCGGCTGCAGGGCCCCTGCAATCCCGCAGAAGTCTCAAAGCTTCACTTCCACGACGTCGAATTCCAGATGGTCTATGTCCTCAAGGGCTGGGTGAAGACCTACATGGAGGGGGAGGGCGAGACGCTGATGAAGCAAGGCAGCGCCTGGACCCAGCCGCCGAAGATCAAGCACATGATCCTGGATTATTCCGATGACGTCGAGCTGCTGGAGGTGATCCTGCCGGCGGAGTTCAAGACGGTGGAGCTGAAGGCGTAGATTGACGCGCAGTCGCGCGTTGTCGTTCTCCGCTGTCATTCCGGGGCGCGCCTCTTGGCGCGAGCCCGGAATCCATTTCACCCCGAGTGCTGCGGCCAGATGGATTCCGGGCTCGCGCTACGCGCGCCCCGGAATGACGGTGGAGAGACTTACGCCAACACCCCCACGATCGCCCCCATGAGGCACGTCGTCAGCGTCCCCGAGACGATCGACTTCAGCCCGAGCGCGTTGATCTCCTCGCGGCGCTCCGGCGCCATCACTCCCAAGCCGCCGATCATGATGCCGAGGCTGGCGAAGTTGGCGAAGCCGCACATCGCGTAGAGCATGATCAGGCGCGAGCGTGTGTCCAGCACATCCGGCGCGAGCTTCGACAGGTCGACATAGGCGATCAGTTCGTTGAGCACCGTTTTCGTGCCCATCAGGCTGCCGGCCGTCACCGCCTGATCCCAGGGCAATCCCATCAGCCAGCACACCGGCGCCATGACGAGGCCAAGCAGGCGCTGCAACGAGATCGCGGCGCCGGCGACATTCGGCAACAGGCCGAGGATGGCGTTGACGAGGTAGACCAGCGCCACCAGCACCAGCAGCATCGCGACGATGTTGATCAGCAGCTCAATCCCTGCGCTCGTGCCCTTCACGATCGCATCCATCGTGCCGGAGACCTCCATCTCGGGATCCTCCAGCGTGCCGCCGGTGCGCTTGTCTGATGTCTCCGGCACCATGATCAGGCTGACGAGGATCGCAGCCGGCGCGCCCAGCACCGAGGCGATGACGAAATGCGCCGCGGCGTCGGGGATGAGGGGAGCAAGGAGCGTCGCATAGAGCACCAGCACCGTGCCGGCGATGCCGGCCATGCCGCCGGTCATCACCAGGAACAATTCGCTGCGCGTCATCTGCGCCAGATAGGGCCGCACGAACAGCGGCGCCTCGACCATCCCGAGGAAGATGTTGGCCGCGGTCGAGAGCCCGACCGCGCCGCCGACGCCGAGCGTGCGCTCGAGGAGCCAGGCCATGCCGCGCACGATCGGCGGCAGCACCCGCCAATAGAACAGCAGCGTCGTCAGCACGCTCATGACCAGGACGATCGGCAGCGCCTGGAACGCCAGGATGAAGTCGGCGCCGGGCACCTTCAGGTCGAAGGGCAGGGGGCCGCCGCCGATATAGCCGAACACGAAGGAGGAGCCGGCGCGCGAGGCCGCGGAGATCGCGCCGACCGCGTCGTTGATGGCGCCGAAGGCATGGGCGACGACCGGCAGCTTCAGGAGCACGGCCGCGGTGACGAAGGTCACGACAAGGCCGATCGCCGCCTGGCGCAGCGAGACCGCGCGGCGATTCTCTGCCAACGCCCACGCGATCAGCAGCAATGCGAAAATGCCGAGTGCCGATTGCAGCCGCAGCATGATGTCCCCAAACCCTCCATGATTATGGCCGCGCGTGCGTTGCAAAGGCAATGCCGGAAGCGCACCGGAGCCGCCCGCTGTTGACAAGCCGGTCCGCGTCAGCCACGCGGGGGCTCGTAACGATCAGGCGCGGACGGTCCAAAAGGGTGAGTCAGGAGCTAAGTGAAGAGCAGCCATTGCCGGCCAATTCGCCGGTCAGCGCCGGCGCGCTGCTTTCCCACCGCGCCTTCCTGTTCTTCCTGCTTTCGCGCAGCCTGTCGCGCTTTTCCAGCCAGATCGCGGCGGTCGCGATCGGCTGGCAGATCTACGACCTCACCGGTTCGGCCTTCGACCTCGGCATGGTCGGGCTCGTGCAGTTCCTGCCCACCGCGCTGCTGGTGTTCGTCGCCGGCCACGCCGCCGACCGTTTTGAGCGCAAGCGCGTGGTCCAGCTCTGCCAGCTCGTGGAAGCGGCGACCGCGCTCTATCTCGCCATCATCACCTATCTCGGTGCCGTCAGCGAAGTGCAGATCTTCATCGCGACCTTCGTGCTCGGCATCGCCGGCGCCTTCGAAAGCCCGACCACCGCGGCGCTGCTGCCGCTGATCGCGCCGCAGGGCTCGCTCCAGCGGGCAACGGCAGTCGCGAGCGGCGCGGGGCAGGTCGCGACCATCACGGGTCCCGCGCTCGGCGGTTTTGCCTACGCGGTCGCGCCGCATCTTGCCTATGCCGTGATGCTGCTGTTCTGGATTCTCGGGATGATCTTGACAGGCTTCATCCAGCCGCGCCCGCAGGCGGTGGCCAGGGAGGGGACGGGGTCGGACAACATCTTTGCCGGGGTCCGCTTCATCCGGCGCAATCCGGCGATCCTCGGCACCATCTCGCTCGACCTGTTCGCGGTGCTGTTCGGCGGCGTTACCGCGCTGTTGCCGATCTATGCCCGCGACGTCCTCCAGACCGGTCCGGTCGGGCTTGGCGTGTTGCGCGCCGCGCCCGCGGTCGGCGCGCTGCTGATGACCATGGTGCTGGCGCGTCACGCCATCTCGCGGCATGTCGGCTTGCGCATGTTCCAGGCCGTGATCGTGTTCGGCATCGCGACTATCGTGTTCGCGCTGTCGTCATGGATGTGGCTATCGGTGCTGTCGCTCGCGATCCTCGGTGCCGCCGACACGATCAGCGTCGTGATCCGCTTCTCGCTGGTGCAGCTGTCCACGCCGGACGAGATGCGCGGCCGGGTCGGCGCGGTGAATTTCCTCTTCATCAACGCCTCCAACCAGCTCGGCCAGTTCGAGAGCGGAGTGGCAGCCGCGCTGCTCGGTGCGATGCCGGCGGCAGTGTTCGGCGGCGTCTGCACGGTCGCGGTCGCGCTGCTCTGGATGAAGCTGTTTCCGAGCCTGCGGCGAGTGGAGAGTTTGGAGTAGGGGCTCGCTCTCTCCACTCGTCATTGCGAGGAGCTCTTGCGACGAAGCAATGCAGAATCCTGCCGCAGCGGCAGTCTGGATTGCTTCGCTACGCTCGCAATGACGATTGTGGAGATGGCGCAGGGGGTTACGTTGTCTCACCCCGCTTGCCGAAGGCAGGCCACAACCCCACGCCGCCTACTGTGCATGGGGTTGTTTTCGCGTTTTTTGGCTCAGCCCCGTCCGACGAACGGCATCTTGGTTGCCATCACCGTCATGGTCAGCACGTTGGCATCCAGCGGCAGGCCGGCCATGTAGGCGACGGCATCGCCGACCGCCTTGGCGTCCATGCGCGGCTCGTGCTTGGTGGTGCCGTCGGGCTGGAGCACGCCGGGGCCATTGACCATGCGATCGGTCATGGGGGTTGCCGCATTGCCGATATCGACCTGGCCGACCGCGATGTCGTACATGCGGCCGTCGAGATTGCTCGCCTTGGTGAGGCCGGTGATGGCGTGCTTGGTCGAGGTGTAGGCCGCCGAGAACGGTCGCGGCGCGTGCGCCGAGATCGAGCCGTTGTTGATGATGCGGCCGCCGCGCGGGGTCTGGTCCTTCATGATGCGGAAGGCGTGCTGGGTGCACAGGAACGGGCCGGTGAGGTTGGTGTTCACAACCGCCTGCCACTGCTCGAGGCTCAGATCCTCGAAGTTCACGGCCGGCGCGCCCATGCCAGCATTGTTGAAGAGCACGTCGAGGCGGCCATAGGTCGCCTTCACCTTGTCAAACAGCGCGGCGATCGAGTCCGGCTTGGTCATATCGGCGGTGACGCACAGGCTCTTGCCGGCGGGGCCGAGCTTCGCCGTCTCCTCGAGCATGTCGAGCCGGCGCCCGACCAGCACCACGGTGAAGCCGGTGTTCATCAGCGCCAGCGAGGCCGCGCGTCCGACTCCGGTGCCGGCGCCCGTCACCACTGCGATCTTTTTCGCTTCACTCATCGTTTCCTGCCTTTTCTCTCAAGTTGTCAGGTTTTGGGTTCTTTTTCGTTCTTGTAGGGCGGGCGCGGAATGTTCTGATGCGCGGCGCGCAAGGCTGCCGACCAGCGCGAGCGCAGATCGTGGAAATAGGGCTCGCCCGCCTCGATGCGGTGGTTGAGATCGGCATCGCAGGCGTCGGCGCGCACCACCAGCACGTCGATCGGCAGGCCGACGCCGAGGTTGGAGCGCATGGTCGAGTCCATCGAGATCAGGCCGGTCTTCAGCGCCTCGTAGAGCTCGACGTCGTAGTGCATGGCGCGGTCGAGCACCGGCTTGCCGTATTTGTGCTCGCCGATCTGCAAGTAGGGCGTGTCGGTGGTGCACTCGATGAAATTGCCGGCGGTGTAGACCATGAACAGGCGCATGCGCGCCCCCTTGATCTGGCCGCCGAACAGGAAGGAGACGTCGAACGAGACGTCCTCGGACTTCAGCGCCGGGCCTTCGGTCGCATGTACCGCCCGGATCGCCCGGCCGATGCGCTGGGCGGCCTGGAACATGGTCGGCGCGTTCATCAGCGTCTCGATCTCGCCCGTGTTGGGATCCTCGAGGCCTTCGGTCAGTGTGGACAGCACCGACTGGCTGATGGCGAGGTTGCCGGCGCTGGCGATCGCCATGATGCGGTCGCCGGGCTTGGAGAAGATATGCAGCTTGCGGAAGGTCGAGACGTTGTCGAGGCCGGCATTGGTGCGGGTATCGGCGATCATCACCAGACCGTCCCGAACCAGGATTCCGCAACAATAGGTCATTTCCAGTCCCCGAACGCGTTTGCGCGGAATTACTAGCCAATTTCGGGGAGGCATGAAACCCCCGATTCCCGCGGGGAGGGCGTCATTCCGGGGCGCGACTGCTGACCTCAGTCAGCGGCATCGACGAGAAACGCCTCGTCCACGGGAACGCCGAGCGCCGTGACCAGCCGGTTCGTCTCCGCGGCCATGCCGACGATGGCGAGCAGTTCGCCATATTCGGCCTCGGTCATGCCCTTGGCCCGTGCGCCGGCAGTGTGCGAATGGATGCAGTAGCTGCAGCCATGCGCCACCGAAACCGCGACATAGAGCATTTCCTTGACCTTGGGATCGAGCGCCCCCGGCGCCATCACCTCCTTGATGCTCTCCCAGGTCCGCCGCAGCGTCTTCGGATCGTGCGCCAGCGCGCGCCAGAAATTGTTGACGAAATCCGACTGTCGAACCTTGCGGATGTCGTCGAAAACGGCCCGCGCTTCGCTGGAGAGCTCATCGTCCGAAAGCAGCCTTACGGTCGCCATGGGTACCTCGCGGGTCGGGTGTGACCTTGCGATTGTAGCACGGCTCATGCGGTCGGCCGGCAGCACGTCGTGGCGAGATGCGGCTATGCCTAGCTCTGCCGCTGTGACTGTGATTGCCCGCCGCGGCCGGCCTGCTCGACCTTGACGGCCACAGACAGCGTTTCCGTGCCGCCGCCATAGCGGGTGCCGCGCACGGGGGCTGCGCCGAGATAGTCGAGCCCGATCGCGACGCGGACATGGGCGTCGGTGGCGCAAATGCTGTTGGCGGGATCGAAGCCGACCCAGCCGAGATCGGGAACATAGGCCTCCGCCCAGGCATGGCCGGCATCCTGGTGCAACGTGCCGTCCGAGCGCAGGAAATGGCCGGAGACGAAGCGGGCCGGCACGCCGCCGGTGCGGGCGCAGGCGATGAAGATATGCGCGTAGTCCTGGCAGACGCCGCGCTTGAGCGTGAAGGCTTCCGCCGCCGACGTACCGCTGTTGGTCGGATCCTCGTCGAACGTCATGTGGTCGCTGATCTCACTCATCAGCGCATGCAGGAAGCCGAGCGTGTCGCTCTCTGCCTCGCTGCGCAGCTGGCGTGCCACCGCCGCCATCGCCGGGTTGACTTCGGTCAGTTCCGTCGAGCGCAGGAACATGCCGGCCGGAAAGCGCTCGTCGGCGCCGCGCAGCACGCCGCCGGTGTCGTGGGTTTCGATCAGTCCCTCGGCCGTGATCTTGATGTCGCCGACAGGGCCGCAGGACAGCACATGGGTGACGTTGCCGAAGGCGTCCTCATGGGTGTCGAGCTTGGTGTCGGTCGAGACGTCGATCTGCCATTCCGCCACATACTGCCCGTCATGGCTGCACGGCGTCATGCGCAGGATCTGGATCACGCTGGTGGCCGGCGGCTCGTAGCGATAGGTGGTGGTGTGCTGGATTCGCAGGCGCATGATGGACCGTTGTTCTGGCGTCATTCCGGGGCGGTGCACAGCACCGAACTATGGTGCGCAATTGCGCACCTGAGAATCTCGAGATTCCGGGTCTGGTCCTTCGGACCATCCCGGAATGACGGCGTGTATCAGATCAAATACTGCTTCGTGATGATTTCGCCCAGCCTGGAATTGTCCGCGATGAATTCCTGAATGAATTCATGCACCCCGTGCTGGAAGATGTCGTTCATATTGCTGTGTTCGAGCCGGTTGCGGATGCCGCGGGCGTGGCGCTGGGCCGGGCCCTGGCGGCCGTAGGCGACGCCGATCTGGTCGAGATTGCGCACGAGGTTGCCGTAGCAGCTGGCCAGCGAGCGGGGCAGCGTGTCGTTGAGGATCAGGAGATCCGCGATCAGCCAGGGCTTCAGCGTCTCGCGATACACCCAGTGATAGGCGGTCAGCGCCGAGACCGAGCGCAGGATCGAAGTCCACTGGTAGAAGTCGAGCGGGCCGCCGACATGCTCTTCCTCGGGCAACAGCACGTGGTACTTCACGTCGAGAATGCGCGCGGTGTTATCGGCACGTTCCAGATGCACGCCCATCCGCGAGAACCAGTAGGCGTCGTTGCGCAGCATGGTCCGGTAGGCCGAACCATCGAAGCGCAGCGAGGTCTCCTGCACGAAGCGCAGGAACTTGGCGAGATCCTCGCGCGTCGAGGTGCCTTTGTTCCAGACCTCCTGCAATTCGATCCAGGCCGAGTTGATCGTGTCCCACATCTCGCTGGTGAGCGCGGTGCGCACCGAGCGCGAGTTCAGCCGCGCCGCCTCGATGCAGTTCCTGATCGAGGACGGATTGTTCGGCGAGAACGAGAGGTATTCGACGACGTTGTGCTCGTTGGCTTCCTCGTAGGTCTGATAGAAGCTTGCGGCGACGCCAGCGGTCAGCAGCGCCGAGTCCCATTCGTTGGTCTTGCCGATATAGGCGGCGGGAAGCGCGGTGACGCGCAGCGTCGCATCGATGGTGCGCGCGAGATATTCGGCCCGTTCGACGTAGCGGGCGAGCCAGTAGAGGTTTTCGGCGGTACGCGACAGCATCTGACTACTCGTCCAAAATCCAGGTGTCTTTGGTGCCGCCGCCCTGGCTCGAATTCACCACCAGGGAGCCTTCCTTCAGCGCGACGCGCGTGAGCCCGCCCGGCACGATCGTGGTGCTCTTGCTGCCGGTGAGCACGAACGGCCGCAAGTCGACATGGCGCGGAGCAAGGCCGGTGGCCGTGCAAGTCGGGCAGGTCGAGAGCGCCAGCGTCGGCTGCGCGATAAAGCCTTCCGGCTCGCGCTTGAGCTTCTCGCGGAAGGCTTCGATGGTCGCCTTCGTCGCGGCGGGCCCGATCAGCATGCCGTAGCCGCCGGAGCCGTGCACTTCCTTGACGACGAGCTCGCCGAGATTGTCCAGCACATAGGCGAGGTCCTTCGGCTCGCGGCAGCGCCAGGTCGGCACGTTCTTCAGGATCGGCTCCTCGCCGAGATAGAACTTCACGATGTCAGGCATGTAGGAGTAGATCGCCTTGTCGTCGGCAATGCCGGTGCCGACCGCGTTGGCGAGCGTGATGTTGCCGGCCGCATAGGCCGACATCAGCCCGGGCACGCCAAGCACGGAGTCAGGCCGGAAGGTGAGGGGATCGAGGAAATCGTCGTCGACGCGGCGATAGATCACGTCGACTCGTTTCACACCCTCGGTCGTCCGCATGAACACTTCGTTGTTCTTGACGATGAGGTCGCGGCCCTCGACCAGCTCGATGCCGAGCTTGTCGGCGAGGAAGGAGTGCTCGTAGTAAGCGGAGTTGTAGACGCCCGGCGTGAGCAGGGCGACCGTCGGCTCGCCCGAGGCGCTTTGCGGCGCCACGGAGCGCAGGGCCGCGAGCAGCTCGTCCGGATAGCGCTCGACCGGCGCCACGCGGTGGCGGGCGAACAGATCCGGAAACAGCCGCATCATGATCTCGCGGTTTTCCAGCATGTAGGACACGCCCGAGGGCGTCCGCGCATTGTCCTCCAGCACGATGAAGTCCTCGGCGTCGACCCGGACGATGTCGATGCCGGCGATGTGCACGTAGACGTCGTGCGGCACCTGCTGGCCGTTCATCTCGGGGCGGAACACCGGGTTCTGGAAGATCAGATCGTCGGGCACGACCTCGGCGCGGAGGATGTCGCGGCCGTGATAGATGTCGCGCAGGAACATGTTGAGCGCGCGCACGCGCTGCTTCAGGCCCCTCTCCAGCAGCGCCCATTCCTTGCCCGACATGATCCTGGGGATCACGTCGAAGGGGATCAGGCGCTCGGTCGATTCCGAATCGCCGTAGACGGCGAAGGTGATGCCGATCCGGCGGAACAGGAGCTCGGCTTCCTGGCGGCGATATTCGAGCGCCTCGGGAGGCGTCTCCTTGAGCCAGCGCGCCAGCTCCTGATAGGCGGGGCGAAGGTCCCCGCCGGGAATATTCATTTCATCAAACGCGACTGCCATAGATCCCGACTTGTCTCCGCAAGGCGTTGCGCCATTTCACAGGTCGTCAGGCCTTGGTGAAGACCGCAACGTCCTGGCCATGCGGCAAGAGTGCATGACTTTCAGGTGGTAGCAAGGGCCGGGCCAGCGCGATAAGCATGGACTGGCAGCATTTACCGGGGATAGCAGGCAGCTTGCCTGAAAAAATGGCTGAGGACTGCTTATTTCGGCAGCAAAACCGCGTGACTTCAACGCGTTACCTCGGCAAAGTCGGCGTTACAGGTGAGGGACTTAAGGCATGAGCGAGATCGTCACGGCGGGCATTCTGGTCATCGGGGACGAAATCCTGTCCGGCCGGACCAAGGACAAGAACATCGGCTTCATAGCCGAATATCTGACCAATATCGGTATCGACCTGAAGGAAGTCCGGGTCGTCTCCGACGACGAGGACGACATCATCGCCGCATTGGATGCACTGCGGCACCGCTACAATTACGTCTTCACCACCGGCGGCATCGGGCCGACCCATGACGACATCACCGCCGATAGCGTCGCCAAGGCGTTCGGCGTCGGCATCGACCACCACCCCGAGGTGGTCGCCCGTTTCCGCGAACGCTGGAGCGAGCAGGACCTCAACGAGGCCCGCCTGCGCATGGCCCGCATCCCCGACGGCGCCGAGCTGATCCAGAGCGCGACCATCCTCGCGCCCGGCTTCAAGATCGGCAATGTCATCGTCATGGCGGGCGTGCCGTCGATCATGCAGGCGATGATGGACATCGTCTCGCCCAAGCTGAAATCGGGCGTGCGCATGCTCTCCGAATCGGTCCGCGCCAATGCGCGGGAGGGCGACATCGGCAGCCCCTTGCGGGCGATCGCCGCCGCCCATCCCGACACCATCATCGGCAGCTATCCCTTCATGGACGAAGACTCGAAGCCGAACACCAATCTGGTCGTGCGCTCGCGGGATGCAGATAAGCTGACGGCGGCGATGGCTGCGGTGAAGGAAATGCTGGCAGGATTGAACATCACCCGGTAGCAGAAAGGCTGCCGGACGACGATTGGCAGGAGAGGACGATGGGCGGTGAAGCACCGGAACTGAGCGAGCAGGAGCGGGCAGGCAAGGCCTTTCCGGTCTCGTGGGATCAGTTCCACCGGGATTGCCGGGCGCTGACCTGGCGGCTCAACGAGGTCGGTCCGTTCCACGCGGTGATCGCGATCACCCGCGGCGGCCTGGTGCCGGCCGCGATCGTCGCGCGCGAACTCGGCGTGCGCGTGATCGATACGGTCTGCATCGCCAGCTACGACCACACCAAGCAGGGCGACCTCCAGGTCCTCAAGGGCATTTCAGAAGCTGCCATGAAGCTCGGCGGCGGTACCGGTAAGGGGCTGTTGATCGTCGACGACCTCGTCGACACCGGCAAGACCGGCAAGCTGGTGCGCGAGATGCTGCCCGACGCGCATTTCGCCACCGTCTACGCCAAGCCGAAGGGGCGTCCGCTGGTGGACACCTTCATCACGGAGGTGTCGCAGGACACCTGGATCTTCTTCCCCTGGGACACCGCGCTGTCCTACCACCCGCCGCTCCGCGACGGGGCGGCGTGAGAGACGCCGTCATTGCGAGCGAAGCGAAGCAATCCAGAAATGCATCCGCGGAAATAGTCTGGATTGCTTCGTCGCTTCGCTCCTCGCAATGACGGGCGTGCACCCATGCCCCTGCAAAACCGCGTCACGCCCGCCGGCGAGATCATCGCCACCCCGCACCGCGGCATGTTCACCGGCAATCGCGGCATCATCCACGATCCCGCGACGAAGACGCTGCTGAAGAAGCGCTGGTCGTCGCCGGCCTGGATCACGTGCCTCTGCGAATTCCGCGGCTGGCGGCGGCCGGTGATGGCGCGCCGGAGCTGGACCGAGCTGTTCTTCCTCGACGAAGCCACCGCTTTTGCCGCGGGCCATCGGCCGTGCTTCTTTTGTCGCCGCGACGATGCCAGACGCTTTCGCAGCGCCTGGGAAGCGGGGAATGCTGCAAGCGACGTCAGCGCGAAGGCGATCGACACCGTGCTGCATCGCGAGCGCCTCAATCGCGGCAAGAAGCAGCTGCATGCGCTGCCGATGCCGCTCGCAGACTTGCCCGACGGCGCGATGGTGCAGCAGGGTGAGGAGAGTTTTCTGGTGGCGCAGGGCAGGGCGCTGTTGTGGTCGCCGGCAGGCTATGCGCCTGTTAACCGCGAACTCGCCGACGCAAAGCTGCTGACTCCGCCTTCCACGCTGCGCGCGATCATGGCCGGGTATCGGCCTGTGCTGCATCCGACAGCGCGCAGCTAGCGCAGCGGCTTACCCCCTTCATCTACGGTCATCCGCGCATCGCGCAGCGCCCATTCGCGGATCACCTGGCGGCAGCGGGTCAGCTCTTCGCTGGCGATGTTCGCATCCTTCGACGCCCGCTCGACCATGGCCTTGCAGTTGACGAGCACGGAGCGGTCCTCCGCGCATGCCAATGCCGTGGTCGCGACGAGTGCAGCGATGACCATCGCTGAACGGATCACCGCAACTACCCCAGCTTCTCGCGCGCCAGCGCGGCACCGGCACCGAGCGCCATCAGCTTGGCTTCGGCGATCTCGCGCCGCATCGGCGCCATGCCGCAATTGGTGGTGGCGATGATGTTGCTCTTGGGAACGAACTTCGACACCGCGTCGATCACCTGCACGACGTCCTCGGCCGTCTCCACCGTGTCGCTGGCGACGTCGATCACGCCGGCCTGCACGATCTTGTTCTTGAGCAGCGCGAGCAGGTCGAGCGGCACTTTCGAGTTACGGCACTCGATCGCGACCTGCTGGATCGGGCTGGCGTCGATCGCGGGGAAGATCTGCTCGTATTGCCGCCACTGTGCGCCGAGCGTCTCCTTCCAGTCGGTATTGGCCTTGATGCCGTAGCCGTAACAGATGTGCACGGCGGTGGCGCAGGTCAGGCCTTGCGCGGCGCGCTCCAGCGCCTTGATGCCCCAGTCGTTGACCTCGTCCATGTAGACATTGAAGGCAGGCTCGTCGAACTGCACGAGATCGACGCCGTCGGCCTGGAGCGCCTTGGCTTCCTCGTTGAGCAGTTCGGCGAACGCAAAGGCCATCTTGACGCGGTCGCCATAGTAGCGATCGGCAATCGTGTCGATGATGGTCATCGGGCCGGGCAGTGTGAATTTCAGCTTCTTCTTGGTGTGCGTACGCGCGACGGACGCCTCAAAAGCATGGACGCGGCCCTTGAGCCGGAGCGGCGCGACCACCTGCGGCACCATCGCCTTGTAGCGGTCCTTGCGGATGCCCATCTCGACCTTGTGGGCGAAATCGATGCCGTCGAGCTTCTCCAGGAAGCCGTGCACGAAATGCTGGCGGGCCTGCTCGCCCTCGGTGACGATGTCGATGCCGGCGTCCTCCTGGATCTTCAGCCAGATCAGCGTCGCGTCGCGCTTGGCGCGGAGCAGCTCATCGCCTTGCGACTTCCAGGGCGCCCAGAGCATGTTGGGCTCGGCGAGCCATTCGGGCTTCGGCAAGGAGCCGGCGATTGTGGTTGGAAACAGCATGGCGGCCCTCCCGGCAGGTTATGTTGCGCCTCTTCCTGCCATGTCCTAACGTCAAGGTACAGAACAACAAAAGTCGCTTTCTATTCCAGCGGCGACGACGGGGAAGGCCCAAAGGAAAGGCCAACGGAAAGGTCATGATCGATCTCTATTATGCGCCGACGCCGAACGGCTGGAAAATCTCGATCATGCTGGAGGAACTCGGGCTCCCCTATCGCGTGAAGCCCGTCAACATCCGCGCCGGCGAACAGTTCAACCCCGAGTTTCTCGCGATCAGTCCGAACAACCGCATTCCCGCCATCGTCGATCACGAACCCGCTGATGGCGGCGCACCTTTCTCGGCCTTCGAGACCGGCGCGATCCTGATCTATCTGGCGGAGAAGACCGGCCGCTTCCTGGCCGGAGACTTGCGCGGCCGCTCCACCACCATCCAGTGGGTGATGTGGCAGATGGCGGGGCTCGGGCCCATGCTCGGCCAGCACGGTCATTTCGCGCTCTATGCGGCCGAGAAGATCCCTTACGCGATCGAGCGATACCGCGACGAGGCGGCGCGACTCTATGGCGTGCTCGACCGGCAGCTCGGCAAGACCGGCGCCTATGTCGCCGGTGACTATTCCATCGCCGACATCGCCTGCTTTCCCTGGACCATGACCCACAAGGCGCAGGGCTTTACGTTAGAGGACCATCCGAACGTGAAACGCTGGTACGCGGAGGTCCGCGCCAGGCCGCAGGTGCAGGCGGGGCTTGCGATCGGCAAGTTCGTCAAGGAGCCGTTCGACGAGGAATCACGGAAGATCATGTTCGGCCAGCGTGCGAAGGAAGTGTTGGGAAAGAAGTAGCGCTCGTCATTCCGGGGCGCGACGAAGTCGCGAGCCCGGAATCCATCGGGCCGCAGTGACTGCGGTGAAATGGATTCCGGGCCTGCGTCTTGCGGCGCATCCCGGAATGACAGACATACAAAGGAAACGCCATGATCGAATTCTTCTTCGACTGTTCCAGCCCCTGGACCTATCTCGCCTTCCACAACATCCAGCCGCTGGCCAGGGAGCTCGGCGCGGAGATCGTCTGGCGGCCGATCCTGGTCGGCGGCATCTTCAACACGGTCAACCCCAGCGTCTATGCGCAGCGCGAGATGCCGGTGCCGCTGAAGGCGCGCTACATGACGAAGGACCTGCAGGACTGGGCGCGCTCGGCCGGCCTGTCGATCAAGATGCCGCCGACGGTGTTCCCGGTGAACAGCGTCAAAGCGATGCGCGGCTGCATCTGGTTGGGCCAGGACGTGGTGCCGTTCGCGACCGCCGTGTTCGAGGCCTATTGGGGCGGCGACAAGGACATCTCGCAGGACGCGGTGCTCGCCGGGATCTGCAAGACGGTTGGCATCGACGAGCAGAAGTTCTTTGCCGGAATCGCGGAGCAGGGGATCAAGGACCAGCTCAAGGCCAATACCGAGGAGGTCGTCGTGCGCGGCGGCTTCGGCTCGCCGACGATCTTCGTCGACAAGACCGACATGTATTTCGGCAATGACCGCCTGCCACTGATCCGCGAAGCGCTGCTGCGCCGCAAGGCGAGCGCGGCCTGATGGTGCGCGCTGTCGTCTGCCGCGAACTCGGCGCGCCCGAAACGCTGCGGCTGGAGGAGTTTCCCTCGCGTGCTCTGAAGCCGGGCGAGGTGCGCGTCGCGATCCGCGCCGCCGGGCTGAATTTTCCCGACGTGCTGATGGCGGCCGGGGAATATCAGCTCAAGCCGGAGCTGCCGTTCACGCCCGGCATGGAGGCCGCCGGCGACGTGACCGAATTGGGCACGGAGGCGAACGGCGTTGCCGTCGGCGACAAGGTGATCGTGAAGATGCGACACGGCGCCTTCACCGATGAAGCGGTTGTCGCGCCGTCGCAGCTCACGCCGATGCCGTCGACGTTCGACTATGCTGAGGCTGCGACCTATCTCGCCGGCCACGGTACCGCCTATCACGCGCTGATCGACCGCGGCCGCGTCGAACCCGGCGAAGTTCTGCTCGTGCATGGCGCCGGTGGCGGCGTCGGCCTTGCCGCCGTCGAGATGGGCAAGATGCTGGGCGCGACCGTGATCGCGACCGCCTCCAGCGACGAGAAGCTCGCGATTGCAAAGGCGCGCGGCGCCGATCATCTCGTGCGCTACGACCGCGAGCCGTTTCGCGATGCCGTCAAGCGCATCACCGACGGACGCGGCGCCGACGTGGTGTTCGATCCGGTTGGCGGCGAGGTGTTCGAGAATTCGATGCGCTGCATCGCCTGGGGCGCGCGGCTGCTGGTGATCGGCTTCACCGGCGGGATCGGCTCGGCCAAGACCAATCTGCTGCTGATCAAGGGGGCGAGCGTGCTCGGCGTGCGCGCCGGAGAGGCCGTGCGGAAGAATCCTGCGCTCGGCGAGGTGCGCCTGAAGGCGCTGCTTCAGTGGGCGGAGGAGGGCAAGCTGCGCCCCAACGTCTCGCACCGCCTGCCGCTCAAGGATTTTGCGCAGGCGATGCGGTTGTTGATCGACCGCAAGGCGATCGGGCGCGTGGCGCTGGTGATGGAGTGACTTTCATCACCGTCATTCCGGGGCGCCCGAAGGGCGAACCCGGAATCTCGAGATCCCCAGGTGCGCAATTGCGCACCATAGTTCGATGCTTCGCATCGCCCCGGGATGACGCTTCGCGTCACTTATACTCCCGCTCCGTCCACCACGGGAAATAGTCCGGCATGTCGCTGGACACCTTGTTCTTGAACTGCGCCGGGCGCTTCTCCAGGAACGACACCACGCCTTCCCTAACGTCGTCCGAGCGGCCGCGGGTGTAGATGCCGCGGCTGTCGACCTTGTGGGCTTCCATCGGATCGTCCGCGCCCATCATGCGCCACATCATCTGGCGGATCAGGGCGACCGACACCGGCGCCGTCTTCGCCGCGAATTCCTTGGCGAGCGCGCGGGCGGTCGGCAGCAGATCATCCGGCGGCACCACCTTGCTGACGAGACGCCCCGCAAGCGCTTCCTGCGCCGGGAAGACGCGGCCCGAATAGCACCACTCCAGCGCCTGCGAGATGCCGACGATGCGCGGGAGGAACCAGCTCGAGGCGGCCTCCGGCACGATGCCGCGCTGCGAGAACACGAAGCCGAAACGCGCAGCGTCGGAGGCAATGCGGATATCCATCGCGAGCTGCATGGTGACGCCGATGCCGACGGCAGGGCCGTTCACCGCGGCGATCACGGGCTTGAGGCATTTGAAAATACGCAGCGTCACCTGGCCGCCGCCGTCGCGCACCTGCGGATCGCTGTAATCGACCTTGCCGTCGGCGAGGCGCTTCACGGGCCCGCGCCGCGCGTCGCGATCAAACGTATCGGCGCCGGAAGAGAGGTCGGCGCCCGCGCAAAAGCCGCGGCCCGCGCCGGTGACGATGATGGCGCGGACATTGTCGTCCTTGTCGGCGGCGTCGAAGGCGTCGATCAGCTCTGCCTGCATCTGCGCGTTGAAGGCGTTGAGCTTGTCGGGCCGGTTCAGCGTGATGGTGAGGATCTGCTCGGCGACCTCGTATTTGATGGTCTCATACGCCATTGGTGGTTTCCTTCCCTGTCATTTCTTGAATCAATTCTGTCATCGCCGGGCTTGACCCGGCAATCCATCTTTTTTGAAGAGGATGGATGCGCGGGTCGAGCCCGCGCATGACGAGTTGCGCTGAGGCGCTAGCGCGCAGGCGGGCTCGGCCAGGGCCGCTGCGGGCCGCGCAAGCTCTCGAAGGCCTTGGCCATGCCGAGCACGCCGATGTCGTCGAAGCGGCGGCCGACGATCTGCACGCCGATCGGAAAGCCCTTGGCGTCGAAGCCGCCATTGATGGAGACGGCAGGGTTCTCCGACATATTCCACGGCACGGTATAGGCGATGTGCTCGAACGGCTTCATCGGATCGTTGGTGGGCGAGGCCCATTCCGCCGCATAGTTCACGTTCGGCGCAGTCGGCGAGATCATATAGTCGAGCTCGCAGAACAGTTTTGAGGCCGCGGCGCGGATCGCCATGGTCTGGTTGAAACCACGGATCACGTCGACGCCCGACAGTTTTGCGCCGGACTCGCCCCATTTGAAGATGTAGGGCAGCACCTTTGCCTGATCGGCCGACGTCAGCCTGGACAGATCGTCCCACATCCGTGCGCGCCAGAAATTGTCGAGACCGTCGAGCATCTCGCGCGTGAGGATGCCATCGACCTCGGTGACAACAGCGCCGGCGGATTCAAATGCCTTTGCCGCCTTCACCGCGACCTCGCGCACCGGCTTTTCCAGCGGCAGGCCGACGCCGGGATCGAGCATCAATCCGATCCGCAATTTGCGCGGTGACTTCTCCGGCCCCTTCCAGTTGAGGGGTTCGGCAGGCAGGCTCATGCCGTCGCGCCGGTCGGGCTTTGCGATCGCGCTCATCATCAGCGCGCAATCGTCCACGTTGCGGGTCATGGGGCCGGCGACGCGGCCGACATAGGTAGGGTCGATCGGCACGCGGCCGAAGCTCGGCTTCAATCCGACGAGGCCGCACCAGCCCGCGGGAAGGCGCACCGAGCCGCCGATGTCGGTGCCGAGATGCAGGGGACCGTAGCCGGCCGCGGCGGCCGCGCCCGCACCGGCGCTGGAGCCGCCGGGATTCTTGGAGAGGTCCCAGGGGTTGCGCGCGAGCGCGTGGAAGCTGGAGAGCCCCGAGGACAGCATGCCGTAATCGGGCATGGTGGTCTTGGCGAAGATGATCGCGCCGGCCTCGCGCAGGCGCGCGGCGGGCGGGGCGTCCTTCTCGGCCGGCACGAGCTTGACGCTCGCAGCCCCCAGCGGCACGGGCACGCCCTTGGTCGCGATGTTGTCTTTCACCGTGACAGGCACGCCGTCGAGCGGGCCGGACGGCTCGCCGCCGGTCCAGCGCGCGGTCGAGGCCTTTGCGGCCTCCCGCGCGCCGTCGGGATCGAACGCATAGAGCGCGTTGAGGTGCGGCTCCCACGCAGCGACGTGCGTGAGCACGTCCTCCAGCACCTCGCTCGGCGAGAACTGCTTGGCGCGATAGCCTGCGATCAGGTCGACCGCGGACAGATCGTGCAGCGAGGTGACCGCCTCCTCGACGCTCTTTTTATGCATTGCTAGCCTACCGGCATGCGCGTTTCGATGATGCGGGCGAACATGCTGGCGCCGATCGGCAGGATCTTGTCGTCGAGCACGAAGCCGGGATTGTGCACGGGCACCGAGCCGTCGTGGCCGACCCAGAAATAGGCGCCGGGAATGGTCTCCAACATGTCGGCAAAATCCTCGCTGCCCATCTTCGGCTGGGTGCGGGTGATCACCTTGGCGGGGTCGACGACGGTGCGCGCCACCTCCTCGACCACCTTGGACTGCTCGACCTGGTTGACCAGCACATTGAAGGTGTCGCGGATGTCGACGTCGATCGCGCACTGATAGGCGCTCGCGATGCCGGCGCAGATGGTGCGGATGCGTTCGCTGACCAGGGTGCGGACTTCCTTCGAGAAGGTGCGGATGGTGCCGCAAAGATGCGCGTCGCCGGGAATGACGTTGTAGGCGGAGCCCGCATGGATCTGGGTGATCGACACTACCGCAGCCTGCAGCGGCTCGACGTTGCGGCTGACGATGGTCTGGATCGCCTGCGCCAGCGTGGTCGCGATGATCACCGCGTCCTTGGAGCGCTCGGGCATCGCGCCATGCGCGCCATAGCCGGTGATGCGGAGGTCGAAGAAGTCGGCGCTGGCCATCGCCGGGCCGGGCAGGATCGCGATCTCGCCGTGGTTGAGGTCGGGCGCGTTGTGCAGGCCGTAGAGTTCGTCGCAGGGAAACTTCTCGAACAGGCCGTCCTTGATCATCGCGCGGGCGCCGCCGAGGCCTTCCTCGGCCGGCTGGAAGATCAGGTGCACGGTGCCGTCGAAGTTCCTGGTTTCGGCGAGGTAGCGCGCGGCGCCGAGCAGGATGGTGGTGTGGCCGTCATGGCCGCAGCCGTGGAAGCGGCCGGGGATTTTCGAGCTCCATTTCACATTGGTGTTCTCTTCCATCGGCAGCGCGTCCATGTCGGCGCGCAGGCCGATGCGCTTGCCGCCTGCGCCCTTGCCCTTGATGACGCCGATCACGCCGGTGCCGCCGAGACCGCGATGCACCTCGATGCCCCAGCCCTTCAGCTTGTCGGCGACGATGCCGGAGGTGCGCACTTCCTCGAAGCCGATCTCGGGATGGGCGTGGAGGTCGCGCCTGATAGCGGTGAGTTCGTCGGCATAGCCGTCGATGCGATCGATCGTGGGCATGTGTCCTGTCCGGTTAGCGTGAAGGAGGATTGAAAACGGGGCCGTTCGGCTTGATGCGAATGCCCGGACGCAGCTTCGTCCAGGGCAGGGAGGCGGTGTCGGCCGGCATTGCGCCCGGGGCGGCGCAGATCATCAGCTGTTCCGCGATCGGCTCGAAATCGGCGCGGAAGTGCACCGAGCTCTTGTTGACCAGGATCTTCTGTTCGGTCGGCTCGATGCCGACGTAGCGGTACATCGCCTGATCGGCGAGCTGCGCCTTGTGCGAGGAGACGACGACACGAACGTCGCCGATGCGCAGGGCCGCGGAAGGACCCATCTCCATCTCGCGGCCGCCGTAATAGGGGCCGGGTGCGATGAAGCGGCCGTCGGACAAGTTTTCGACGACGAAGGTCTCGCGATAAGGCTCGTCGCCTGGAATGCCGGACTTGCCGCCGAGCGACAGCGTCACCGTGGCGCCGACGCCGGCCGCATGCGCGGCCTTCGCCGATTCGGGATCGTAGATCGCGCCGGTCGCGGCGCTCGCCTTGTTGCGCACCAGCGCGCGCAGCATGCCGGTGGTATCGGAATCGCCGCCGGCGCCGGGATTGTCCTGGGTGTCGGCGATGATGATCGGCTTGCTGGCGCCCTTCGCCAGTTCCATCGCATGGCGCACGCCGTCGTCGGGAGACCAGATCTTGCCGTCGAAATCGTCCTCGTGGCTTTCGATCAGCTTGACGATCGCATCCGCAGCGCGATCGGCGTCGGCCTGCGTCTTGCCATAGGCGAACACGCTCGGCCCGCAATCGCGGAAGTCGGCGGCAGGGAAGCCGGGCGCGAAGGACAGCGTCGGGACCGCGTCGCTCTCGAGCGCGGCGAGCTTCTCGTAGATGCCCTTGGTCGGCTGGTCGTTGGTGCACTGCCAGCTGATCGGGATCAGGAACGGCAGTTGCCGGAACGCCTTGGCGAAGCGCTGCTTCGTCTTCAGCAGCAGTGCGAGATGTCGCGCCGAGGCGCGGCCCGTCTCGGCCATGTCGACATGCGGATAGGTGCGGTAGGCGATCAGCGCGTCGGCATGTTCCATCATGTCCGGCGTGACGTTGGCGTGCAGGTCGAGGCTGGCAACCAGCGGAACATCCTTACCGATGACGCGGCGCACGCGCGCCAAAATCTCGCCTTCGCCGTCGTCGAGATGCTCCGTCACCATCGCGCCGTGCAGGTCGAGATAGACCGCATCGACGGGACCCGCCGCTGCAATGCCGTCGACCATCACCTTCACGATGCGCTCGAAAGCGTCCCGGGTGACATGCGCCGACGGGCTCGCGCCGCAGGCGATGGTCGGGATGAGTTCCCAGCCATTGGCTTCGGCGCTGTCGACGAAGCCGGCGAGGCCGACATTGATGTGCCGCATCACCTTCAGCACGTCGGCACCTTGCGTCATCGCCGGCCAGCCGCCGCCATGCTGGAAGTCCGCAAACGTCGCCTTCGTCGGAGCGAAGGTGTTGGTCTCATGCAGGAAGCCGCCGACGGCGATACGTGTCATTCAATCCAGTCCCAAGCAAAGAATGCCGCGACGTTACCCGCCTTTGCGGCAAGAGCAAGCAAGGCAGGCAATCGCGCCACGCATGGCCTCAAGCTGTTTTGGGAATGCTTGCAGCGATCACCGTCATTGCGAGCGCAGCGAAGCAATCCAGAATCTTCCCGCGGCGGCAGTCTGGATTGCTTCGCTTCGCTCGCAATGACGGAGTATGCGGATCAAGCCGTCGCCACCACGCCCTCCGACACCGGCCGGAAGTTCGCAAAGTCCCAGCCGCGGCCGGGGGCTGCCTCCAGCAGGGCCCTGGTGTAGGCCTCTTTCGGATGCGTCAGCACTTCGGCGGCGGGGCCCTGCTCGACGACGCGGCCGTGCTGCATCACCACGACCTCGTCGCAGATTTGCGCTGCGACGCGCAGATCGTGGGTGATGAACAGGATGGCGATGCCGAGCCGCTTCTGGATCTCGTCGAGCAGTTCCAGCACCTGCGCCTGCACCGAGACGTCGAGCGCGGAGACAGCTTCGTCCGCGACCAGCACGTCCGGATCGAGCGCGAGCGCACGCGCGATCGCGATGCGCTGGCGCTGGCCGCCGGAGAACTGGTGCGGATAGCGCGACACCGCATCGGCCGGCAGGCCGACCAGCTCGAGCAGCTCGCGGGCGCGCTTCATCGCGTCGGCGTGCGAGACGCCGTAATTGATCGGGCCTTCCGCGATGCTCTCCCCGACGGTGACGCGCGGGTTGAGCGAGCGATAGGGATCCTGGAATACGATCTGGATCTTCTGCCGGTGCGGCTGGAGCAGGCGACGCGAGATGTCGGAGATCTCGCGGCCGGACAGGCGCACGCCGCCTGAGGTCGGGTCGATCAGGCGGACGATGCAGCGTGCCACCGTGGACTTGCCCGAACCGCTCTCGCCGACGATGCCGAGCGTGCGGCCCTTGCGCAGCGTCAGCGTGACCTTGTCGGCGGCGACGACCTCGCGGCCTTTGCCGAAGAAGGCGCGCTCCTTATAGACCTTGCTGAGGTCGTTGGCTTCCAGCACCACCGGTTCCTTGGTCTCGGGGCGCGCCGCGCGCGGCACCAGGCTCGGCACCGCCGAGAGCAGGTTGCGGGTGTATTCCATGGTCGGGTTGCGCAGCACGGTCTCGAGCGGACCGGTCTCGACGAGGCGGCCCTGCCGCATCACGGCGACACGGTCGGCGATCTCCGCCACCACGCCCATGTCGTGGGTGATGAACAGCACGGCCGTGCTGTGGTCACGCTGGAGGTCGCGGATCAGGGTCAGGATCTGCTTCTGCGTGGTGACGTCGAGCGCGGTGGTCGGCTCGTCGGCGATGAGCAGCTTCGGTTCGAGCACCAGCGCCATCGCGATCATGATGCGCTGGCGCTGGCCGCCGGAGAGGCGGTGCGGGTAGGAGGCGAAGATGCGCTCGACCTGGGGCAGGCGCACCTGCTCCATCATGTCGAGGATGCGCTTCTTCCGCGCCTTGGCATCGAGATCGGTGTGGGCGCGCAGGACTTCGTCGATCTGGCGGCCGACCGGCACCACTGGATTGAGCGCGGTCATCGGCTCCTGGAAGATCATCGCCATCTGCGTCGCGCGGAGCTGGCGCAGCCGGCGGTCGGTTGCGGTGAGCAGCTCTTCGCCGACCAGCTTGACGCTGCCGGCGGTGGGCACCAGCGTGCCCTTCGGCAGCAGGCCCATCGTGGTCAGCGAGGTCACCGACTTGCCCGAGCCGCTTTCGCCGACGAGGCACAGCGTCTCGCGCTCGTGCACCTGGATCGAGATGCCGTCGATGATGTTCGCGCCCTTCGGCTTCTTGCCGATGGAAACGACGAGATTGTTGATGTCGAGGACAGGGTTGGTCATGCAAGCTCTCTCGTCATTCCGGGGCGCGCGTTAGCGCGAGCCCGGAATCCATCGGGCGTCAGTCCAGGCGGTGAAATGGATTCCGGGCTCGCGCCAAAAGGCGCGCCCCGGAATGACCGTGGTACTCGCATCACTTCCCCTCCCGCTGCTTCATGCGGGGATCGAGGGCGTCGCGGGCGGCGTCGCCGATCAGATTGATGCTGAGGATGGCGATCGAGAGCAGGAGGCCCGGCCAGAAGATCAGCGACGGCTTGATCTGGAAGTACTGGCGGCCCTCGGCCATGATGTTGCCCCATGTCGGCGTCTCCGGCGAGATGCCGGCACCGAGGAAGGAGAGGATCGCCTCGGTGAGGATCGCGGAAGCGCAGACGTAGCTGCCCTGCACGATCAGAGGGGCGATCGTGTTCGGCATCAAATGCCGCCACATGATCTTCGGCAGGGATGAGCCGACCGAGATCGCCGCCTCGACATAGGGTTCCTCACGCGCCGACAGCACGACCGAGCGCACCAGCCGTGCCACGCGCGGAACTTCGGGGATCGTGATCGCGATCAGCACGGTCCAGATGCTGGCGCCGGACAGCGACACCACGGCGATCGCGAGCAGGATGCTCGGCATCGCCATCAGGCCGTCCATGATTCGCATCAGGACGGCATCGACCAGCTTGAAGAAGCCGGAGACGAGGCCGATCGCCAGCCCGATGACGATTGACAGGATCGCCGAGCCGATCCCGATCAGCAGCGAGATGCGGCCGCCATAGATCACGCGCGACAACAGGTCGCGTCCGTAGGCATCGGTGCCGAGCAGGAATTGCGCCGAGGTCGGCTTCAATCGTTGCGACGGCGCGAGCTGGATCGGATCATGCGGCGCGATCAGCGGCGCCAGAATCGAGATCAGCACGATCAGCGCGAGCAAGACCGTCGCCGTGGCGATGATCGGCGTCGAGGTGAGGAATCCGAAGCGCGGCCGCAGCGGCGAGGTGATCGGAATGGACGACTGGGGAAGGGTATCGACCGACATTTTGTCCTTATCCTTGCCTCAGTACCGGATCCGCGGATCGAGCAGGGTGTAGGCGACGTCAATGAGAAGATTGACGACGACATAGATCAGCGACGTCAGCAGGATCATGGCCTGGATCACCGGATAGTCGCGCGCCAGCACCGCATCCACGGTGAGGCGGCCGATGCCGGGGATGTTGAACACGCTCTCGGTGACGACGACGCCCGAGATCAGAAGCGCAAAGCCGGTGCCGATCACGGTGATCACGGGCACGGCGGCGTTGCGCAGCGCATGGCGCATCATCACGGCGACCTCGTTGATGCCCTTGGCGCGCGCGGTGCGGACATAGTCCTCGCCGAGCACGTCGAGCATCGCCGCGCGCGTCATGCGCGCGATCAGCGCGATGTAGATGAAGGAGAGGGCGCAGGTCGGCAGGATCATGCGCTCGAAGAACGGGCCGAAGCCGTTCGAGATGCTGCGGAAGCCCTGCACCGGCACCCAGCGCAGGTCGATGGCGAAGACCTCGATCAGGAGATAGCCGACCACGAATACCGGGACCGAGAAGCCGAGCACCGAGAGACCCATCACGAAACGGTCGATCCAGGTGCCGTGCTTCCACGCTGCGATCACGCCCAGGGGGACTGCGACGATGACGGCGAGGATGATGGTCGACAGCGCGATCGAGATCGACGGCTCGACGCGCTGGCCGATCATCTTCATCACGGGCAGGTTGGAGATCAGCGAGGTCCCGAGATCGCCGTGCAGCAGCTTGTTCACCCAGGTGATGAACTGCACGATCAGGGGCTCGTTGAGGCCGAGCGAGGCACGGATGCGCTCCAGCCGTTCCGGCGTGGCGTTGTCGCCGGCGAGAATCGCGGCGGGATCGCCGGGGGTGAGGCGGAGCAGGAGGAAGACGAACAGCGCGACGACGCCCATCACGGGCACGGCGGCAAAGATTCGGCGTAGGAGATATCCGAGCAAGTTGAATCCGTCAGATTAGAGTCAAATCGGCGGCAGCGGTCGTTGCCTGTTCTGCCATCAGCCTAACATTTCAGCAATTCCCGTGCCATCAGGGCCACAGGTTTTGCAGTACGGCTAGTTGTTTTGGGCAGCGAGCTGTCTTTCCTGCCGTCGTCATTCCGGGGCGCGTCGAAGACGCGAACCCCGAAATCTCGAGATTCTCAGGTGCGCAAGTGCGCACCATAGTTCGGTCCTTCGGACCGCCCCGGAATGACGAGCCCAAAATCACTCCAGCGTCGCCAGCAGCCCTGCCATCAGGCGGCCGCGTTCGACCAGGCTCTCGACCTCGATATACTCTTCGAGCGTGTGGCCATTGCCTCCACGCACGCCCAGGCCGTCGAGCGTCGGGATGCCCATCGCGCCGGTAAAGTTGCCGTCTGAGCCGCCGCCCGAACTCGCATGCGGCAATTCGGCGCCGAGCGATCTGGCGATATCGCGCGCCTTCTCGTACAGCGCCATGGTGCCGGCATCGGGTTCCCACACGGGCCGGGTGACGCCACGCGTCACCTTGAACGCAACATCATTGGTTGTGCCTGACAGAGCCAGCATCCGCTCGACGCCGCGATCGAGATCGGCCTGGCGCTTGGCCATCGAAAGCGCTTCGCCGGTGGCGGTCGTGGCAACGCAATTGACCCATTGTCCGCCATGCACGACGCCGACCGAGAAGGTGCAGTCCTCCGTCGTCATCGCGTCGATGGCGAGGATCTGCCGCGCCATCTCGCGAATCGCCGAGCGGCCCGCCGACAGCCTCGCGCCGGCGTGGCTCGGCCGGCCAGTCGCCTCGAGATTGAAGCGCGCGATCGCGTAACGTCCGGTGGTGACGCCGTTGTCGGCACGGCCGGGCTCGGGCACCAGCACGTATTTGTTGCGCGCAGCCTCTGCCTCGATGATGTCGCGTGTCGAGGGCGTGCCGACCTCCTCGTCCGGCGTGAACAGCACGGTGATCGGCAGCGGCGTGGTGAAGGCGGCGCGCGCCAGCTGCCGGATCGCTTCCAGCGAGAGATAGTTGCCGCCCTTCATGTCGTAGATGCCGGGGCCGTAGCACTTGTTGCCCTCACGCCGCCATTTCAGCTTCTCGATGGTGCCGACCGGGTGGACGGTATCCATGTGCCCGGCGATCAGGATGCCCGGCTCGCCCTGCTTTGGATGAGGAAAGCGCGCGCGGATCACGCCGCCAAAGCCCTGTCGGCCGGCGATGCGTTCGATCGTCGCACCCATGATGGCCATATCCCGCGCTGCGATATCGAGCATGCGGTTCACGGCGCTCGCATCCCAGGTCGGGCTTTCGCATTCCACCCAGCCGCGCAGGCCTTCGAGCATCGCCTCGGAATCGAAGGGAAGATTGGCTGGATTCATCGTCATGTCTCTCAAGCTTCGAAAGATGGAACGCGCATTGCATCGGCGCGGGGCAGGACAAGCGGAGAGCGTTGTAGAGCCAAACCGATCTTTGGGGAGCCCGTGCGCGCGCCGCCTGGGCCTGCAGCGAAACCGGATTGACGCGCTCGGCACTGTCTGCAAGTCTCGAAAAGCTAAAGGCATTGCATGAGGTTAGTTCGCCCAAAGAACGAACCGAATGCCCAACCAATAACCTGCCTTTGAACAGTTTCACGTCAGGAGAAACTTTTTATGTTCCACTTCACGCGCCGGGCGCCTCGCGCGTTCGCCTCCAAACTTGCGCTGTCGGTCGTCGCGCTCTCGACCGCGCTGGCCTCGCCAGTGCTTGCAGCCGGCAAGACCCTCACCGCGGTGATGCATTCCGACCTGCGCATCATCGATCCGATCTTCACCACGGCCTACATCACGCGTGACCACGGCTACATGGTCTACGACACGCTGGTGGCCACCGATTCGAACTTCAAGATCCAGCCGCAGATGGCGGACTGGAAGATCTCCGACGACAAGCTCACCTACACCTTCACGCTGCGCGACGGCCTGAAGTGGCATGACGGTGCGCCGGTGACCGCGGAGGACTGCGTTGCCTCGCTGAAGCGCTGGGCCGCGGTCGACGGCATGGGCCAGAAGCTCCTGGACTTCACCGCGAGCATCGAGGCGACCGACGCCAAGACCATCACGTTGAAGCTGAAGGAGCCCTACGGCCTCGTGCTCGACTCCATCGGCAAGCCGTCCTCGCGCGTCGCCTTCATGATGCCGAAGCGCCTCGCCGAGACGCCGGCGGACAAGCAGATCCCCGAGCAGATCGGCTCGGGCCCCTTCAAGTTCGTGCAGTCGGAATTCCAGCCCGGCGTGAAGGCAGTCTACGTCAAGAACACCGATTACGTGCCGCGCAAGGAGCCGGCGAGCTGGACCTCCGGCGGCAAGGTGGTGAAGGTCGACCGCGTCGAGTGGATCACGATGCCGGACTCGCAGACCGCGGTGAACGCGCTGCAGTCGGGTGACATCGACTTCATGGAGAACCTGCCGTACGACATGCTGCCGGTCCTGGAAGCGAACAAGGAGATCACGCTCGAGGTCTCGAACAAGTTCGGCTTTCAGACGCTCGGCCGGATGAACTTCCTTCATCCGCCGTTCGACAACGTGAAAGTGCGCCGTGCTGCCTTTCTGGCGATGAACCAGAAGGACGTTCTCGATGCGCTCGTCGGCAACGCCAAGTACCAGAAGATCTGCGGCGCGTTCTTCGTCTGCGACACGCCGCTCGCGACTGAGGTCGGCGCCGAGACCCTGGTGAAGGGCAATGGCATGGCGGAAGCCAAGAAGGCGCTCGCCGAGTCCGGCTATGACGGCACCCCGATCGTCGTCATGGCACCCGGCGACGTCACGACGCTCAAGGCGCAGCCGATCGTGGCCGCCCAGCTGCTGCGCGAGGCCGGCTTCAAGGTCGACCTGCAGGCAACCGACTGGCAGACGGTGGTGAGCCGCCGCGCCAGCCAGAAGCCGCCGAAGGAAGGCGGCTGGAACATGTTCTTCACGAACTGGGTCGCGGCCGACGTCTCCAACCCGATCGCCAATCTCTCGATCGGCGGCCAGGGCAAGAAGGGCTGGTTCGGCTGGGCGGAAGACGCCAAGATCGAGCAGCTCAAGGATGCCTTCGTCCGCGCGCCGTCGATCGACGAGCAGAAGAAGATCGCCGCCGACATCCAGAAGGAAGCCTATGAGCAGGTGATCTACGTTCCGCTGGGGCAGTATCTGCTGCCGAGCGGCTGGCGCAAATCGTTGAGCGGTGTGCTCGATGGCCCCGCAACGCCCCTGTTCTGGAACGTCGACAAGTCGGAGTAGGCGGGCGCATCCTTCCGCCTTTCATCCGGATCATCACGCGGCGCCGCTGTCATCAGCGGCGCCGTTGTCGTTTCAGCTCGGCGTCACCTTGAGAAGGCCCTGGAACTTTTAGCGCTTCCAATTCTCAATCATTGCTATTTGTTTCCAACCTGAAATAGATGTGTCGTCCTCGCGCATCACTTTCCTTGTCCCATTTGATTCCTGTGCCGTTCGATTTTGCATTCCAGGCGATGGCCGAACGGTCAGATCGCGCGCCGGCGCGATGGCGCCGGCCTTTCCTGCGCTGGCTCGACGGCGTCGAGGCGGGCTGGCCGGTGCCGCTTCTCATCGCCTGCTTCGTTGCGACCTGGACGCTCTATCTGGCCATCGCCTATGCCGGCAGCGGTCTGCACCCCGATACGCTCGAGGCCTGGACGCTGGGGCGGAACTTTGCCTTCGGCTATCACAAGCATCCGCCGTTGATGGGGTGGGTTACGGCGGCATGGACCTTCGTCTTTCCGCTCAGCGACTGGTCGCTGCAACTGATGGCGATGGCCAATGCCGGGCTTGCGCTGGTCTTCGTCGATCTGATCTCGCGGCAGTTCGTGACCGGGCACAAGCGCATCCTGGTGCTGCTGCTATTGATGCTGACGCCGGCCTATCAGTTCCACGCCCAGCGCTTCAACGCCAATGCGGTGCTGCTCGCGATCTGGCCGCTGGCGACCTGGTGCTTCCTGCGCGCGTTCGAGACGCGCGGCCCGCTGTGGGCCGTCGCGGTGGGATGCACCACGGCGCTCGCGATGGTCGGCAAGTATTATTCGATCTTTCTCGTCGCGAGCTTCGCCTTTGCCGCGCTGGCGCATCCGGCGCGGCGCGCCTATTTCACCTCCGCTTCGCCCTGGATCTCGGTCGCCGTCGGGGTCGCGGCGCTGTCGCCGCACCTCTACTGGCTTGCGACGACGGGCGCGTCGACCTTCACCTATGCGCTGGCTCACGCCAATGGCAGCGCCGTGAGCTCGCTCGGCGAGGCGAAGAATTTCCTGCTGGGGCTGGCTGCGGCCATGAGCGTGTCGGCCGTCCTCTGGATGCTCATCGCCGGCACGCGGCTGAAGCAGGTTCCGGCCGACTTCGCGGCAATGAGTCCGGGCCTGCGACTTCTCTTCTACGTTGCGATCGGCACGATCGTGCTGCCGGTGCTGACGTCGCTTGTAATGGGGACGGATCTGCCGTCGCTGTGGGCGTTGCAGGGGCTGTTCCTGTTCGTCGTTCTCGTGGTCTGTGGCACGCGCTATCCGATCGAGCGGTTCCACACCGTCAACGTCACGATGCTCGTGGCCGGCGTCGCGCTCGCCGCCGTCCTGGTCGCCGCCCCGATCCATGCCGTCTATCGCAACAATCACGGCTACGAAGAGGGCCGGAACTTCTACGCGCAGGCGGCCAGCGAATTGACGCGCGAGTGGCGCGAACTGACCGGCGCGCCGCTGAGCGCGGTGAGTGGCGATGATGCGCTGGCTTTTGCGACGGCGTTCTATAGCCCCGACCATCCGCGTTATGCACGGCCGTTCGCGTACCAATACACTTGGGGCTTGCCGCGCAAGATGACGCTGGACCGCGGCTGGGCCGCGCTTTGTTTCCGCGGCCAGGACTATTGCAACCGGTGGATGGAGTCGGTGTCCGCTGGCGCCGGGCAGTTCGTCAGGCGTGAGTTCACCGTGCAGGCCATGCTGTGGGGCCGGCCCGGTGTCACGCGGGAGATTGTTGTGCTGATGGTGCCACCGCGCGGAAGCAGCGCCGCGCCCGAGAGCGCCGCAGACGATTTCAGCGCCAGCCGGCGTCCGGCGCAATAGGCTGCGGGCTCAGCAATGGCTGTCGCGCACCCGCTCGAGGCCTTCGCTTGCGAAAGGCGCGTTGAACGCAGCCTGCTCGGCGTTTGGCTCGGAACGTCCCGTATCAGGCCGATCTGAGGTGGGCTCTTCGCGGTGTTCCGGTTCCATGGCAGTGGCCTCTCGAATTGCTGCACTACAACATCGAGGCCGCCCGCAAGTTCCTTAACCGACGGGGCGATGATGCGGCTTGAACAGCCGGCCCTTCTCCACCACCAGCACGATCGCGAGCGCAGCCAGCGTCGACAGGAAGAAGCCGACCGAGAACGGCAGCAGCGTGCCGTCAAAGCTCTGCCCGATCGCCATGCCGACCACGATGCCGATCAGCGTCGTGATCGAGCCGTAGAGCGAGGAGGCGGTGCCGGCGATGTGGCCCTGCGGCTCCATCGCGAGCGCGGTGAAGTTCGCGACCATCATGCCGAACGAGAACATCATGAGCGCCGACAGTGCCATGAACAGGGCAAGTGGCAGCACGTTCAGGATTTCGGTGACCAGCATGACGCTGGCGACCACGGCATAGAGCGTCAGGGCGCCGTGCGAGATTACGCGCATGCCGAGCCGCCCGACCAGCCTCGCATTGAGGAAGCCGGCAACGGCGGTGCCGGCCGCGATCGCGGCGAAGGCGAGCGGGAAGTAGTGGCCGAGGTGATAGATGCCGGTGAAGACCTGCTGGGCCGAGAAGACATAGGCGAACAGTGCGCCGATGACGCTGCCGGCGGCCGTCGCATAGCCGATGGTCTGGCGATTGGTCAGGGTCTGCCGGAACGCCGAGAGCACGTCGGCGGGCGCCAGCGACCTGCGTTCTGACTGAGGGAGGGTTTCGGGCAGCCGCAGCACAGACCACGCGAGCGCGAGCAGTCCATAGAGCATCAGCACGACGAAGATGCCGCGCCATTGCGTGACGAGCAGCACCGCCTGTCCGAACGACGGCGCGATCACGGGCACCGCGATGAACACCATCATGGCAAGCGACATCACGCTCGCCATGCGGCGGCCGACATAGCAGTCGCGCACGATCGAGGTCGCGATCACGCGCGTTGCCGAGGTGCCGAGCCCTTGCAGCGCGCGCGCCAGCAGCAGCGTCTCGAACGAGGGCGCGGCAACCGCCAGCACGCTCGCCACCGCATAGACCGCCATGCCACCGAGCAGCACCGGGCGACGGCCGAAGCGGTCCGACAACGGACCCATGACGAACTGGCCCACGCCGAAGCCGATCAGGAAGGTCGACAGCACGAGCTGGAGATGGTTGGCGACGGGAATCTTGAAAGCGGCCCCGATATTGGGCAGCGCCGGCAGCATCATGTCCATCGCAAGCGGATTCAGCGCCATGATGGACGCGATCACGATGACGAATTCGGGAAAACCCATAGGCCGGTGTCCCGAGGACACCCAACTGTCGGCATTGACGTCGGACAAAAAGCTCACCTCTGATTGAGAGGCTTTATGTCTTGTCCCTGCTGCGACGCACAACCCATGTTTTGGGATGGCTGTCAGGCGGGGCGGGGGCGGACAAGACCTGGTGAGGTCGCCGTCAGCCTGTCGAAGCGGCGCGGCGGTACCACCCAAGGTGGCAGGGTTCTTGCTACGCTAGCCGTCGCCGGAATGGCTGCGGGGAACCGTGATGCTCTCAACGCAACGCTCGCTCGCGACGGCCCAACTCGGCCGCAACAGCTTCGAGGAGATCTTCGAGTCCCGGACGCCGTTGCGCGAGGCCGCCCTGGAGTCATTTCGCCGCAGAAACGCGGTTCTCGACGGAATCTTCTACGACATCGGCAAGGTGACCCAGGAGGAGGCCCGCGAAACGGCGCCCTGGCTGGCACGCGAGGGCGCAATCCTGATCGTCCCGCCATCCGGCGCCGGATCGCTCAAGCTCTGCAACACCGTGGAAGACTTCGCCAATGCTGGCGGCGCCGATGTCCGTATCCTGGCGGTGGCCGGCGTCGGCAGTTCGGCGCTGGGGGCGGCGGCCTTCGCACGGAATGTCGCTGACGCGTTCGGCGTGTCGGCTGCTGCCGTGGTGTCGGGCTACGGGCTTGCCGATCTCCTGACCGAGGCGCTCGGTGGCTGGTTCTGGTTCGGCACGCTCAACCGCCTGCGCCATCAGTTCGAGGAGCTGGACGACGTCAGCCGGGCGCTGAACCGGCCCGAGACCCTCAGTCCGCCGACATCGCCGCTCGAACTCGGCCGCGTCAGCCTGGATACAAGGACGGTCATGGCTTTGCTGGGCGATGGTCGTTTCAGCTTTTCGCTGGTGACCGGACACTCCAAGGGCAACCTCGTGATCTCGGAAGCGCTGTACGAGCTGAAGGAGCAGCCGGCGATCGAACAAACCATTCCCGACGACAGGTTCTGGATCGTCACGGTGTCCGCGGCGGTCGCGATGCCGCCCCGGTACAAGAAGATCATCGACGTGATGGGCACGATCGATGGCTTCGGCGCGCTCAACTCGACGCCGGGAATCTCGATCGAGAAGCCGTGCCCGTTCTGCTGGCACCACACCAACACGGATTTGCCGTTTCACCTGCCTGTCACGAAGGTCTTCAGCGAGCTCAGGGTCGAGCGGACGATCGCCATCTGAGCCACGCCGGGAATCGCAATGACGTCGGTGAACCGGGACGCAAGCGATGCGATTGCAGACGCCGCCCTCCGCCGTCCTCGCGCCGTCACTTCTCGTGGTGCGGGCAGCCGGGGTCGAACCGGCACAGCGCTTGCGCACCGAGGGATTTTAAGTCCCTTGCGTCTACCAATTCCGCCATGCCCGCTTGATCCAACGAGATCAAACACTTAAGTCCACCTCCGGCCGTCTGGAATCGGCGCTTCGCGGGCCGGGTGGGTGGTTCTTCCTTAAGCGAGCCGGCCGCACAAGGCAAAGCCTCAATCCGGACATCTGTTGCTGCTTTAGGCATTCTCAATCCACGGGGACTATTCATCCGGCATGTCTGTCTCGTTCCTCTCCAGCTGCCGCCCCGTGCGCGCGCTGCTTCCGCTGGTCGCGCTCTGCGCGGCGCTCGCCGGCTGTGCGGGCGTCAGCGACACCATCAGCCCGGCCTTCGTCGATCCGGCCCGCTATGACCTCTGGGATTGCAAGCAACTCGCAACCGAGCGCAAGAACGTCGTCAAGCGCATCGAAGACCTCGAGCGGCTGATGGCGAAGGCCGAGACCGGAACGGGCGGCGCTGTGGTCGCAGAGCTCGCCTATCGCAACGACTACCTCGCCGCGCGGGGGCAGCAGAAGCTGATTGAAGAGACCTGGCGGAGGAACAGGTGCCGTGAGAGCGACATGGAGGCGGCGGCACCTCCCGCTCAGCCGACGGTCGCGCCCGCACCGGCGAGCCCCGTCAAGCCATCCAGGCCGAAGTCGGGCGGCGCCGTCAATTGACGACCAC